>CAILUI010000303.1 GCA_903837355.1 uncultured Victivallales bacterium
GCAGGGCCGCCCCTGTGCTCGCCCTCCAGCCCGGGACAGTGCCGGGGTGTGGAGGGCAAGGGCAGAGCCGGCGCAACGGGGGACAGTGCCGAGGTCTGGAGGGCAAGGGCAGAGCCGGCGCAAAGCGCGGCACGAACCGCAGCCGCAGCCCCGCCGGACGGCGGGGCATCCCAAACGGCAGCGCGCCGGGGCGGCAGGGCCGCCCCTGTGCTTGCCCTCCAGCCCGGGACAGTGCCGGGGTGTGGAGGGCAAGGGCAGGGCGCGGCGCTATGTTGCGTCTGGTGGATCATCCCACGAAGGCCCTGCGGGTATGAGGGCGCGCTGGGCTGGGCTGGTAAGACTGCCCGCGTCCAAGGGCTGCAGCAGGCGGGCGGAAACCGGAAAGGGAGCGTGTCATGCGTAGTGCAGCAATCCTGATCGGACTGATGGCGACGGCATGCCTGGCGGCGGAGCCGGCGGTGTCGCCGTCGCTCGAGGCGGATGCTGAATATCTGCTGACCACCACGGACTTCATGGAGGCGCAGTTCGGCATGAGCCTGGAGGTTGTCGAAGCCGGCCCGGAGCGCATTCTGGTGCGCACCACCGGGGCGGAGATCGCGCTGCAACCGAGCGCCGACACGGTGGTGGTGCGGCAACGTCTGGGGCGGGAGCGCGAGGCGCTGCGGCTGGCGTTTCCCGCCGGCAGTCTGGCCGGGCTGCGCGTCACCCGCTCCGGCAGCGGCGCCGCGCTGCTGGCGAATGGCGCGGCGACGCTGCAGGTGCGCGTCAACGCGGACTCGCTGATCATGGTGCGCAGTTCGACGGCGCTGCCGGTGACCAGCACGATCGGCTTCGAGCCGGCCAGCGTCCGCCGGATCGCGGGCGACATTCTGTTGCTGGATGAGTGGGGGTGTGCGGGGCTCTATCTGGCCACCGGCACCGGCACGGCCCAGGTCAGCTCGGACACGCGGACGATCGTGCATGCACTGGCGCCTCAGCAGGTCTTCTGGGTGAGTGCCGGACCGCCGCGACCGTACGCCTGGGAGTCGTCCTACAAGGACCGTGTCGTCTGGCATTGGTCCATGGAGACCGGCTATCCGTCCGACGCCGACATCACGGCCTGGAGCCCCTCTGGCAACATCCTGTTGCAGCAGGCTGAAGTGATGTTGTGGAAGGACTGGAGCCTGCGTTTCATCCCGCGTCACAGCCTCGAGGAGTTCCAGCGCGTCAACCGCACCTGCGAGCGGCTCGGAATGCGCAACCTCGTCTACACCTCGCCCTTCTACTTCCTGGCCGGCACCGGCCTGGAGTCGAAGGCCATGAACAACTTCGACAACTTCGCGACCACTGGTTTCTCGCCCGGCGACGACCGCGGCATGAACTGGCCCATCTTCCTAGCCGAGATCACGAAGGTGATGCGCGACTACCAGCCCGACGGCCTGTACTTCGACGGCATCTACGGTAACGTCGTGCGCACCTACCTGATCTCGCGCAAGGCCCGTCAGGTAGTGGGCGACACGGGCCTGCTCGAGTACCACGCCACCGGCAGCCCGCCCGGCGGCGGCTGCTACCTGCCGCAGATCGACACCTACTACACCTTCATCCTGCGCGGCGAAGGCTGTCCGGAACGCTATGCCGACCCGGACTACCTGCGCTACTTCGTCTCCACGCACAACATCAGCAACGCCATCGGCGTGCTCTGCAACAACAACGACTACAAACTCGATGAGACATTTCTTAATACATTGCTTGAGAATAACATCCGACTCCACCTGATTCCCGGATGGCTGCACGACTACCGCCAGGAGGCGCTGACGCGTTGGTACTGGCCGGCGCTGAACGGTGCCCTGCCGGCCCGCGTCGAGGCCGGGGCGGAGCGCCGTCAGGCGCAGCTTGTGGCGCTGCGCCAGGAACTGCGGCGGGCCGTGGAGATGCCGATGTCGGACCTGCGTCTGCTCTGGCAGGAGAACTTCGCCGAACCGGCTCTGGTCTCGACCCTCCTGGCACCGATGCCGGAGAAGGGCCTCGAGACCGTGCTGCCGGGGGGTTGGACCGCCTTTCTGAGCCCGCGCAGCGAGGCGATTCTGCGCGCGGAGGCCGGGACGCTGACCATCACCGGGCGGGCGAGCACGGTGGCCAGTCTGGAGCGGGATCTGCCGCCGGAGGTCACGGCCGTCGAGTGTAGGGTCCGTGCCGAGGGTGAGTGCGGCATGTCCTGGGGTCCGGGGCTGTGCCTGCGGGTCGGTGAGAGCCGGGCCCGCATCGGCCTGCGCAGCGACGAGCGTCTGCAGACCGACCGTTCCGGCGAACAGGCGCTGTACGAGAACTACCCGAGGGGGGCCTGGTACTGGCTACGGCTGCGCTGGACCGGGCCGTTCGTGCTGTCCGAAGTCTCGCGCGACGGCACCACCTGGACCTGCCTGAGCGCTGAGCGCCAGGCGATGCCGGCCGGCCCCCGGCGCCTGCTGCTGGGCAAGGTCCCCTTCGATGGCGGTCGCAGCGAGTACACCGAGGCCGGCGGCATGGGCACCGTCACCTTCGCTGACGTCAAGGCCTACGGACCGACGCGGTAGCCCTGATCCCCCGGGCGCCGATTGTGGCTCAGGAGACGGCGGAGAAGGGGGGTGGGCCGAGATCAGCGCGCTGACCGGGCGGCACGGGCACGGCGCGGCCTTCGCGCATGACCAGGGTCCGGTCGGCACGTTGGGCGAGATCGAGGTCGTGGGTGACCATGACGATGGTCTTGCCGGCCACCTTGTGCAGCTCCTCGAGCAGGGCGATGATCTCTTTGCCGGCAGCGACGTCGAGGTTACCCGTAGGCTCGTCGGCAAGGATGATGCCGGGCTCGTTCATCAGGGCCCGGGCCAGGGCGACGCGCTGCTGTTCGCCGCCGGAGAGCTCCTGAGGCCGGTGACGGAGGCGTTTGCCCAGGCCGAAGCTGCCCAGGAGTTCGGCGGCGCGCGCGTAGGCACGCTGCCGGTCCCAGCCCCAGTGCAGGGCGGGCAGCACGACGTTCTCGTGGGCGTTGAGTTCGGGGAAAAGGTGGTAGCGCTGGAAGACATGGCCGAGGTGGTGCAGGCGCAGGGCGGTGCGCTGGGGCTCGGTCATGGCGCCGAAGGACTGTCCGAGACAGATGATATCGCCGGTGCTGGGGCGGTCGAGGCCGCCCAGCAGGTGCAGGAGCGTCGTCTTGCCGCTGCCGCTGCGGCCGACGAGGGCGAGCCATTCACCGCGGGCGACATTGAAGGAGACCCCGCGCAGCACCTCGATCCGGTGCTTTTCGAGGCGGAAATGACGATGCAGGTCGAGGGCCTGAAACACGGGCTCGGCCGCGGCGGCGGCGGGGACGCTGGTGGGGGTAACGGAGCGGGCGGCCACGATCAGTTCTCCTCCTGCAGAGCGCGGGCCGGCGACAGGGCCGAAGCGTAGAGGGCAGGGATCAGCGAAGCCAGGATGCAGATGAGCAGAGACATCAGCGTGATCAGAGTGACGTCCAGGGCCATCGGCTTGCCGGGGATCTGGGTGAGGTGGTAGAGTTCGGGGGGGAAGACGTCGACGCCCATGGCCCGGCTGAGCACACTGGCGATGACGTCGCGGTAACGGATCACCAGCAAGCCCAGGCCGACGCCGATGAGGGTGCCGATGCAGCCGATGATGCCCCCCAGCAGAAGGAAGATGCGCGCCACCAGGGCGCGGCCCATGCCCATGGCTTTGAGCACGCCGATCTCGCGGGTCTTCTGCACGGCCAAGGTGATCAGGGTACCGGCGATCCCGAACGAGGCCACGACCACGATGAACGTCAGCAGGAAGACCATCAGCGTCTTCTCCACGCGCAGGGCGCCGAAGAGGAGCTGATTCGCCTCCTGCCAACTGCGTACGGTGCACTGTGGCAGTTGGGCGCGCAGGGTATCGAGCAGCGCCTCCATGCGGAAGGGGTCGGGGACCCGGCCATGGATGCTGGTGGCGCTGCCCCAGTCGTGGCCGAAGAGGTCGGCGGCCTGGTCGAGGTGCAGCAGGATCAGGCCGCTGTCGAAGTCGTAGACCCCCATGGCAAAAATGCCGACGATACGAACCGACTCCGGCACGTAGACCTCATCGGGCTCCTTGACGCTGATGTTGCCATCTTCCCGCCAGGTGATGTTGCCGGTCAGCCGCTGCGGGGCATGGACGAGCAGCTCGTCGCCGAGCCGCAGGCCGAGTTCCTGGGCCATGGCCGAACCGATGAGGGCCTCGCCCTCGCGGATCTCGAAGCGACCGCTGAAACGGCCATTGGTGGAGATGTTGGTAACCTCCTTCTCGAGCTCCGGCCGGATGCCCTTGGCCATGCGGACGCTGGAGCCACTGCGGACCTGAATGAGCACCGGGCCCTCGATCACCGGCGCGGCACGAACCCCGTCGGCCGCAAGCGTCTTGATGATGGCGGCCGGATCGGCGATGACGGGCTGGCCGGCGGCAGGATTGATGTAGACGTGCGCCTGCACGCTGAGGATGCCATTGCGGATGTCCTCATCGAAGCCGCTCATCACCGAGGTGACGATGATGAGGATGGCTACGCCGAGGGCCGGGCCGATGATGCTGAGCAGCGTGATGACGGAGATAAAGGTCCGTTTCGGCCGTAGATAGCGTAAGGCTAGAAGCACATCCGCCGGAAGCTGCATGGGGGGCTCCACGAGTACGTCGCCAGACCGCCAAGGTATGCAAACTAAGGAAGCTAAGAGCCGAACCGAACCTGTCAAGTCGGGAGGGGTGCTCGCGGGGCGGCTTGGGGGGGTCGCCATAGCGGAGTATGTTAGGCTACGGATGCCGCGCGGGAAGCGGCAGCGATGGCCCGACACAGCAGAGGACGGCAGCGTGTGATTCTGGTTTCATTTGGCCTTTGGTTCATGGTGGTCTTTGGTCTCCGCATCGCGGTGTGGGGCAATCCGTTGCAGCGCATGGTAGTCGCGGCAGAGCCGGCGTTGCTGATGGGGGTTGAGGCGTTGGTGCTGGGGCAGAAGCCGGAGGGGACGCCGACCGAACTACGCTTCGTGCGCGCCTTCACGCAACGAGTGTTGCTGCAGCTCGGGATGCTCTGTCTGGAGTTGGTGGTGCTGGCGCACCTGTGGTGGGTGAAGGTGGCGCCAGAGCTGTGCCTGCTCCTGCTGCTGAAGGACGTCGCGGCGTCGGGGGCGGGCTTCTGGGTGGCACACCGTGATCGCGAACGGGGGGTTCTGGCGGTCGTGCGGAACGCGCCCGTGTGGCTGCTGGCCGCCGAGCGCGTCAGCGCGGCGGTGTCGGCCTTCGGGGCGCTGGTATTGTTCATGATCATCAACGGACTGCGACTCGGGTGAGTCGCTCTTACTCCCCATGAACGGCGAAGCACAGACCAATGTGGTACTGGTGACCGGGGATGACGCCGCCATGATCGAGGCGGAAGTGGCCCAGGTCATCCGCCGGGTGGCGGGCGACAGCCCCGACGCCTTCAGCCTGGATATCCTGCGGGAACGGGATGGCCTGGAGGTGGCCGAACTGCTTCGCCAAGTCCTGCGCTCGCTGCAGTCTCCGCCCTTCCTGGGCCAGCGCAAGACGGTCTGGTTACGGGGGTTCACGGGCTTTGAGAGCGAGAGCGCGAGTGCGAAGCCCAAGACCGCCGAAGCCAGCGCCCTGCGGGAGTTGGCCGAGCGCATCACCAAGGGTATCCCCGCAGACCTGGCGCTGGTCATGGACGGCCCCGGTGCGGCCGCCGACAAGCCGCTGGCCCGGGCCTGCACGGCCAAGGGCAAAGTGATCGTCTGCACCCGGCCGACGCTGCGCGGCAAGGAGTGGCGCGGCGACATGCGCGAGGTCATCTCCCGGCGGGCCGCCGAGAAGGGCGTCCGTTTGCCGGAGGAGGTGGCCGAGTTCCTGACCGACGCCATCGGCACCGACACCAGCCGCATCGAGAGTGAACTCGAGAAACTGATCTGCTACGTCGGCGGCCCCGGACAGCCGATCACCCGCGCCGCTGCCGAAGCGGTCTGTGTCGGCCAGGGCGAAGAGTTGCCCTGGGCGCTGACGAATGCGCTGGGGCGGCGCAATCTGACCGAGGCCCTGCGCGTTATCCAAGTGGTGCTCGAGCAGAGCCGTGACGACGGCTCCGGAGCCCGGTCGCTGCTCTCCCAGACCGCCAAGTACTTCCGCGAGTTGCTGCAGGTCAAGGTCTTCATGACAGAACGCGGCCTGCGCAGTCCAGCGGCCGTGCTGAGTGCCGTGCAGCGGGCTACGGCCGAGGAGCGGCAGGGCTGCCTGGCCGACGGACTGGTGGCGCTGACCGGCAGCCCATTCCGTGCCAAGGCGCTGGCCGTGGACGCCGACGCCTACTCTGGGCCGGAGCTGATCGAGGCGGTGCGGGCAGCGCGTGATGCGTACCTCAGATGCATTACGTCTAGCGTATCGGAACGCATTGTACTAGAAGAACTTGTGACTCGCGTAGCGGCGCCTTCAGGGGTGCCGACACAGGGGAGATAGACGGATGAGTAGTGGCATGGACATCGAGACCAGCCTGGAGGTCCTGCGGATCCTCTCCGCGGCCCTGACCGTGCCGCATACGCTGGACGAGGGGCTGCAGCACATTGCCCGCATGACCGGCGAGTTGATGGGGACCGACCAGACCGTCCTGCTGATGCGCGACGAGGACCGCCACGAGCTGATCGTCCGGACCTGCGTTGGCATCGGCAGTCAGAACGTCCGCGTCGGGCACCCGCTGCTGGTACCGGAGCGCCTCAAAGGAATCCTCTGGAATGTGCGTTTCCTGCACCAGATCAACTGGATCGAGGCTGGAATCAAGGACATCGGCTTCCCCATCCTGGTGTCGCCGATCAGCGTCAAGGGCGAACGCATTGGCATCCTGATCACGGGGAAGTCGCGCACCGCGGCGGCCGGCTTCGGCATGATCCCCCGGCGGCTGTTCGGCCTGATCGCGCCCTTTGCGGCGCTCCTGATCGAAAACGGCAAGGTGTACGACTACCTCCGGCAGAATTTCGCGCAGCACTCGCAGGAGTTGATCGAGGCCAATCGGGCCGAGGCCGGACGCCGTGACCAGGCCCAGCAGCTCATGATCTCCTCGCTGAACAACCCCAACAAGGTGGTCAGGCTGCTGGCGGAGTCGTTCTACAAGGAACTCGCCAAGGCGGGCTTCAGCCCCGGGCAGATCACGACCGCGGCGGCGCACATCCTCGAGTGCATCACCCGCCAGGAGCCCGGCGCGGTGGGACGGTGAGGTGTGACGAGCGGGTGCTGCGCACGGCGGGTATTGCCGGGTGCTGCGCACGGCGGGTATTGCCGGGTGCCGGTGGCGGATCTTTGATGGTGCTGTCTTGCAGGAGGGGTACGGCGATGGCGCTGTGGGGTGGACGTTTCAGCAAAGAAACCGATCGGGCGGTGGCCGCCTTCTCGGCGTCGGTGGATTACGACAAGCGCCTGTATGCGGTGGACATCCAGGGCAGCATCGCCCACGTCCGCATGCTGGCGCACACCGGCATCATCGCCAGCGCGGACGCCGCCGCGATCGAGGCCGAGTTGGTCGCCATCCGCGAGCGCATCGAGCGCGGCGAGTTCACCTGGCGTGTTGACCGCGAAGATGTCCATATGAACATCGAGGCCGCGCTCATCGAACGGCTCGGCGACACGGGCGCACGGGTGCATACCGGACGCAGCCGCAACGATCAGGTGGCCACCGATGAACGGCTCTATCTGCGGGTTGAGGCCGACCGGCTCAGCGGGCTGCTCCAGGGCCTGCAGGGCGGCCTGCTCACCCTGGCACGGCGGGCCGGTCCGGCGATCCTGCCCGGGCTGACCCACATGCAGAATGCGCAGCCCGTGCTTCTGGCCCACCATCTGCTGGCCTACATCGAGATGCTCGAGCGCGACCGCGAGCGCCTGCACGACTGCCGGCGCCGCCTGAATCGCTCGCCGCTGGGCGCCGGCGCCCTGGCCGGCTCCACGCTGCCGCTGGACCGCGAGTTCACGGCCCGCGAGCTGGGCTTTGACGAGGTGCTGCGCAACAGCATGGACGCCGTCGCCGACCGCGACTACATCGTCGAGTTCCTGGCCTGCCTCAGCACCGCCGCCATGCATTGCTCCCGCCTGGCCGAGGACGTCATCCTCTGGGTCAGCCAGCGCTTCGGCTTCATGGAGCTCGACGATGCCTTCTGCACCGGCTCAAGCCTGATGCCACAGAAGAAGAACCCGGATGTGGCCGAACTGGTGCGCGGCAAGACCGGTCGCATCTTCGGCCATCTGCTGGGCATCCTGACCGTGCTCAAGGGCCTGCCGATGACCTACAACCGTGATCTGCAGGAGGACAAAGAGGGCCTCTTCGATGCCATCGACACGATGACCATGATCCTGGTCACGATGGCCCCCATGATGGCCTCGGCTACCCTGCGTCCGGAGGTCATGGCGCGCGCCGCCGCCGACCCGGCATTGATGGCGACGGATCTGGCCGAGTGGCTGGTGCGTCGCGGCGTACCCTTCCGCGACGCACACCACATGGTCGGGCGTTTCGTCAGCGCCTGCGCCGCCCGTGGCCTGGGCCTGGATCAGGTCACCCTGGCACAGATGCAGGAGAGCATCGCGCTGGCCGAGCCCGAGTGCCTGACTCTGTTCGCAGCCGCGCGCAGCGTGGCGGGCCGCGACCTGACCGGCGGCACGGCGCCGGCCCAGGTCGCCCGGCAACTGGCCTTCTGGACCGAGCGCCTCGGCCTCACGGCGGACTGACCGGGGTCCCTGGCCAAACCGGCCAGGGTGCACCCGTGGACAAGCGACAAGCCCTGGGCGGACCGGTCCCGGACAACCGGCCTGCCAAGCACTGGAGTGGAGGCGTACCATGCAAGCTCCCGCCCTGCGTCACACCGTCGTTTTCCGCCTCAAACACTCGCGCGGCTCGGCGGCGGAGCGCGACTTCCTCGCCACGGCCCGGCAACTTGCCCGGATTCCCGGCGTGGAGCGCTTCGAGCAACTGCGGCAAACCAGCCCGAAGAACGCCTTCACCTTCGGCTTCTCCATGGAGTTCGCCGATGCTGCCGCCTACCAGCGCTACAGCGCCGATCCGCTGCATGTCAGCTTCGTCAACGAACGCTGGCTCCCCGAGGTGGCGGAGTTCATGGAGATCGACTACGAACCCCTGGCGTGAGGGCCGCCCTGAGCGGGGCCTTGTGCCCAGCCAGCGGGGCCCCTCGCCCTGATTCCGGTAGCGCCTCCCGACCCCTCCCCGCGGCGCGGTGCGCGCCATTGAAACGGGCACCCGGCTCGCTATGTTTCAGACTGTCGGAACGCGGCGCCAGACGTGCTGCAGCGCCCGTGCTTCCGTCGGCGCTGACGGTGCTCCGACACGTGCGTCCAGAGTCTGCTATGGATGGACAGACTGCATAATGCACGGGGCGGAGCTTGTGTTGAAATCGGTTTACGGTGGCCTGCCCAGCCAGGGTAAGCATGACGGCCCTTTTTGACTATGTACCGCGGGTAGCAGCGGACTTCGAGTTCAGCGCGCCGCCGCAGATCCAGAGTACGCAACTGGCGCTGTTGCGTGAGCACATCGCCTATCTGCGGGCGCATTCGCCGCACTACGCCGCACGCTTCGCCGAGATCGGGCTGGTGCCCGAGGCGGTGCGCGACGTGGTCGAACTGGCGCAGGTGCCGGTACTGACCAGCAAGCGCGATCTGGAAGTGGCCGGAGAGCGCTTCCGCTGCGTTGCCGAAGAGGCGATTGCGGACGTCTGCCTGACCTCGGGGACGACGGGCAAACCGGTGGCGCTACTGCAGACGGCGCATGACGTCGGCCGTTTCGCCTACAACGAGGAGATCTCGTTTCGGGCGGTGGGGGTGACGGCGCAGGAGCGGGTCACGGTCGCGGCGGCGTTGGACCGCTGTTTCATGGCCGGCTTCGCCTATGCTCTGGGCTTGAGCCGCATCGGCGCGACGGTTATCCGGGCCGGGTCGAGCAGTGTGGCCATGTTGGCCGGCGTGATCCAGGAGTACCGTCCGACCACCGTGGTCGGTGTGCCGACCTTCCTGCTGGCCCTGGCGGAACGCCTGCGGGAGACCGGCGTGGCAGCGGACGGTTGCGGCGTCCGCCGCCTGGTCTGCATCGGGGAACCGGTACGGCGGCGGGATCTGTGCTTGTCGGCGTTGGGCGAGCGTCTGCAGCAGGCCTGGCAGGCGGATGTCTACGGTACCTATGCGACCACCGAGTTGGCGACCGCCCTGGCAGATTGTGCGCACGGCTGCGGCGGGCATCTGCATCCGGATCTGATGGTCCTCGAAATCCTTGATGACGCGGGACGCCCAGTGCCGGCCGGGAGCCCCGGTGAGGTCGTGGCCACGCCGCTGCAGGTGACCGGGATGCCGCTGTTCCGCTTCCGTACCGGCGACGTGGCCCAACTGCACGCCGAGCGCTGCGCCTGCGGGCGTTACTCGCCGCGACTGGGGCCGATTCTGGGTCGTAAGAACGAGATGCTGAAGTTCCGCGGCACCACGGTCTTTCCGCCGGCGATCTTCAGTGCCATTCAGGCCCTGCCCTACGTGCAGGACTACTACATCGAGGTCCGTGCGGGCTTTGACCTGAGCGACCAGATCCGGGTGGTGGTCGGCCTGCCGGACGGCTGCGACGTGAAGGCTGAGCGCATCGCCGACGAGATTCGCGCCCAGGTGCGCGTCAAACCCGAGGTCGTCTGCCAGAGCCTGGCGGAGGTGCGGGCGCGCACCCTGCAACCCGATAAGCGTAAGGCAGTGCGCTTCTTCGACCTGCGGCAGCGCACCGGTGAAGTGCCGGGGTGAGGGCGGTGGACGCTGGGAGCAACGATGAATGAACCCGTGACCATCACGTTGGACGGCAACCGCCTGCAGGTGGCGGAGATCGTGGCGATCGGCCGGGGGACCCGGCAGGTTGCCCTGGGCGCGACGGCGTTACAGCGCTGCCGCCGCAGCCGTCGACTGCTGGAGAAGCAGTTGGCGGCGGGACATGTCGTCTACGGGGTGAATACGTCCTTCGGGCCGATGTGCAATAAGGTCATCAACCAGGAGCAACTGGCGCTGCTGCAGGAGAATCTGCTGCGCAGTCACGCTGCGGGCCTGGGTGAGGCGTTGCCGCCGGAGATCGCCTTGGGCATCCTGGCGGTGCGGCTCAACACGCTGGTCAAGGGCTACAGCGGCGTCCGGGTAGAGCTCCTCGACTTCCTCAAGGAACTGATCAACCGGGGCATCGCCCCGCGCATCCCGGAGTGTGGCAGCGTGGGGGCGTCGGGCGACCTGGTGCACCTGGCGCACATGGCTCTGCCGATCCTGGGCGAGGGGCAGGTCTACTACCGCGGGCAGTGGGGCCCCGCGGCCGCGGCGCTGGCGGCAGAAGGGCTGGCACCGCTGCGTCTGACCAGTAAGGAAGGCCTGGCGCTGATCAACGGCACCTCGGCGATGACCACGATCGGCGCCTTCGCCCTCGCCGGCGCGCAACGCCTGCTCAACCTCAGTTGCGTGACCGCGGCCATGGCGCTGGAGATCTTCGGCGGGCTGGACGATGCCTTCGACGCGGACTTGCACCGGTTGAAGCCGCACCCCGGGCAGGCCGAGGTGGCCCGGATTGTCCGGCAGCTCTACCATGGCTCGCGCAACATCACCGAGCGCGACGGTACCCATGGGCGCATCCGGGCGCAGGCTCGTGGCGGGGCGGTCTTCGAGACCACCGTCAGCGTGCAGGACGTCTACTCGATGCGCTGTACGCCCCAGATCCTGGCGCCGGTCTATGAGACGGTGCAGGCCGTACGGCGGACGCTCGGCGTCGAGGCCAATTCCTCCAACGACAACCCACTGGTCATCCCCGAGAAGGGCAAGATTCTGCATGGCGGCAACTTCCACGGTCAGAGCGTGGGTTTCGCCATGGACAGCCTGGCGATGGCCATGGCGACGCTGTGCACGCTGTCCGAGCGGCGTCTGAACAAGCTGCTCGATCCGAAACTCAATGACGGACTGCCGGAGCAACTGATCGCGGGCACCCCTGGGCTAAGCCTGGGGTTCATGGGGGCGCAGTACGTGGCGACCTCCACCACGGCGGAAAACCGGCACCTGGCCAACCCGGTCAGCACGCTCTCGATCTCCTGCAATGCCTCCAATCAGGACGTCGTCAGCATGGGGACCGTGGCCGCGCGCAAGGCACTGCGGGCGGTGTCGAACGCCGCCCATGTGCTCACGGTGGAGCTGCTGGCGCAGATGCAGGCTCTGTCGTTCCGCCACGCCGAGGGGCTCGGCCGAGGCACTCAGCGCATCCACCAGGAGCTCAGTCGGCACTTCCGGGTCTACGACAACACGCGGGTCTTCCACGATGACCTCACGCAGTTCCGCGCGTTGCTGTTCGAGACCGATCTGTTCGATGATCTCAGCGTCTTTGTCGACTGAATGGGCAAGATGAACCCGGGACCGGGCGGATGACCCAGATGGATCCTGTGACCCCAATGCGCCCGCGCTTGGACCGCCTGCAGGCGGGACTACGAACCCGGAACCGTCGGCATGGCGGATGCCCGGTTCGTAGTTCCGCGTTCACGCGGTCCTCTGTACCCTCCGGTCGCCGGCGCCAGGGGCCACTCGCAGTGACTCTCATGGCGGTGGCACTGTGCGGGCTGTTTGCCGGCAGCCTGACACGGGCCGCGGAGGGCACGCCGCCCACCGCCCTCTCGGCCAGCGAGGCGGCAGCGCTGCGCGAGATCCGCACGGCGGCGGCCGCGGTGCGCACGGTCTGTTGCGAGTTCACCGAGGTCAAGACCATGGCCTTGCTGAGCAAGCCGGTGGTCTCGACAGGTCGGCTCTTCTTTGCCCGGCCGGCCTGCCTGCGCTGGGAAGTGCTGGAGCCGGTGGCATCGGGCTTTGCGACGGACGGCACGCAGGTGAGCCGCTGGCACCAGCGCACGGGCAAGGCCGAGCGGGTACAGAACGAGAGCCTCCCGATCCTGCAGGAAGTCTGTGCCAACATCATGACGTGGATCACGGCGGACCTGGACGCCATCCGTCGGCAGTATGAGGTGCGCATCCTGGCCACAACCCCCGTCACCCTCGAACTGCACCCCCTGCGGCCGGAGACCCAGGCGTTCATCACGATGGTCACGGTGCGCTTTGCACAGGGCGGAACGCAGGTGGAGGCGGTGACGCTGCTGGAGGCCGGTGGCGACACGACGGAACTCAGCTTCAGCAAGGTCGAGCTCAACCGGGATCTGGACGCCGCCCTCTTCCGCTGAGGCGCGGGGTCCGCCCCGTACCGCCGCGGTCGGCGCGACGGCAGCGCCCCCCCTCTAGCCAGCGTAGGTTCACCTTGGTTGCACGCTACCGCCGTCTGCTGATCGTCCTGGGACTGGCGGGACTGGCCGGCGTCGCGATGCTGCGCCTGTCGACGCTGCGCTTCAGCGAGGATGTCCGGCTGATGATCCCGGATGATCCCGAGCTGCAGCAGCAGTTCGAGCTCCTGCGCTCCTCACCCTTCAGCCGGCGGATCCTGATCAGCCTGCATGCCGAGGACGAGGCGCTGCCTGTCGAGCGTTTGACCGAGGCGGCGGACAGGCTTTGCGGCAAGCTGCAGTCAGCGCCCTTCCGCGATGCCCGTTGCGGACCGCCCGCCGGCGACCCGGCGGCGCCGATGCGCCTGCTGCTGGAGCACCTGCCGAGTTACTTCAGTGCGGACATGGCCACGGCGGTGACGGCGCGCAGCTCGGACGCCGCGCTGCGCCTGCGCGTCGAGGACTGGTATCAACGCCTGTTGTCGCCGGAAGGCTGGGGCATCAAGGAACGCCTGCGCCGGGACCCCTTCGATCTGGCCGGACTGCTCCTGACGCAGTGGCGCTCGCTGCAGGTGGTGCCGAACCTGCGCCTGAACGCAGGGCACTTCGTGACCCCTGACGGGCGGGCGGCCCTGGTGATGGTGGCCAGCGACGTCTCGCTGACCGACAGCGGCGGCAGTCGGGTGCTGCTGGCCAAGCTGCGCACGGCGCTGGCCGAGGCGGTGCCGGCCGGCATCCGGGCGCGGGTGGTCTGCGGACAACGCTACGCCGTCGCCAACGCCGACACCATCCGCCGCGATCTGCGCGTGGTTTTCGGGGCGGCCCTGCTGGGGAATCTGCTGGTTTTGGCGCTGTTCCTGCGCCTGTGGCAAGCGAGCGTGGTCGTCCTGGTGTTGCCCCAGTTGGCCGTCTGCGTGGCGGCCGCGGCGCTGTCGTACTTCCGGGCTGACCTGTCGCTGCTCACTCTGGGTTTCGGCGCCGTCCTGCTCGGCATTTGCGATGACAGCGGCATCCACATCTACTACGCCCTGGTCGGCACCCCCGCGGCCCAGCGCCGGGAGCGTCTGCGGGAGCTGGTGCGGCCGATCATCTTCTGCGCCCTGACGACGCTGGCGGCCTTTGCGCTGCTGCTGCTTTCCCCGATGCCCGGGCAACGGGAGCTGGCCATTCTGGCCATTCTCGGGATTGTGCTCTCCACCGCGCTGTCCTTTGTCGTGCTGCCGCTGATCATCCCGACCGGCAGCGCGGGCACGGCCAGCGCTCGCCAGGGCTGGCTCATAGCGGAGTGGCGTCTGCCGCGGCGCCTGGTGCTCGGCACCTGGGCCGCCGTCATGGTGCTGGGAGTCGGCTTTGCCTGCCGAGTGAAGGTCGATGGCGAGCTGCGCCACCTGGGAGTCGAACCGGCGGCGGCCAGGGAGGATGAACTCGCGGTCCAGAAGACCTGGGGCCAGATGGGCACCCGCGCCCTGGTGGCCTGCGAGGGCGAGGATCTGGAGACGGCACTGCAGCGTAACGAGGAGTTCTTCGCCAAAGCCGCCGGTGTCTACCAACCGGGGGAACTGGTCAGCCTGGCGCCGCTGCTGCCGTCACAGGCGGCCCAGCAGCGAAACCAGGAGCGCTGGCAGCGTTTCTGGTCAGCACCGCCGCAGGTTCAGCACCTCGAGCGGCTGGGTCGCGAAGCGCAGCAGGTCGGCTTTGCGGAGGCGGTGTTTGCGCCGTTCCAAGCGAGTCTGACCGCCCCGCCCGTCGCGGTCACTCCGGAGGGGCTCCGGCGGGCCGGCCTGGGTGACCTGCTCGACATGCTGATCACCCTCCAGCCCGGGCGGGTACGCATCACCAGCCTGGTACCCGACGACGAGCGCCTGGCGACGCTGGCTCTGCCGGTTGGCACCAGCCGTGCCTCAGGCCAGCGCTTCGCCAAGGAACTGACCGCGACCATCATGCGTTCTTTTCTGGGGTTCCTCGGCTTGGCCGTCGTGCTGACGCTGGCGCTGTTAGCCTGGCTCTTCCACTCGCCCCTGAAAGTGGCCGCGGCGGCCTTACCCTTCGTCACCGGCATCGTCGTCATGCTCGGCACCATGGGGCTGTTCCAGTTGCCGCTGAACCTTTTCAACGCGCTGGCGGCGGTGCTCGTGATCGGCCTGACGGTAGACTTCGGGATCTTCATGGCGTCGCCCGTCTCGGAACAGAATGGCGACCAGGTGCGGACGGCCGTCGCGGTCTGCGCGCTGACCACCCTCACGGGTTTCGGGGCGCTGGTGCTGGCGCGGCACCCGGCGCTGCACGCGATCGGGCAGACGGTGCTGCTCGGTATCGGCTCGGGGGTGGTGGCGGCGGTCTTCGTGATCCCGGCGCTGCTGCGGAGGCACAGGTGAGCAAGCGGACCCACAGCGTGGCTCTGGGGTTGCTGTCCGTCCTTGTCGGCGCAGGGTGTGCCCAGCGTTTCGGCCGCGACTCGCGGCTGCGGCTGGTCGAACGGGCACCGGCCGAACTGAGCGCGGCCACGGCCCCATTCCGTGGCCAGGCCATACGCTTGCGGCAGAGCGTGATCCTCTCCGTCCAGGGCCGGGAGCAACTGCTCAGCGGGCTCCTGGTGCTGGACCCGGAGGCGGGCACGGCGCAGTTACTGGCCAGCCAGGACCTCGGACCGGTGCTGCTGGCGCTGAGCGTCAGCGCCGATGGGCACACGCTGCTGCGGCCGGCCCCGCCGCCGTACGATTCCCCGTTCCTGGCGGCGGGGGTGGCCGCCAGTGTTCGCCGCATGTTCCTGGCCGGACCGCTACCTCTGGAGACGACCTTCCGGCGGGGGTGGCGCGTCTACCAGGGCTGGTCTGGCGTCGGACCGGCGGCCCAACGTTACCGGCTCGACCGTGAGCCCTTGGTTCTGCTGGAGGTGGCTGGCCAGAGCGCCAAGGGCCCCTGGCGGGTGACCTACGGCAGCTACCGGCAGACCCCGGTCGGGTTACTGCCCATGGCTCTGGTCTACGAGGAGCCGGCGAACCGGCTGCGGGTCACGGTGTGGAACGAGTCGGTGGAACGGTAGCACGATGAGTGTCCGCGTGGGCATCGTGGCGGCCACGGCGCTGACGGCAGCCGGCGACGGGGGCGCGGCGCTCTGGCAACGGCTTCTGGCTGGCACGAGCGCGATTGCGCCCGTCCGGCACTTCCCGACCGCCGGTCTGGCCGCATCCCAGGCGGCCTGCATCGAGGGGCTGGAGGCAGACGCCGAGAGCACTCGCTTCGGCCAACTCACCGACGCGCTGATCGAGCGCATCAAGCCCTGGCGCATCCCGCCCTCAGCGCGCCTGATCAGCGCCACCACCAAGGGCGACATCGAGGTCCTCGAACGACAGTGCCGTCACCCGGATGACGACTACCGCGAGTCTGGCGGCCAGGCCTGGGCAGACCGCCTCGCAACCCGCCTCGGCCTGGCGACGCCGGCCCTGAATGTCACGGCGGCCTGCGCCTCGTCCACCATCGCCGTGGCCATGGCCGCCCAGGACATCGTTGCCGGGCGGCAGCAGGCGGTCCTGGTGTGCTGTGCCGACGTGGTCAGCCACTTCGTCTTCACCGGCTTCTGCGCCCTGAAGGCGGTCTCGCCGACACCGGCGCGGCCTTTTGACCGTGACCGCGACGGCCTCAGTCTGGGGGAAGGCGCCGCGGCTCTGCTCCTGATGTCCGAATCGCAGTGTCGCGCCGAAGGGCGCACGGTGCTGGCCTGGGTCGAGGGCTGGGGGATCGCCAACGATGCGCATCACGTGACGGCCCCATCCCGCGATGGCTGCGGGTTGATCGCGGCCTGCCGGACGGCCTTGGCGCAGGCCGGGGTGCTCCCGGACGCGGTGGGAGCGATCAATGCCCATGGCACAGGCACGGTCTACAATGACCTGATGGAGCTGAAGGCTTTCCAGGCCGTCTTCGCGGACCAACCGGTCCCGCTGTTCTCGGTCAAGGGCGTGGTCGGCCATACGCTCGGGGCGGCAGGCGGAATCGAGTGCTGCGTCAGCCTTCAGGCGCTGAGCGCCGGGCAGGTCCCGCCGACGGTCGGCTGTCGGCAGCCGGAAGCGACGGGCGCGGCGTGGGTCTGCCGCGAGACGCGCCCGCTGGCCCTGCCGCGCATCCTCAATACCAACTCAGGCTTCGGCGGCATCAACGCCGCCGTCCTGCTCAGCCGAGACCCTTGATGATCGAGGCGGTGGTGGCTGGTGCCGGCTGGGTCAGCAGCGGCGGTTTGGGCGGCACACTCCGTCATTCCGGCTTCGCCCTGCAGGCGGGGCCGCTACCGGAGTTCCGCTGCGGCGATGTACTGCGCCGGCCCTGCCCGCGCTTTGGACGGTTTGACGCCTTCACCCGCACCGGCGTCGCGGCGGTCTCCCTGGCCTTGGAGGACGCGGGGCTGGCCGCCTGGGAGAGCAAGCGGCCGATCGGGATCGTCGCCGGAACCGTGCTGGGCTGTCTGGACGTGGACGCCGCCTACTATGCCTCCGCCCTGGATGGAGACGGCTCGACGGCAAGCCCGAACCTCTTCGCCTACACCCTGCCGAACTGCTTCCTGGGCGAGGCCGCGGCGCAGTTCGGCTTGACGGGACCGGCCTACGTACTGACCCTCGCCCCCAGCGATCCGCTGCGCTGGCTGGCTGTGGCCTGCGACATGCTCGCCGACGGTGCCGCGCCACTGGTGCTGGCCGGGGTCAACGAGACGGCGACCGCGGGCCGGGCCTCCATAGCTGAAGGCGCGTTCCCCGGCGCCGCCTTCCTCGTCCTGGCCAGCCCGGAGGCTGCGGCCAGCTTACCACGGCCGTTGGGCCGGCTGCGCTGCGGGCCGGGCCGGACCGAGTTTGGCGGCTGTGAAATCCGCAGTCTGGCGGCCCTGATCAAAGCCGTCATCGCGGTTGGGCGGACGGTCACCGCTCCGTACCGCCCCGCGTGCCCGCTGGAGGTCGCCTGGACATCCCTACTATGAGCCGCGTCTTCATCATCTCGGCAAACCTCTGCCGTGATCCGTTCCCGGTTTACCCTCTGGGGATGGGCGTGGTGGCCAAGGCCCTGGAGGCCAAGGGCCATGAGGTATGCCAGTTCGACCTGCTGCAGCGGGGCGGACCGGGGGCCGAACTGCGCGCGGACTTGCGTGCCTACGCCCCGGACGTCGTCTGCCTGTCGCTGCGCAATCTCGATGAGGCCGAGACGCAGAGCCTGGAACAGGGCTCGGCCCGGACCGCGGCGCGACAGGTGGTGGCGGCCGTCCGCGAATGTACGACCGCGCCCCTCGTCCTCGGCGGGCCGGCCTTCTCGCTCCTGCCGGAGATGTGGCTGGCAACCCTGGGGGCGGACTACGGCGTGGTCGGCGAAGGTGAGGAAGCCATCGGCGCGCTGGTGGCGGCCCTACAGCGTGGGGAGCGGCCGGCCAGGCTCTGGCGTCGACCGGGCCCCGGACTACCAGCAGCGGCGATGCTCGGAGCCTCCCTGCGCCCGGAACTCTGCGCCTTCTACCTGGCCGAGAGCGGCATGTTGGGCGTGCAGACCAAGCGCGGCTGTCCATTCCGTTGCGCCTACTGCTCGTACCCGGCCCTGGAGGGGCACAGCTTCCGGCACCGCGCACTGGCCGAGGTGATCGAGGACATCCGCAGCCTGCGCCGTCAGGGGGCGACGCGGATCTTCATTACCGATTCCGTCTTCAATGACCCCGCCGGGCGCTATCTGGAGGTTGCCGAAGCCCTGTGCGCGGCCGAACTCGGCGTGGAGTGGACCGCCTTTTTCCGGCCAGCACCGATCACGGACGCGGAGATGGCCCTGCTCAAGCGCTCCGGCCTGCGCGCGGTGGAACTGGGCACCGATGGCGCAACCGACATCACGCTGGCCGCCCAACGCAAGGGTTTCACCTTCGCCGCCGCCGTCGACTGGACGCGCGCCTGCCTGCGCCATGACCTCCCCTGCGTCCATTACCTCATCTTCGGCGGCCCGGGGGAAACCATGGACACCCTGACGGCGGGACTGAAGAACCTGGAGCAACTCCGCGGCGCCGCCATCCTGGCCTCCACCGGCGTCCGTATCCTGCCCGGGACGCGGGTCCATGAATTGGCGTTGGCCGAGGGGCAGATCAGCCCCACGACCCCTCTGGAAAGCGCCCCGCTCTACGTCTCGCCCCAGATCGACCGAGTACGGCTGGAGCAACAGGTCACGGAGGCCTTCCGCCCCCACCGCGAATGGCTCTACCCGCCGCATGCGGCCCACGAGGCGATGGACGTCATGTACCGTTTCGGCTACCGCGGCACGCTCTGGGAGACCCTGCTGCCCAGTGGCGGGCACTACCGCCGCACCGCCGCACGAGGCCCGACGACATGACCGGCCTCGACCGCCAACGCGTGCTCCTGATTCACCCCCTCGGCTATGGGGCCGCCGCCGCCGGCGGGGACATCTCGCGCCTGGCAAATCTGATGCCGCCGCTGGGCTTGGCAAGCCTGGCCGCCTGGGTGGAGAAGCACGGTTTTACGGCCGATATCATCGACTGTTATGCGCGTCCGCAGGCGGACGCCGCCATCGATGCGTACGTCCGCGACCACCGGCCCGGTCTGGTGGGCTTCAGTTGCACGACCTCGAGCTTCCTCGACGGCACCCGCATCGCGGCCCGCCTCAAGGGCCTCCTGCCCGGCCTGCGCACCGTCTTCGGCGGCCCGCATGTCTCGGCGCTGAAAACGGCCATTCTCGAGCGCTTCAGTGCGGTGGACTATGGGGTGATCGGCGAGGGCGAGGAGGCGCTGCGTGAGTTGCTGGCGAGCGGCGGCGAGGCTCCCGCTGCTATTCCAGGATTGGCCTACCGCGACGCGACCGGGAAGGCCCTCTTCAACGGTTACCCCAACCAGATGCTGGCCCTGGACGATCTGCCCTTCCCCGCCTACCACAAACTCGAGGGCTATCCGACGGCCTATCGACTACCCCTTTTCGACTACCCGACCGCCCCCAATGCGACCTGCATTTCCAGCCGCGGCTGTCCCTACGCCTGCTCCTACTGCGACCGCTCCGTCTTCGGCCGCAGTTTCCGCTACAACTCCGCCACCTACATGTACGAGCACCTGCGTTTCCTGCGCCAGTCCTATGGCATCCGGCATGTCACCTTCTACGACGATAACTTCACGGTCAACCGGGCGCGACTGGTCGAACTCTGCGCTCTGCTGCAGCGGCGGCCCCTCGGCCTGACCTTCAACTGCGCAGCACGGGCCGAGCACCTCGACGCCGACCTGCTACGGCTGCTCAAGGCGGCCGGCTGTTGGATGATCAGTCTAGGCGTGGAAACCGGCGACCCGGAGTTGTTGTCACAGCATCGTCAGCAGGCCGACCTGCAGACGGTCGCCACCGCCCTGGCGTTGATCAAGAAGGCCGGCATCCGCACCAAGGCCCTGCTGATGATGGGGCTGCCGGGCGAAACCGAAGCCAGCATCCGACGGACCAAGGCGTACGTGTTCGCGCAGCCGATCGATACCTTCAACCTGGCTAAGTTCACGCCCTTCCCCGGCTCGCCGGCGTATGCGAGCATCCACGAACATGGCGAGTTCAACGAGGACTGGGCGAAGATGGACTGTATGCATTTCCAGTTCGTGCCACGGGGCCTGACGCGACCGCGCCTGGAGGAACTCTACCGGGACTTCCAGCGCGAGCACTTCCAGCGCGCCAAGGTGCTGCTGGGGTACATGACCATGGCCTGGCGGTCGCCGGACAGCACCCGGCGCTTCCTCGGCAACCTGGGCAAGTTCCTGCACTTTGTGCGGACAACCGAGCGCTATGAGGCGCCCTGAACCGATGCCGCCGCTCCCCCTCATCGTCATCCCCTGCTTCAACCACCCGCGCACGCTGCGCCGGGTGGCCGAGGAATCCCGCCAGACCGGGATGGCAGTGCTGGTGGTCGACGACGGCAGCAGCGCCCCGGCCGGCCCCCTGCTCGCGGGCCTTGACGTCGCCTGCCTCCGCCTCCCGACCAACCGCGGCAAGGGCGCCGCCATCCTGACGGCGGCGGACTACGCCGCAGCGCACGGGTTCACCCACCTGATCACCCTGGATGCCGACGGCCAGCACAGCCCCGCCGAAGCGCCGCGCTTCCTGGCCGTCGCGGCCGAGTCGCCCTGGGCGATCACCGTCGGTACGCGTCAGACCGCCGCGCCCGACGGGCGTTTCCCCACGGCTTCGCGCTTCGGTCGGAGTTTCTCGAACTTCTGGTTCCGGCTGCAGACCGGCCAGCGACTGGGAGACACGCAGAGCGGTTTCCGCTGTTACCCGGTGGCCGTGCTGCGGGGCCTGCGTTTGCATTGCCGGCGCTTCACCTTCGAGGCCGAGGTCCTGGTCAAGGCGGCCTGGGCGGGAGTGCCTCTGCGGACCCTCGACATCACCGTGTTCTATCCGGCCCGGCAGGAGCACGTCTCGCACTTCCGGCTGTTTGTTGACAACCTGCGCTTCAGCCTGTTGAACACCCATCTGACCCTGCGCTCGCTGCTGCCTCTTCCGCACCGCCGGTTGCGCGGCCTGCCCAGCCGCAGCAGCGAGGTCTCGCTGCTGCATCCATGGCGCTCGCTGCGCGCCCTGCTGCACGACTCCGGCGAGCCCCTGTTTCTGGGGCTGGCGGCGGCCCTGGGGGTGGTCCTGGGGGCGACGCCGCTGCTGGGGCTGCACACGATCACGATCCTGGCCAGTGCCGGCTACATGCGACTGAACCGGCCGATCGCGGTCGCCGCCAGCCAACTCTGCATGCCGCCCCTGGTACCCGCGCTCTGCATCGAGACCGGCTATGTGCTGCGGCACGGTCGCCTGCTGACCGAGTTGTCCCTGCAGACCCTCGGCCGCGAGGCGCCCGTGCGTCTGCTCGACTGGCTGCTGGGCTCGCTGCTGGTGGGGCCGTTGCTGGGGGTCCTCATCGGCGGCGTGGTCTGCGTCATGGCGGCCAGCCTGCGCAAGGCCTCGTCGTGAAGCCGACGAACGGCGCCCTGAAGCGCTGGCGCGGTTGGAGCAGCCGCTCCATCGCCAGAGCCTGGCAGTTCGAGTTCTTCTATGCCCTCGTGCGCCTCGGCGGCCGGCGACTCTCGTACTTCTTCCTGAGGCTCATTGCACCCTATTACGTCTTCGTCCGCGTCGAGATTGCCCGACGCTGCGACCCCTACCTGCGCCGGCGCTTCCCGAGCGCCTCCTGGTGGCGCCGGCGCTGGTACTGCCTGCGCCAGTTCAATGCTCTGGGCGAGACCCTCCTCGACAAGGCGATCGCCGGCATCCAGCGCCGGCCCCTGATGGAGACGAACCTGGAGTTGCAGCACCGGCTGCAGGCCATCGTCGCCGAGGGCAAAGGGCTCATCCTCGTGAGCGCCCACGTCGGCTGCTGGCAGGTGGCGCTCTCGGGGCTGGATTTCCTGTCGGGCTCGGTGAATATGGTGATGTACCGAGACGAGGGGGACCACGACCGCGACGTGTTCGCTCACGCCGGCCGCGAACGTCCTTACCGCGTGATTGACCCAGCCGGGGCCTTCGGGGGTGCCATCGAGATCGTCGACCGCCTGACGCACGGTGAGGTAGTGTGCGTGATGGGCGACCGCCTGATGCACGCCGAGGCGCCCGCGGTCGCGGTGCCCTTCCTCGGCGCCCCAGCGCGCTTCCCGACCGGCGTCTATCGCCTCGCCGCCGTGACGGGGGCGCCGCTGCTGGTGTTGCTCTCGCACAAGACCGACCGCGGCACCTACCGCGTCGAACTGGCCCGCGAGATCCGGCTGCCGACGGCAGCGGCGCGCCAGCCCGAAGCCTGGCGGGAGTGCGCCGTGCAGTTCGCCGACGCGCTCGCCGAGTACGCCGCGAGCCATCCTCACCAGGTCTTCAACTTCTACGACATGTGGGCCAGTTGACGCCGGGGGGTAGCGGGACCATGCGCTCGTGAGGAAGGACAGCATACGCGTCAGTGGCATGGGCGCTCTGTGCGCCGCCGGGGCGGACCTGGAAAGCGCTACGGACGCCCTGTTCGGGGCACGCCGGCTGCCGGCGCCGCCGCGGCGCTTCGCCAGCGCCTACGGTGCGGACTACCCGGCGTTTGAGCTGCCGGCGGCGTGCACCGCCCTGCTGACGCCGCGCCCGAACCCCCATCTGCCGGCGCTGTCCCGCACCGCACAGATGGTGCTGGCGGCGACCCGCCAGGCCCTTGCCGACGCGGGGTACGACCCCGCCGCCCTGCGCGGCCGGCGAGTGGGCGTGTGCGTGGGGACCACGGTCGGTAATTCCACGAACTTCGAGGACTTCCACAAGCAGAGCCGCTCCGCCGAGCCGGCGCTGGACCCCGTCTGGCAGTACCGCCGCGGCAACCCGGCGTCGGTGCTGGCGCGCGAGTTCGGCTGGGATGGCCCGTGCATGACCGTCTCCAACGCCTGTGCGGCCGGCGGCGACGCCATCGCGCAGGCCACGGAATGGCTGCGGCAGGGCGCCTGCGACCTCGCCCTGGCGGGCGGCGCGGACGAGTTGAGCCGCATCACCTACCTGGGCTTCATCGCACTGCTGATTACCGACCGCGAGCCCTGTCGCCCCTTCGATGCCAGCCGTGCCGGCCTGAACCTGGGTGAAGGCGCCGCCATGCTCGTGCTGCAGCGCCCCGACCTGCACGGGCTGGTGCCGCGGCGCTGGCGCGGGCAGGTGCTGGGCTACGGCAACGCCAGCGACGCCTACCACGTCACCGCCCCGCACCCGGAAGGCCGGGGGTTGCGGGTGGCCATCCAGACGGCGCTCGCTGATGCGCGCCTGACGCCTGGTGATCTGGCCTTTGTCAAAGCCCATGGCACCGGCACGGTGGACAACGAGCGGGTCGAGAGCCAGGTGCTGGGCGAGTTGCTGCCGGACGTCCCGTACTTCTCGGTCAAAGGTCAGATCGGGCACACGCTGGGAGCCTCCGGGGCACTCGAGGCGGCGCTGGCGCTGACCTGCCTGGAACGCGGCCGTATCCCGGCCAGCGCCGGCTTTCGCGAGGCCGCGCCGGGCGCCGGTGCCGGGCCGCAGCGCGGCGCCAGCACGACGCCGCGCGGGGCCGCGCTGGCGCAGTCGCTGGCGTTCGGCGGCACCAATACCGTCCTGGCGCTGGCGAGGGCCGACTATGGCGAGTGAGCGTACGCAGGTCTGCGGCATCGGCATGGTCGGTAGCTTCGGCACGACTCCGGCAGACCTGTTTGCGCGCCGGGCCGCCGGCAGCCCGCGGCTGACCCCAACCCGCGTGCGCCGGGCCGGCGGCACCTTCGAGCTGCCGGTCCATGCGGCCGACCTCAGCCGACTGCTGGAGTTCATCCCCAAGCGCAGCATCCGCCGCATCGACCGCCTGTCCGGCCTCAGTCTGCTGGCGGCGCACCTGGCGCTGCAGGATGCCGGCTTGCCGTTGGTCGGGGAACGCACGGGGCTGGTGCTGGCGACGGGCTATGGCGCCAGTCACAGTACGGGCGAGTTTCTGGACTCGATCATCGACGGGGCCGATCTGGGCGCTTCCCCGACCGCCTTCGCGGGGTCGGTGCATTGCTCGGCCGCCTCCCAGGTCAGCATCGGCCTGGGCATCCGGGGTCCGACGCTGACCGTCACCCAGTTCGAGCTGTCCTGCGGTGAGGCGTTGCGGGTCGCCTGCCGTTGGTTGGCCAGCGGGCGTGTGGACACCGTGCTGGCCGGCGCTGCCGACGAGTACTCCGACACCGTCGGCAGTTGCTGGCAGCGCCTGACCGCAGGGCTTTTCCCGGCCACGGCGGAGGCAGCGCCTGCCCCCGGCGAGGGCGCCGCGTTCCTGGTCCTGCAGCGGGCTCCTGCCGACGGGCCGGCGGCAGCGGGCATCGGCAGCGTGGCCACGGGGGCGCGATGGGCCCCAGCCGCCACCTGGCAGCCCGGCATCGTTGTCCTCGGTGACGACGGACTGCCCTGCCAACAGAGCCAGTATGAGCAGGCCGTGCCCGCCGGACTGACCACGGCCTGCCTGACCCCCTTCTACGGGGTCTTTCCGGCGAGCCAGATGCTGGACGTGGCCGCGGTCCTGGCCGCCTGGCGGGCCGGCGACACGAAGTCGCTGCCTGGCCTGGGCCGACCGGCGGCAGCGGCGCCCGGCGACGGGCCCAACCCAACGAGCGCGGCCTGTCTCAAGTTCGACCTTGACGGGCGCTATTCCCTGATCGAACCAACGTTCTGCTGACCCCCTCCGAGCCGAGCCATGCGACGTTACGCACTGTACCTGATCAATCCCAAGCGCCGCTACCGCTACCAGTGGGACATGCAGGAACTGTGCCGCATCATGCGCAAGGGCACCGGCGTGCACCCCCTGGCACTGCCGACCCTGGCCGCCCACACCCCCGAGCGCTATGACATCACCATCATGGACGAGGAGATGGAGGAGCTGCGCTTCACCCCCTTGCCGGATCTGGTCGGCCTGACGGCACTGGCCCCCAGCGTCAAGCGCGCTTACGAGATCGCCGACCGTTTCCGCAGCAAAGGGGTGCCCGTGATCATGGGCGGTCCCCAGGTGACCTTCAACGTCGAGGAGTCGCTGCGCCATTGTGATGCCCTCATCCTGGGCGAGGCCGAAGACATCTGGCCCGAAGCCCTGGCCGACTTCGAGCGCGGCGCCCTGAAGAAGACCTATCAGCGCACCGCCCCCTACGAGTTCCGCACCTCGCCCGTGCCGCGCTGGGACTTGGTGAACACCCGCCGCATCATGGCCTTGGGCGTACAGGCCTCACGCGGCTGCCCGTACACCTGCGAGTTCTGCCTGGTGCGCAACATGTTCGGCGTCCGGCAACGCTACCGCGACCTCGACGACCTGATCCACGAGATCCAAGCCCTGCCCAAGCGCCAGATCGGCTTCGTGGACGATAACCTGTGCGCCAACAAGCCCTATGCCCATGCGCTCATGCAGCGACTGGAACCGCTGGGCGTGACCTGGTCCTGCCAATGCAGCCTGGACGTCTGCGAAGACGACGCGTTACTCGCCGCCATGGCCCGGGCGGGGTGCACGTCGCTGCTGCTGGGCATCGAGTCACTGAACGAGGAATGCCTGCGCGAGACCGGCAAACGCCAGAACAAGGTCGAGCGCTATGAAGCCGGTATCCGCCGCATCCACAGCCATGGCATCCATGTCATCGGCTCGTTCATCGTCGGCTTCGACGCCGACCGCCTGGACGCCTTCGAGAAGATCTTCGAGTTCACGGTGCGCACCGACATCTCGCTGGTCATGCTGAATGTCCTCACCGCCTATCCGGGAACCGACACCTACACCCGGCTCAAGGCAGCCGGCCGGATCACGGCAATCGACCCGGATCTGCTGAACGGTATCTACCCGACGATGCAGCACTACCACATCTCGCAGACGGACATGTTCCGCACCTATTTCCAGACGCTGGAACGCATGTTCGAGCCCGCCATCGTCCGCGAGAAGGCCCTGCGCGTGTTCGCTACCGGCGCCTTCCGTCGCTACACCGCCGGCGATATCACGGCCACCGACAAGGTGCTGAGCCTCATTCACCTGACGCGCTTCTTCGTGCTCTCCGGCAACCGCGAGCGCCGGCGGCTGCTGACCGACCTGCTACGACTGGCGTGGAGCGGGCAAGCACAGATCGGCCACGTCGTCGAGTTCCTACTGATGATCTCCTCGTTCGTCGGTTACCTGGAGTTCACCAAGGAACACCGCGCCTGGATCATGGAACGCATTGCTCGGCAGGATCCTGGCCCCGTCCTGCCGGAACCGAGCCTGGTCGCAGTCGCCCCAGCCGCCGCCGTCCAGCACCCCAGCGAGGAGTGACCATCGTGAGCGAACCCGAGAGCCATGAAGTCCGACAGATGGTGTATGCGTTCTTTGCCGAAGAGTGCGGCGTGCCCGGCGATTCCCTGCGCGACGACCTGCGGATCATCGAGGACCTCGACGGCGACTCGCTCATGCTGCTCTCCCTCCTGGGTTCGGTCTGCCGCCGCTACGGCATCAAGGTCGAGCTCCGCACCCTCGGACGGCATCTGATGCGCAAGCCGGCCGGAACCGTGGGCCAGGTGGTGACGCTCACCGAGGCTTTAGCGCGCCACGGAGACAAGATCCTTGACGTTGAGCTTTGACGCCGCGCCGCTGCTTGGGGTTGGCATCGATGCCGAACAGGTCGCGCGTTTCGAACGTGTGGCGGCCACCCCGGCAGGCTGGGATTTCGCCTTCGCGCCCGCCGAGATCAGCTACGCGCTGTGCCAAGCGGAGCCGGCCCGCGCTTTGTGCGCCTCTTTCTGCTGCAAGGAAGCACTGTTCAAGTGCCTGCGGCACCCCTTCAACTACCCCGACTGCGTGCTCCGCTACGAGCCTGGTCAGCGCGACTATGAGCTGGAACTGAGCGGCCAGTTGGGCCAGGACCTCCGGCAGGCGCGGGCGCACGCGGCGGTGTGGACCGAGGACGAAGGCCGGGAGATGGCGGCCGTCGTCCTCCTGGCGCGCCGGCCGTGAAGGAGACAGTGCACATTCCGAGACCGGAGCCAGACCTCGGATTCCTACCACGGATGACGCCGAAGACACGGATGGACCCATTGCCCGCAATCTCCATCTTCCCCATCCGTGCCCTCCGTGCCATCCGTGGTCAAGTCGGGTCCCATGAGCACGGACAGACCCCGAGTTCCTACCACGGATGACGCAGAAGACACGGATAGACCCATTGCCCGCAATCTCCATCTTCCCCATCCGTGCCCTCCGTGCCATCCGTGGTCAATCCATCGGGAGGCCCGCACTCCGTGAAGCATGAAGCCGTCACCGGAAGCGTCATCGGCGCGGCCATGGCGGTTCTCAATGAGCTCAGGCCTGGGTTGGACGAAAGACTCTACGAGAGGGCCTTGCTCCTTGAGCTCTTGGCGCGAGGACACAGCGTCGACCAGCAGTGTCCGTTTGAGGTGCATTACCGCAACCAAGTAGTCGGCATTTTGGTCCCGGACCTCATCGTGGACGGCCTTGTGATCGTGGACACCAAAGTGGTCACGGCGTTCAACGACACGCACCTGGCCCAGATGCTCGGGTATCTGGCCATAGCCAGGCTGGAAGTCGGCCTTCTGCTCAACGTCAGGGACGTGCACCTGCAGACCAAACGAGTCGTTCGCGGCGAGGCCGAGAGCACGCTTGTCCCGTGAACCGCGAGCCGGACCCAAATGGCAACCGTGATCATCATCGGCGGCGGGCTGGGCGGATTGACGGCCGCGGTGACGGCGGCGGCGCGCGGCCGGCAGGTCGTCGTCATCGAGAAGGAGCCGCAGGCCGGCGGTTTTGCAGTCGCCTACCGCCGGGGCGGCTACCACTTCGACGTCGCCCTGCACGTCGTCCCGGCCGGCGGCCCCGGACAGTCCTTCCGCTGGCTGGTCGATGAGCTCGGGCTGGAGGGGATTCGCTTCATCCGCCTGGCGACTGGCTCGCGTGTACTCCTGGGGCAACGGGAGTTCCGACTGCCGAACACGGTGGACGGATTTTTCGCCGCGCTGGCCGGCGCCTTTCCCGGCGAGGCCAAGGGGTTGCAGCGCCTGCGCCGGGAGTTGCTGGCGGCCGGACGGGCCTACGCACCGCTGTTTGATCCGCGCGTGCGCACCCTGTCGGCCCTGCCCCGTTTCCTGCCGCGGCTACCGGCCTTCCTCAGGCAATCGTACCAGTCCGTGGAGAGCTATCTCGGACGCTTCGTCGCGGACGAGAATCTGGCGGCTCTGCTCTACCAGCCCGCCGTCTTCCTGGGACAGCCGATGGCCGAGTTCCCCGCCGTCAACTACATCCTGATGGCCTACCTCCTGCTGACCGAGGGCATGTACTCGATCGCCGGCGGCGGGCAGGCCTTGACCACGGCCCTCGTGCGCCGCCTGGAAGCCCTCGGGGGAGTCGTCCGCCGGGGTACGGTCAGCGCCATCCGGGTGCAGCGCGGCCGCGCGGTGGGGGTGACCCTGGCGGATGGGAGTACGGTGGACGGCGACGCGCTCGTGTCGGCCATCAACCTGCCGACGCTGTGGCGCGATCTGCTGCCGCCGGAAACGCTGCCAGGCCCGACCCGCGAGGCGTTGGCTGCCCTGCGCCCCTCATTGTCGGTCCTCAGCCTGAACCTGGGGCTGGACTGCCCGCCTCAGACGCTCGGGATTCAGGATCACCTCACCGTCTGCTTCCCCGCCGGCGGGCTTGACGACTGCATGCGGCGACAGCGGCAAGGGGAGTTCGCCGGCGGTTTCTCGATCACCGCGCCGGGTCTCAGCGAACCCGATGCGGCCCCCGCGCGCCGACACACGCTGAGTGTGGTCGTTGGCACCCGCGGAGCGCACTGGAACAGCCTATCTAAGAACGATTACCAGCTCGAGAAGGAACGCCTTACCCAGGCCCTCATGGGGCACCTGGAGACGGTCCTTCCCGGCCTGACGGCACACGTTCGGTGCCAGGATCTGGCGACGCCGGTGACGCTGCAGCGCTACACGGGATCGCCCGATGGCGCCATCATGGGGTTTGAGCCCCAATGCGGACGACACCGGGAACTGCTGCGCGCGGCCAAATCGCCTCTGCCTAATCTGCACCTCGCCGGGGCCTGGACCGAGCGCATGGGCGGTTTCCTGCAGAGCATGATGGCTGGGCACAGCGCCGGCCGCCGGGCCGCGAGCTGAGTTCCGCCTCGACGCAGGGTCCGTGGAAGACGAGTGACGGCGATTGCCAGAGACAGACGCAACCGTGACTGAACAAACCCCCAACCTGAGGCAGGGCGGCATCCGGCCGCCGGTGGCCGTGACCGGCCTGGGATTACTGACCGGCCTGGGGCTCGACGTGACCTCGTCGTGGCAGGGCCTCGCGGCCGGGCGCCGGGTGACCCAGCGCTTCCAGCGCTTCAATCCGGACGGGATGCGCACACCCTTCGGCGTCGAGTTGCCGGCCGCGGCCGAGGCCCTGTTCGCGCGCAGCTTCAAACCGCGCGCCGCCAGCCTGATGAACCGCGCCACCAAGATGGCCGTACTCGCGGCGCGGGAAGCCAGCGCCGCCAGCGGCCTGGCGGGGGCGGTGACCGATCTCTCCCGCGTTGGCGTGGTGATCGGCTACACCGGCAGCGCCGGCCTGCCCGAACCGGTGCGCGACGACGCCGTCGTGCTGCAGGGCATGGCCAACGCCCCAGCGGCCTGGGTCAGCCTCGACGGCGGCTTCACCGGGCCGGCTTTCACCGTCAGTACCGCCTGCGCCTCGGGGATCTACGCGCTGCATTCCGCCTACCTGCTCATCCAGGCGGGGGTCTGCGACCTGGTGCTCGCCGGCGGCGCGGAGTCCACCCTCAACCGCGTCTACGTCGACGGCTTCTCCGCGCTGATGACTCTGGCCGAGTGGGACGGCGATGTGGCCCAGGCCTCGCGGCCCTTCGACGCCCGCCGCTGCGGCTTCGTGATCGCTGAAGGCGCCGGCATGCTGGTGCTGGAGTCGCTGCAGCACGCCCAGGCTCGGGCCGCACAGCCACTGGCCCTGCTGTGGGAGCCCGCGGTGACCTCGGAGGCCTACAATATCCTGTCGCCGAAGCGGGACGGCGAGGGCATGGCCATCACCATGAACCGCGCCCTGGCTCTGGCCGGCCGGCAGCCGGAAGAGATCTCCTACATCAACGCGCACGGCACGGCCACCGTGCTCAACGACCAGTACGAGACGCAGGCTATCAAGCAGGTCTTCGGCGCCGGGGCACCGCGCCTGCCCGTCTCCTCGACCAAGTCGATGACGGGACACTGCCTGTCGGCGGCGGCGGCCATCGAAGCGGTGATCTGTTGCCAGGCCATCACCCACGGCCTCATCCCGCCCACTGTCAACCTCGATCAGCCAGGGCCTGGCCTCGACCTCGACTACGTGCCGCACACAGCCCGCGCCGCCAGTCTGAACCACGTGCTATGCAACGCCTTTGGCTTCGGCGGCCATAACGGCTGCGCCGTCTTCTCCAAAGCGCCCGCGCCGGGCAGCCCCGCGCGGTCAGGCTCCCACTAGATGAACGCACCGCTCAAGGTCTATCTTGCCGGTGCCGGGAGGTTCCTCCCCGGCCAGCCGATCCCCTGGGAGCAGGCCGACCAGGTGCTCGGGGAACTGGTGGATGCGCCGGCGCACCTGCGGCGCTGGCTGGCCAGCAGCAAGCCCCTGATGCGGGAGTTGCTGGGCATCGAGAGCGTGCACTACGCCATCGACCCGGTGACGCGCGAGTTCACCGAGGACAACATCACCATGGCCACCAAGGCGGCGACGGCCGCCCTGGCCGAGGCCGGCATCGCCCCCCGCGATGTCGACCTGCTGTGTTACGGCGCTGCTCACATGGATCAGATGCCGACGCCCTCGGCGCGCCTGCAGGAAGCCCTCGGCATCCCCTTCTGCACCGAGTTTGCGATCCACGCCAATTGCACCTCGGCCTACAAAGCGCTCTACCTGGCCTGGAGCCTGCTGCGGGCCGGGGGCGAGCACCGAACTGCCGTCGTCGCCTCCGCCAGCATGGCCTCCAGCGAATTGCGGGCCGAGTACTACAACCAGGCGCTGCTGGACAAAGAGTCGCTGTTCCTGCGCTGGTTCCTCTGCGATGGCGCCGGGGCCCTGGTGCTGACCACGGACGCCGCCTACAGCCGGGGTTTCGAGGTCGAGCAGGTGCACCTCGAGTCGATGGCGGGAACCAAGCCGTCGCTGATGTTCAACCGGCGGCCGGCCTACTGGATGAACCCGGTCCAGGAGTACGCCGAGGCTCGCCACCACCTCCGGCAGCAGTTCCGCAATGCGCTGGCGTCGGAGACCTTCGTCGAGGCTGACGGCTCCGTCTTCGTCCACGGCCTGCAGCGCATGCTCACGGCCGGCGGCATCAGCGCGGCGACGATCCGCCACTTCCAGGTCAACCTGCCGGCGCGACACATTGCCGAGACGATCGTGGCGGAATGCCAGCACCTGGGCATCCGTCCTGAAGCCTTCTATAGCCGACTGGACACCCTCGGCTACTGCGGTCCGCCCATGGCCCTGATCTGCGTCGACACCCTGTTGCGCGAACACCAGTGCCGGCCCGGGGAGCGGATCGCCAGCTTCGTTACCGAGGTGAGCAAGTTCATGCAGGCCGGCTTCTGCCTGCGCTATGGCGGAGAGTAAGGTTCGTGCACCGAGCATGGGCATTCCCTGGACTCGGTGCCGGCCTGGCGCCGAGCGAGCGGAGCTTCTACGCGGCACACGCCGCCCACACCCGGCCGCTCCTCGAGTTGGCCGCGGCCGCCGCCCAGGAGGATCTGCTGGAGGCAGTGGCCGGTCCGGGCCATGAGGTGACCGCTGCGGCTCAGGAACTGCTGGTGCATGCGCTGAACTGCGCCGCGGGGGCGATCGCGCTGCAGCACGGCCTGCGCCCCGCCCTGGTACTGGGCCACAGCCTGGGCCTGTACGCCGCACTGGTGGCAGCCGGCAGCCTGAGCTACCCGGAGTCCCTGGCCGTGATCCGCAGTGCGCGCCAGGAGGTCTGCCGCGCCTGCCGCCCCGGCGACTACGCACTGCTGGTCGTGGTGGGGCTGCACGAGAGTGACGTCCTGGCCCTGATCACTGGCACCGGCGCGACGGCGACGGCCATCGTCAACCGCAACTCGGCCGTCGCCTTCGCCCTCGCCGGGCCGCCAGCCGAACTGCGCCAGATCAGCGCAGACGCCACGCGGCAGGGAGCCTTCAAGGTCGCGCTGCTGACCGCCGATCTGCCCTACCATCACCCGGCCCTGCTGGCGGCCGTCAGTGCACCGTTCCGCGAGGCTCTGCAGCAGTACGAATGGGCGGTACCCGCCATCCCCGTCTTCTCCACCGTGGACCAGCAGCCGCTTGAGACGGTGCCCGAACTCATTGACTACACGACCCGCAACCTGGTCACGCCGGTGGACTGGTGGGGAACGGTCCGCGCTCTGCACGGGCTGGGCGTGAACCAGGTGATCGAGACCGGACCGGGCCGCAGCCTGCTGCGCGCCGCTGCCTTCATTGAGCCGAGCCCGCCACACCTGGCCCTGGCCCAGGCGCTCCAACGGGGCAGCCCTTCACGATGAGTTCGATCCTGGTCGCCGGCAGCGGGCGGATGGGCCGCGACCTCGGCCTCTGGCTGCTGCGCCTCGGCCACACCGTCCGCTGGATATCCCGGCAGCCGGACCGGCTCGAGGCGCTGCGCGCCCACGTCGACCGCGTCCGGCGGCGCTGGCAGCGCGAAGGCGGCCCTGCCGCTGCCGCGCCCGCGGGCGCCTTCGGTACACCCGACAGTCTGGCCGGTCTGCCCGCCCCTGACCTCCTGCTGGAGGCCGTCGAGGAGGACCTGACCGCGAAACGCGCGGTGTTGGCCTGGGCGGCGACCTGGGAGCCGCTGTCGCCCCTGTTGCTCTCGACCACCTCCTCCTTCCTCCCAGGCCAGCTCCACCCACGCTGTCTGGTCACCCACTTCTTCTTCCCGGTGGAACTGGCCGGCCTGGTCGAAGTCGTCTGCCCGCCGACCGTCACCAGCGACGACCTTGAGCGCCTTCGTAAGCTCCTAAAAGAGAGTCATTTACACGTTATAGAACAGACTGCTATGCAGGCCTTTGCCGTGAACCGTCTGCTGCTGCCGGCGCACGCGGAGTGCATCCGCGCCGTGGGTCTTGGCCTGACGCCGGCGCTGGCCGACCAGGCTGCCAGCAGCGGCCTCCTGGGCGTGGCTCCCCTGGCGCTGGCTGAACGCGTCGGTGCGGCCACCATCGGCGCCGCGCTCGCCAACTACGCCGCCGCCTCGGGCGCCGCGGACGACTACCGCGAGCTCGCCCAGGCGATCGCCGGCGAGCCCGGCGCCGCGCCGCCAGTCGGCGCCGCCGTGCCCAGCCTGGCCGAGGCCAGCGCCGTCCAGCACGCGCTGCAACTGAACACCTGCCTGCACTTCGTCCAGGCGGGACTCCTCAGCACCCCTGACCTCGACTGGCTGCTGCGCAACCTCTACGGCCGACCCTACACCCTGGCGGACTACCTGGCCCAGCAGGACCGACCGGCGCTCAGCGCGCGCCTGCTGCGCCTCCACGCGCAGACCGGCCGGGAGTACTTCCGGCCGGCCCTGTCGCGTCAACAGCCTGGCGGCTGACTCCCAACATCCCCGCGGCCCGCGGCCTCGCGGAAATCGAGCCGCCGCCGCCGTCTTCAACAGGCCCACAGTGCCCTCCCCCATCGCCATCTTCCATGACGTCTGCCTGACCTACCCCGGCGCGACCGGGCCGGCTCTGAACCGCCTGGCGTTGAGCGTTCAGAGCGGCGACTTCCTCGGCCTGCTGGGACCCAATGGAGCCGGCAAGACGACGGCCATCTCGGTCCTCTGCGGGCTGCTGCGGCCGGACTCGGGCGAGGTGAGTTGCCTGGATCTCGGCTATGCCTCCGGCGGCGGGAGCATCCGCCAGGGCCTCGGCCTGGTGCCGCAGGAGATCGCCCTCTATCCCACCCTGACCGCCCGCGAGAACCTGGCCTTCGTCGGACGCATGTACGGTATGCACGGCCGCCGATTGACCGCACGCCTGGACACCTGCCTCGGCGCGGTCGGGCTTGCCGACGCCGCCGACCGCCCCATCCAGACCTACTCCGGCGGCATGAAGCGCCGGGCCAATCTGGCGGCCGGACTCCTGCACCAACCCCGGCTGCTGGTCCTCGATGAGCCCACCGTCGGTGTCGATGCACAGTCACGCAGTGCCATCCTGGAACTCCTCAGCGAGCTCAACCGCCAGGGCACGACCATCATCCATGCCACGCACTATATGGAAGAAATCGAGCGGACCTGCGGGCGGGCGGCCGTCATCGACCAGGGGCGGATCATCGCCGACGGCTCGCCGGCGGAGCTGGTGGCCAGGCACCCGGGCTGCGCCACGCTCCAGGATGTCTTCATGCGGCTGACCGGCCGGCAGTTCAGGGACGCCTGACCATGCGTAAGTTCTTGGCCTGTCTGCACAAGGAGCTGCTGCTGCTGCGGCGCGACCGGGCCGGGCTGGTCATGCTCTTCTGCCTACCGATCGCCTTGGCCGTTATCGTCACCCTGGTGCAGGAGGACGCCTTCCGCACCATGGATGGGCGGCCCACGGCGCTGCTGCTGGTGGATCAGGACGGCGGCGAGTTGGCCCAGGAGCTGGAGAAACTGCTGCGGGACGGCGACGCGTTTCTCGTGCAGACCGACTGGCAGGGGGTTCCCCTGCAGCCCGAGACCGCGCGCCAGGTGGTGCGCGACGGCCAATCGCAGGGGTACCTGGTGATCCCCAAAGGCTTCACCGCCGCCGTCCGCGCCCGCTCTGCCGAGATCATCGCCGGGACCTCGAATGCGACGCCGACGCCGAACGCCACGCGTCTGGAAATCGCCTTCGACCCCGCCGTGCGCCCCATCATCCGCAAGGCTCTGCTCAGCGGCCTGCAGCGCCTGGCCCAGGCCACCGAGACCCGCGAGTTGCTCACGGCTGTCGGGCGCCAACTGAGCGAGTTGACGGCGGCGGCAGACCCCGCCGCAGACCCGGACGCCGCGCCCCAGATCGACTGGCGCCCCGGCGATCTGGTCGGCCTGGCTGGACCCGGCGCCCGCAGCACCGAACCGCAAGCCCCCCTGCCGACCTCCGTGCAGCAGAATGTCCCGGCCTGGACGCTGTTTGCCATGTTCATGGTCGTCATCCCGCTGGCCGGCGGACTGGTCAAGGAACGGCAGATGGGAACGATGACCCGGCTGCGCATGCTGCCCGTGCCGGCCTTCACCCTCCTGGGCGCCAAAGTGACCGCTTACCTGTTCGTCTGCCTGAGCCAGTTCGCCACCATGGTCGCCATCGGCATGTGGGCCATGCCACGCCTGGGTACCCCGGCGTTCGGCCTGGGGACACACCCGGGGGCCGTCGCCGTCGCCGCCATCGTCGCCGGCCTGGCCGCGACCGGCAGCGGCATGCTCATCGGCACCCTGGTGCGCACGGCCGACCAGGCCGCCATCTTCGGCTCGGCCCTGGTCGTCATCGCCAGCGCCCTCGGCGGCGTCATGGTGCCGCCCTTCATGATGCCGGGTCCGCTGCGCGCTGTCTCCGTTTTCTCGCCGCTCAATTGGGGCTTGACCGCTTTCCTCGATATCTTCCTGCGCAACGCCGGCCTGGCACAGATCTGGCCCGAGCTCGCCTGCCTGCTCGGCCTGGCAGCGGCGACGATGGGGGTGGCGGTCTGGCGCTACCGCCACCAGCGCTGGATATAGCCGCTAGGGCGGCGCGGCTCAGGAGGGCCCTCAGCCATGAAACAAGACGCGGTGCAGATACCCGGCGACCGCACCTTCGTCGTCTATGTCGAGAAAGACGATGGCTCCTACGGCCCGGTGGAAACCGGGTCGGTCATGGTGCAGCAGTACTTCGACGACTTCCTGACCAAACGCCGCCACCTGGAAGCCGGCTTGCGCGCCGACCTGCTGCAGGGCCGGATCAGCATCGTGGCCTACTACGCCACGCTGCTGAGCATGGGTGAGGGCGACCTCGCCGCCCGCATCGGCGTCAGCCGCCGACGCCTGCGCGCCCACATGACCCCCAGCGGCTTCGCCAGGCTGCGGCTGGAAACGATCCAGCGCTATGCCGCCATCTTCGATATCCCGGTAGCCAACCTCTTCCAGCTCATCGACGAGGCCGACCTGCCGCGCCTGCGGCAGCAGCCCACCGCGTCCCCCTTGGTGGTCCTGACGGCGCCGGCCGCGGAGAGCAGCGATACCCATGACGCACCCGCTTGACCATTTCGAGCACCGCATGGCAGCCCACTGCGAGTCGGGCACCGTGTCGGCGCTGCTGCGACATGCCGGACTGGAGCTCTCCGAGCCCATGGTCTTCGGCGGCGCCGGGGCTCTCTTCTTCGGCTACTTCAACTCGGCGATGTTGCCTTTCCCGACCGTGGTGCTGCGCAGCCTGCCGGGGCGCATCCGGGCCAACATCGAAAAGCGCACGGGGGTTCACTTCCGCCGCCACCGCTTCCTGAGTACGGCCAACGCCATGCGTCAGCTCGATGCCCTGCTTGAGCGCGGCATCCCGGTGGCGGTGCAGGTCGACTTCTTCTACATGCGCTACATCCCCAAGTATGCCCGCGCTCACTTCAACGCGCACTACGTGGTGGTGGTGGGCCGCCGCGATGGCCGCTACCTGATCAGCGACTCGTATGCGCCGCAGGTCGCCGAGCTCGAGGCTGAGGTCCTGGCTACCGCACGCTTCGCCAAGGGCCCCTTTGCGCCCCGCGGAAACATGTTCTACATCGACGGCCCCGTCCCCGCCACCATCGACCACCGCGCCATGATCCGCAAAGGCATCAGCCAGGCGGCTTTCTACATGCTCAAGGTGCCCTTCGCGTTCGCCGGCGTCAGGGGCATCCGTACCTTTGCCGAACAGGTGACCAAGTGGCCCGCCCTGACCCGCGACGAGGAGCACCTCTCGCACGAAGTGATGATGGTCCACGTCGTCCTCGAAGAGCGCGGCACCGGCGGTGGCGGCGGCCGTTTCCTCTATGCGTCGTTCCTCAAGGAGGCCGCTGATCGGCTCGGGCACGACGGTCTGCGCGAGGTCAGCGCCCGGATGATGCTCAACGGCGACCGCTGGCGCGATATCTCGCTGTTCGTGGCCCGCATCGGGCGCAACCGCGACCTCGGCGCGGAGCGCCTCCGGGAATTGTCAGACCTGATCCGCGAACGCGCCACCGCCGAGGACACGCTGTTCCGCGAGCTGCGCACGATCGCCGCAACGCTGTAGTGTGGTGTCGAGCGATGGACGGGCGTACGGCCAAGGCTCAGCGCGAACTCCGCCAGATCTGTGACGTAGGGATTGCGTGCTGGAGGGCAAGTACAGCGGTGGCTCTGCTGCCGCGGCACGCCGCCGTTCTGGTGCCCCGCCTGAGGCGGGGCTGCGGCTGCGATCCGGCCGCGACCGCGGTCTGCTCTTGCCCTCCAAGGCCGTTGTTCACGGTACTTCAGGGACGCCACACTGCCCCCGACAGGAGACATAAACCCAATGGCAGATGAAGCACTCAAGCTGGAGATCAAGCAACTGGTCATCGACGCCCTCCGGCTGGAGGACGTGAAAGCGGAGGACTTGTCCGACACCGATCCGCTGTTCGGCAACGAGGAGTTGGGCCTGGACTCCGTCGACGCCGTGGAGTTGGTGGTCGCCATCCAGCGCCGCTACGGCGCCCGGATCGCCGATCAGAACCTGGCCCGCGATGTGTTGTCCAGCATCGAGACGATCGCGGCCTTCGTGGCCGCCTCGCGGACAAACGGATGAAAACGGTCCTGCTGGTCAACGCCAACGAGTGCACCGTCCCTTACCCGGTGCCACCGCTGGGTCTGGCCCTGGTCGCGGCCGCCATCGCCGGGCGCTACCGGGTGGAGGTCTGCGACCTGCTGACCGCCGGCGAAGCCGGACTGGCCGAGGCCATCGCACGGCAAGCGCCCGACTATGTCGGCGTCAGCATCCGCAATGTCGATGATGTGGCCATGCACGCGCCGGTCTTCTTCATCGACCGCATCCGCGACGTCATCATGCCGTTGATCCGTGGTGCCTGCGCCGCTCCCATCATCCTCGGCGGTAGCGGCTTCACCCTGCTGCCCCGCGAGATCCTGCAGGAGACCGGCGCCGACTATGGCGTCGTCGGCGAGGGCGAAGTCGCCTTCCCGATGTTGCTGGCTGCCCTGGACTCGGGCCACGTGCCGGTGGCCATTCCCGGGGTCGTGACCCGCGGCCAGGCGGCGGCGCCCGTCGGGCCCGCCCCGGCGGCCTCACTGGACGGGACTCCCGCCGTGGGCCTGGGCACGTTAATCGCCTGGGATGCCTACCGGCAACGCGGCGCCTGCCCCATCCAAACCAAGCGCGGCTGCGTGCACCGTTGTGCCTACTGCTCCTACCCGCGCATCGAGGGGCGGACCTTCCGTTGCCGCGCCGCCAGCGCCGTCGCTGACGAGATCGAGGCCCTGGCGGCACAGCTCGGACCGCTGCCCTTCGAGTTCGTCGACAGCATCTTCAACGACCCTCCTGGACACGCTGAAGCCATCTGCCGCGAAATCATCCACCGGGGCCTGCGGGTCTCCCTGCGCACCATGGGGCTGAACCCCGCCAACGTCACGCAGGAGTTGCTGCTGCTGATGAAGGAGGCCGGCTTCCAGCAGTTCGATTGCACTCCCGACAGCGCCAGCCCGCTGCTGCTCCGCAACCTGGGCAAGAACTTCAGCCGGCCCGACCTGGAGCAGGCAGCCGCGTGCATCCGGGCCGTCGGCCTGCCCTGCAAGTGGTTCTTCCTCCTGGGCGGACCGGGCGAAACCCTCGACACCCTGCGCGAAACCTTCGCCTTCATCGACGCGCACGTCGTGCCGGATGACATTGCGCACCTGAGCTGCGGCCTGCGCATCTACCCCGGCACACCGCTGCATGCGACCGCCGTCCGCGAGGGACTGCTGACCGCCGACACCTCCCTGCTCCGGCCGCTATTCTACGTCGCCCCCGCCCTCGGCCCGGAGCGCCTGCGCGCCACCGTCCACGAATGGACCCGTTCCCGGCCCAACTGCATCCCGGCCGAGGAGTTCCCGCCACCCCCGGACCTGGTGCGGGAAGCCCTGGCCCTGCGGCGCCGCGAGAACCTGCAGGAACCCCTGATGCGCACCCTCCTGCGCCTGCGCGCCCAACGCCTGGCGGCAACGCCAGCCACCACCCCCTGAGCGTGCGCGATAGTGCGCGGGGGCTCAGCGCCAAGGGTGCGGCCATCCCTCAGCCCAGCCCAACGGGCTGGGTTGAGGACCCCCAGTGTCTGGAGCCCTCAATGGACTGTACGATGACAGAACCGCGCCGCCCGGCATCGGCGGCAGGAGACCAGCAATGAGCAGCGCCGCACTCGAGTTCAAAGGGGTCACGGTGGTGGCCAAGGCGAATGTCTACTTCGACGGGAAGGTCGTCAGCCACACGCTCCTCCTGGCCGACGGCACCCGCAAGTCCGTGGGGGTGATCTTCTCGGGAACGTTCCACTTCGGTACGGATAAGGCCGAACGGATGGAGATCACGGCCGGCGAGTGCGAGGTGAAAGTGGACGGGAAGGCGGGGGTGAACCGCTACGCCGCCGGCCAGCAGTTCGAAGTGCCGGCCAAGTCGGGGTTCGACATCGCGGTCGCCGCCGGGCCGTGCGAGTACGTCTGCACCTTCCTGGGCTGAAGGCTCAAACGCCTCCGCTCCGGTCGTTGTCAGTCCGGCAGCCGCCGGACGGTTGTCGTTGTCGTGATCGGGACTTCGATGCCATGAGATTCGGCCATGAGCAACTGGACGTCTACCGGCTCTCCTTGCGGTACGTAGCCTGGGCCTACTCGCTCGCCAAGCGCTTAGCGGGGGCCGACCGCCATGCGAAAGACCAGTTGCTCAGGGCATCCCCGTCGATCCCCCAGAACATCGCCGAAGGAAACGGTAAGGGAACCGAAGCGGATCGGCGGCGCTTCTTCGAGATCGCACGTGGATCCGCTCTGGAGTGCGCCTCGATTCAGGATATCCTCGAGGTCTGTAAAGTCATCGGCGCAGACGAGAACGAAGAGGGGAAGGCCATGCTCGTTCGGATCGTCTCGATGCTGACCAAACTGGGAAAACGGGACCACAACGTTGGCGAGGACACTGCGCTTTACGGCGATCACGACAACGATCACGGCAACGATCACGACAACAATCACGACAACAATCACGACAACGATCACGACAACGATCACGACAACGACCGTGGTCACGACGGCGACAGTGGGTCAGTGCCCCGGTTAGGATAGGCCACGGGATGACCCTGTCGTTACGCGCCGTAACAGGCGCCAAGGTAGGGGGGGCTGCAGCCCAGTGCTGCTAACTCTCAGACCGCACCCTCCTTCCACACATCACTACGTGTGGTCATAGTGTGTGGAAAGACGAGGTGCGACCATGGCGACGAATCTGCAGATTGACGACCGGCTGATCAAGGAAGCGGTCAGACTCGGCGGGCACAAGACCAAGAGGGCAGCCGTGACGCAGGCGCTGATCGACTACAATCGGCACCTGCAACAGCTCCAGATACTCCCACTATTCGGTAAGCTTGACCTTGACCCGGACTCTGACTACAAGGCGCAGAGGGCCAGGGCGTGAGGGTCATCGCCGATACCTCGACTTCCTGATCTGTGCCGTGGGGGTGCGGTACCGGCTGGCCATCTACACTACGGATGCCGACTTTGCGCTCTTCGCGGCACACCTGCCGATCATGCTTCATCGCGCCGAGCCCGGGGTCACACCTTAGCGGGTGTCTTCGCTGCGCCCCAGATCGGGCTCTGCTGCTAACCGTTAAGGTGTGACCCCGAATGGGACCCATCCTGCGCTGTCGTGTTGAGGGCGATCTGGCCTGGCTGGTGCTTGAGCGGCCGCCGCGCAACGAGTTGCCGGATCCGGTCTTTGCTGAGCCCGACGAGCTCCTGGCCTGCCTGCACGCCCCCGGTGTCAAAGGGGCCGTGCTGACCGGTGCGGGTCGGCACTTTTCAGCCGGTGCGGATCTGGCGGCCTTGCGTCGCCAAGCCGCCGACCTCTCGCCCGACGCTTTCCGGCAACGCCTGGAACGGGGCCATGAGATTCTGACGCTGCTGGCCGAGGCCCCGGTACCGCTGGTCGCAGCAATCCGTGGCGCCTGCCTGGGCGCCGGCCTGGAGCTCGCGTTGGCCTGCCACTTCCGCATCGCCGCGCGCAGCGCGCTGTTGGGTCTGCCCGAGGTTGAGCAGGGCTTGGTCCCAGGCTTCGGCGCGGCGGTCTGGCTGCGGGAGTTGCTGCCCCGGGGCGCCTGCGTCCAGACCCTCCTGCGCGGCGCTATCTTCGGCGCTGAGGAGGCGCTGGAGCTGGGCCTCATCGACGCCGTCGTCGACGGCGGCGAGTTGCTCCCCCGCGTCCGTGAGCACCTGGCTCAGCTCACCGCCGCGCGCAGTTGCGAGCAGATCCGTGCCGTGCTGCGAGCGGTTGCGGCGTCCCGGCGCTTACCGTGCCGGGAGGCGCTGCGGCTGGAGGCTGACGAATTCTGCAGGCTGGCTGCGGCCGCCAGCCGCGCCAGGCCGGCTGACGCATGACGACCGCGACCATGGCGCAGTGCTGCATCAGCGACCTGGCGGCAACGCGGCAGGCAACTGCGGAGGCCTGCCTGTGCGCTGCAGAACAGACCCGCCTGGCCACAGCCCCCGTGCGCCGTCTGGCCGGCGTGATCGCGGCCAAACGCGCCGTGCTGCAGGCCGCCGGCGAGACCGCCGCGGGCTACACCGAACGCGATGTGCAGATCGGGCATGACGCCGACGGCGCCCCGCGTCTGCACGACGTGCCCGCGCCGCTGCGCCTCGCACTCAGCCAACAGCGCCTGCATATCTCGATCAGTCACACCGGCGACCACGCCTATGGGCTGGCAGTCCTCGAGGCGGAATCGTGACCACCGTGGGTACACCCCCGCTCGCCTTCGCGGTCCGCGACGGCATCGGCTGGCTGACGCTGAACGCCCCGCCGCGCAATGAGATGGACGATGCGTTCATCGCGGCGCTCCTCGACGTCCTGGAAGGGGCGCTGCCGCAGCAGTGCCTGCAGGGGCTGATCGTCCACGGCAGTGAACGGCACTTCTCCAGCGGCGCCCATCTGCCGCAACTTCTCGAGCGCCTGCGGACGCTGCCGTTCGCGGACAACCTGCAGTTGTCGGTACGGCTCACCGAGGCCCTGCAGACCTTGCGCGAGGCACCCTTCCCGGTCGTGGCCGCCATCAGCGGCTGTTGCTTCGGCAGCGGGCTGGAATTGGCTCTGGCCTGTCAGGTGCGCCTGGCTACACGCAATGCCCTCTTCTGCGCCCCCGAGACCTCGCTGCAGGTCATGCCCGGCTGCGGTGCCTGCGTGCGACTGCCGCAGCTCGTGGGTCGGGGGCCTGCCCTCGACCTGATTCTGAGCGGGCGCCTGGTCAGTGCCGACGAAGCGCTCCGACTGGGCCTGGTGGACGCGGTTCTCGAACGCAGTGACCTGCTGACGGCAGCCGGCAACCTGATCCGGCGCTGGCGCTGAGAGTTTCCCGCATGCGCATCCTCCTCGTCAATCCGCCGCGCTCGCCGCACAACGCCATCCTGGAGCACGCCACCGCGGCCGCGCTGCCTTTCATCCATCGCAAACTGGTGGGACCGCCCCTGGGCCTGCTGACGGTGGCTACCGCGGTGCGCCACCATGACGTCAGCCTGCTCGAGATGAAGGCCGAGTACGACCTGAACCCCCTGGCAGCCGAGCCGCAGGCCCTGCTGCGGCAACACCTGGAGGCCTTTCAACCCGACCTCGTCGCCATCACCCTCATCGCCTCCGAGGTACCGGCCGGCCTCGATCTGCTGCAGGCGGCCAAGCGCTGGAATCCGGACGTCGTGACCGTGGCCGGTGGACTGCACGTCACCCTCTGCCCGGCGGACGTCGACCGCCCGTGGGTCGATGTGCTCTGTCCCGGCGCCTCGGCTTTGACCTTCCGCGCCCTGGCCGACACCCTGGCCCGCGGCGGCCGGTTGCAGTCCGTACCGGGGCTGCTGCTCCGTGACGACGGCCGGCTGCGGCCCACGGCTCCCGTCGCGGCCGGCGCCAACCCCGCTACCACCGAGTTCCTGGTGCCCGACCGCACGCTGCTCCGCAAGTGGTTACCGGCCTATGTGGTCGGCAAGACCAATGGTCCGGGGACCTACCTCTTCACCTCGCTGGGCTGCCCGTACCGCTGCTCGTTCTGCTCGATCTGGCCGCAGTACGCTGGCGCCTACCTGCAGCGCGAGATCGAGAGCGTGATCGCGGAACTGAAAACCCTCGACGAGTACATCGCCGTGCGCCTCGCCGACGCCAACTCGATTATCGACACGACCTTCATCGACCGCCTGTTCACGCGCATCGCCGAAGAGGGTATCCGCAAGATCTTCATCATGGATATCCGGGCCGACACCATGGCCCAGAACCCACGCCTGATGGCGAAGCTGGCAGCCCACGGCCTGAAGGTCGTCATCTGCGGTTTTGAGTCGTTCCGGCAGGACGAACTGCGGCGCTACGGCAAGGCCTTGCAGGTCGAACATATTGCCGCCGCGGTCGCGGTCTGCGCCGCCAACGGCATCATGCTGCGCGGCAACCACATCATTCCCCCGGACTACGAGCGGGACGACTTCGAGGCCCTGGCGGAATTCGCCGCCGCCAACCCGGTCGAACTGGCGGGCTACACTCTGCTCACACCCATGCCGGGAACCGCCCTCCACACCCAGATGCAGGACCAGATCATCGACCACGATCTGGCCAAGTACAACATGTTCAACGGGGTCCTCCGGACGCGGCTGCCGCTGGATGAGTTCCATGCCCGCACCGCGGCCCTGTGGGCCGTCCGCCGCGGAACCCGAGTCCTCTAGCCGGGGTCTGTAGGCCAGTTGCAGACGCTGCGCACGGCGGGCCGCGGGTGCTGCGCACGGCGGGTACTGCGCACGGCGGGTACTGCCCATCCTGCTGGACAGCAGGACCGTGGGCGGTCCAAGGGAATGGAGATGCGGCGGGCCCCGCCGCGCGCCTGAGGCCAGGCGCCTCTCCAAGGAAATGGGGCGGCCGCGGGTGCTGCGCACGGCGGGTAGCGACCACTGCAGGAGCGTTTGCGTGTGAAGGTCACCTTCGTCTATCCCCGCTTTGAGCGCTTCCTGTCCGCTTCCGCGGAAGTGACCGGGCTGGTCCGCAGCTTTCTGGCGGACTTCACCACGCCGCCCTCGCTGGGAATCCCGATCATGGCGTCCTGGACGCCGCCCGAGATCGAGGTTGAACTCGTCGACGACAACGCTGGCGATGCGGTCGACTACGCGGCCAAGACCGACCTGGTGGCAATCAACTGCTTCACGCCCCAGGCCACGCGGGCCTTTGAGATTGCGGACGGTTTTCGCCGGCAGGGCACTCAGGTCATCATGGGAGGCATGTTCCCGTCCTTCATGGTCAAGGAGTGCCTCGAGCACGCCGATGCCGTCAACGTCGGCGAAGTGGAACCGACCTGGGAGCGGATCCTGGCCGACGCCGCGGCCCGGCAGCTCAAACCCAAGTACATCGGCGGTTGCCGCTTTGATGTGGCCAAGCTACGCATCCCGCGGCGCGAACTGTTCTATGCCAAGCAGAGCTACGACTGGGACGAGGACCTGATCCAACTCACCCGTGGCTGCTGCTACAACTGCGCCATGTGCGCCGTGCCCGCCCACATGGGCTCGCAGATCCGCTTCCGGCCCATCGACCAGATCGTGGCCGAGATGAAGACGCTGAAGTTCGAGAACGTCTACCTGGCCGACGACACGCTGTTCTTCCCGCAACGGCGCATGGTCTCCTACGCACGGGAGCTGTTCGAGGCCGTGGCGCCACTGGGCAAGAAGTTCTTCGTGGCCTCGACCATGGCGCTCAACACCGACGACGACCTCCTCGATCTGGCGGCGCGCGCTGGCGTCTGCAACTTCTACTGCACGCTGAATGTCGACCCGCTGTCCATTCGCGCGCTGCAGGGCTCGCCGCGCGAACGCACCCTGCTGCGCGACCTGGTGCACCGTCTCGAGGATCGGCAAATCCGTTTCTTTGGCTCCTTTGCCATCGGCCGCGACTGGGACGACGACTCGATCGCGGAACGCGTCCTGGCCCTCTGCGACGAAGCCGACATCCGCACCTCGGAGTTCTTCCTCTTCACCCCCTACCCGGGATCCGTCCACTGGGATCGCCTGGAACGGCAGGGGCGGATCTTCGACCGTACCTGGAGCCACTACAACGGCGCCAACGTCGTGGCCAAACATCCGACCCTGTCCACGGACGAGCTCTACCAGCAGTTCATCACCATCTGGACCGAGTTCTTCCGCCGCCAGAAAGGACGTTTCAGCCGACACCTCGAGCCGCTCACCTACGAGGCCGGCAAGGTCGTCCTGGGCAAACCTTTGCGACGGCAGGGCGTGCGCTTGCAGGCGGCGGTGACCGGGATGGGGATGCTGACCCCGATCGGCAACTCGGCGGCCGAGATCCTGGCCAGCCTGCGCGCCGGCAGGCACGGGCTGGCGCCAGCCACCAGCGTCGACGCCTCAGGCTTCGCCACCGACCTCGTCGGCGAGGTCCGCAATCTCGACGTGGACGCCGAACTCACGCCCCAGGAACGCGCCGAGATCGACGATGCCTACCTGAAGTACGCCATCTGCGCCGCCCGCCGGGCACTTACCGACGCCGACCTGCAGCCCGACGATCTGCGCACCGATACGGCCCTGGTACTCGGAACCTGCAACGGCGGCCTGCGCTCCGGCGAAAGCCTCTACCGCTGGAAGCACGGCAAGGCCCCGGAGGCGTTCAGCGAGCGCATGAACCTGCAGGCGCAGTACTACGCCTTCGGCAAGGCCCTGGCGCACGCCCTCGGGATCCGCGGCGAGACCTGGGTCGTGACCACGGCCTGCTCCTCGACCACGGTGGCCATCGGCCTGGCGCACACCCTGATCCGGCGCGGCTACGCCAAACGGGTGCTGCTCGGCGGTGCCGATGCGCTCTGCCTGGCCAACCTCGCCGGCTTCAACGCCTTGCGGGCCCTCTCGGAGCAGCGTATAGCCCCGTTCTCACTGCCCGTCGGCCTGAACATCGGCGAGGGGGCCTGCTTCTGGGTGGTCGAGGAGATGGAGTCGGCCCTCCTGCGCGAGGCGCCCTGTCGCGCCCGCATCGCCGGCCATGCGACCTCGGCCGACGCCTACCACCCGACCGCTCCCGACCCCTCGGGCAAGGGGGTGGCCAAGACCCTCACCGAGGCCGCTGCCGACGCCGGCCTGCCTGCCGCCAGCCTGGCCTGGGTCAACGCCCACGGCACCGGCACCCTGGCCAACGACTGCGCCGAGAGCCGCGGCATCGCTGCCTTCAGCGCCGGCGCGACCCTGCCCGCTGTCTCGCTGAAGTCGTTCTTCGGCCATTGCATGGGCAGCACGGGACTGATCGAGGCCACCTGCGGCATCCTGGCCATGAACGACGACTTCATCCCGCCCACGCTCAACGTCGGCCAACCCCGGCCGGGCTGTGATCTCGACTACGTGCCGAACACGCCGCGGCCGCAGCACTACGACGCCTTCATCAAGGCCAACTACGCCTTCGGTGGCAACAACGCCGCCGTCGTCATCACCCGCTGGGACAAGGCGGGGTCTTCGCCTGAGGCGCCGGTGTCGCGGGTGGCGATCACGGGAACGGGGCTGGTCTCCGCCCTCGGCGCGGGCGCCGGGCAGCACCTGCAGGCGCTGCGCGTGCAGTGCGTCGGCATCGGCCCGGCCGAGTCCATCCGCATGCCGGGGGTCCGTGCCGAACGGGCTGGGCTGGTCGCGGCGGACGTGCTCAAGCAGGGCCTGCGACGCATCGCCTGCGACGACATGAACAAGCTTAGCCAGATGGCCACCCTGGCCGCCAGCCAGGCCCTGGCCGCGGCCGGCCTGCGCATCGGCCGCGATAACTCCGGACGCACAGGCGTGGTGCTGGGCGCCTGCAATGGCCCGCCCGAGCGCCGCCACATGGATGCGGTGTTCGCCGGCGACACCCCCGGCGCCGACATCGCCTGCTTCTCCAATATCACGGCAAACTCCACCGCGGGCTGGGTCTCGCGCGCCCTGCAGCTCAAGGGGGTCAATGCCACGCTCTCGCCGGGGCCTCATGCCGGCCTGCAGAGCCTGGCCTACGCCTTCGATGCGGTCAACGAGAGCCGCGCCCAGTGCCTCCTCGCCGGCGCCGCCGACGAGGTTTACGACCAGACCTTCTTCAACTACGACTACATCGGCTACCTCAATCTGGGGGTAGAAGAGCAGGACTACCGTCTCCGTCTCGACAACGCGCGCCGCAAGACGCTGGGCGAGGGCGCGGCAGTGCTCTGCCTGGAGAGCCTCGCGGCCGCCCGCGACCGCGGCGCCCCGCTGCTGGGCGAGATCCTCAGCTATGGCATGAGCATGGACGGGGCACCCCTGCACGAACAGAGCCTGGATCCGGACGGCCTGAACCGGGCCGTGCGCCTGGCCTTGACGCGCGCCAACCTCGGCCCCGCTGACATCGACCTCTGCGCCTGGGCGCCCCAGGGCAACGCGCAGGACCTCAAGGCCGTTCAGGCCTGGGAGGCGGTCGCCGGCGCCGGCGCGGCCCCCTTCGTCACCACCAGCTTCAACACCGGCTACATCGAGACCGCCTCCATCCTCCTCTCCCTGGCCTGCCTGCTCGAGGCCCTGCACGATGGCGCCGGCGCCTGGCCTGAGCGCACGGGAGTCCCCGCCCTGGACACGCGAGCCTGGCCCAAGACGGTCCGCCAGGTGCTGGCCCTCGGCAGTACCGACCTGGGCTACAACTACGCCCTCGTGGTCAGGGTCGGAGACCTCCCGTGAGCCGACGCGTCGTCGTCACCGGCATGGGCGTCCTCTGCTCGGGCGGTCGCGGCAAAGCGGCCTTCCTGGCGACCCTGCGCGCCGCTCGGCCGTGCTTCTCGGCAGTCTGCGACCCCCGCCTGGGCACGGCGCCGCGGCCGCTGGCTGGCCTCGTCGATGATGCCGCCCTGCCGCCGGACGAGGCCCAGTTGCCGCCACTGACCGACCGCTGGATCCGCCTGGCGCTCGGCAGCGCCGCGGAGGCGCTGGCGCAGGCCGGCTGTGACCCGGCGCGGCTCGGCCGGCGCTTGGGACTGATCCTGGCCACCTGTTCCGGCCCCATGCAGACCATCGAGGCGCACTACGCCCGCATCGCCGCCGGCCAACCGCAACTGAGTGCCGACGAGTTGCTGCGCAAGCGCTACTACCACGGCGCCGCGGTGCTGGCGAAGCGCTTCGGGATCTGCGGCTTGACCACGACCATCACCACGGCCTGCTCGGCCGGAACCAGCGCCGTTGGCCTGGCCACCGATCTCATCCGCTCCCAACTCCTCGACGTCGTGCTGGTGGGCGGAAGCGACGCCTTCAGCCTGTCGACCTATGCCGGGTTCGCCGCGCTGAAGACCACCGCGCCCGGCACCTGCGCCCCCTTCTCGCTGCCGGTGGGCATGTCGCTGGGCGAAGGCAGCGCCTTCCTGGTGCTGGAGGCCGACACACACGCCCAGGCTCGCGGCGCCACCCTGCTGGGCGAGATTCTCGGCTGCGGTTCGAGTAACGACGCCTACCACTGCTCGGCGCCCGATCCGACCGGCGAAGGCCAGGCGCTGGCCATGCGGCGGGCCTTGCACCAGGCCGGCATCGCCCCCGACGCGCTGGGCTATGTCAACGCCCATGGTACCGGTACCGAGAGCAATGACCGGGCCGAGGCCAAAGCCCTCGGCCGCGTCTTCGGCACCCCCCCGCCGGTCAGCTCCACCAAGTCGATGACCGGCCACTGTCTGGGGGCCGCGGGAACCGTCGAATTGGTGGCCGCCCTCCTCTGCGCTCACGACGGCGTCTACCCCCCCACCGCCAGCTATAGCGGGGCGCGCGATGGCTGTGCCCTGGATTGTATCCCCGATGCCTCCCGACCCTGGCCCGAGGCGGGGCTGTTCATGTCCAACAACTTCGCCTTCGGGGGCAACAACATGAGCCTGGTCGCGACGGCTCGTCCGGCTGCCGACGGCAGCCGCCCTCCCCTGCGGCCCGGCACCGCGGTGGCCATCATCGGCTATGGCTGCGTCTCGGCCGCCGGACTCGGCGCTGAGGCCATCGCCGCTGCCAGTGAGCGCAGCGACCCCTGCGCCGCGACCGTCACCCTCCCGGGGGGCGCCAGCGTCACCGTGGCCCGGGTCCCGCCCCTCGAACCGCGCCAGCTCGACCGCCGCATCGACGTCCGCAACCTCGACCGTGCCAGCCTGCTGGCAACCCTGGCCACCGCCGCCGCCATGAAGTCGGCCCAGGTGCGCGAACGGCCCGCGGACCTCGCCGGTACCGGCCTGATCCTCGCCCTCTCGGCCGGCCCCAGCCGCGCCGAAGAACAGCATCTCACCCACCTCTGCTCCAGCGGCTTCGTCCTCAACAGCGTCGGTAACTTTCCCTACATCGTGCCGAACTCCGTGGCCGGAAACGTGATGCGGAGCTTCGGCATGAAGGGCCCCAATACCGTCTGCAACAGCGGCCCCGGGGGGGGCTTGCTGGCCCTGGCACTCGCGGCCACGAGTCTGCGCAACGGCCACGCCGACACCCTCATCGCCGCGGCCACCGACGAGCTTTCGGACCGCATCCTGACCGATATGGCCGGGGCCGGCCAGTGCGCCGACACACTGCCGGGCGAGGGCGCCGCGGCCCTCGTCCTCAGAGCCCTGAGCGCGGATGCACCTCCGGCCGCGACGGTACTGGGGGTAATCCGCGGCCTGGCCTTCGCCTGCGCTCACCCCACGCTCGCCCTCGCCGCGGTGATCGCCGACGCCCTCCAGAACGCCGGCATCGCGGCCGGCGAGATCGCCCTGATCGCGGCCCGCCAGGCCGACGCCGAGATCGCCCGCGTGGTCCTGGGCGGCGCGCCCATCCCCGTGGTCGACGTCTCTCCGCAGATCGGCTGTCCCGAGAGCGCCTTGCCGTTGCTGCAGATCATCCGCTGCCTGACACGGCCCGCCAGCGTTGCCGACACCCTGCGTACGCCCTATATTCTCGCCCTCGCGGTCGCGCCGCTTGGCGCTGCCTGCGCCGTGATCATCGAGCGCCGCGCCCAGCAAGGAGACGGTGGATGACCAGTAGCAATGCCAAGCTCATTGCGCAGCGCCGGGAGATCATCGATCTCCTCAAGCGCGAGCTGATCCAGCGGCTGAACCTCCCCTACCGACCCGAGGACCTCCATGAGGATGTCTCCCTGCTCGGCGCCGGCCTGGGGCTGGACTCCCTGGACGCCCTGGAAATCGTCCTCCTGGTGGAAAACGCCTTCAAGGTCCGCATCCCTGACAACGATATCTCGGTGCTCCGATCCATCAACACGATCGTGGACTTCATCCTGAAGAAGAGAGCGGAGGGCGTATCATGAGGATCAGCCCACTCCATGATGCCCTCTCCGCTCGCGGCGCCCAGTTCGGCGAACGCTACGGCAAGGAAGTCGCCCTCAGCGTGGCCGGCAGCAGCAGCGAGTACCAGTTCGTGCGCGCCGCGGCCGGGGTCACCGATGCCTCCTATTTGCAGCTCTTCCGCTTCCCGGAGGCCACCGGGGTGGACTTCCTTGACCGGCTTCTGCCTGGCAATGTCGCCAAGATCCGCTTTGGCCGGGCCCTCCACACCTTCCTCCCCGACGACGACGGCTGCATCCTGGCGGATCTGCTGGTGGCCAACAACGACGAGGAGCTGATTGTCGTCTGCGAAGGCATCGCCACGGACGAGGTCATCCGCGAACAGTTCCTGCGGCTGGGCGCCCTCGAGGCCGGCATGGAAGACCTGACCGAGACGCACGCCGCCATCTCGGTCGATGGCTACTCGGCCTGGGACGCCATGCGCAAGATCGCCGGCCCGGAGGTCCTCGGCCTGCCCTACCTCTCGATCGACACCTATGAATATGAGGACGCGGACTTCCGCGTGGTCCGCGCCGGGAAGACCTCGGAGTTCGGCTATCTGGTCCTGGCCGAGCGTCAACGGGCCACGGCGCTCTTCGAGCAACTGGTGACTGCCGTCGGTCCGGCGGGCGGGGTCTGCGGCGTGGCTGTCCATGACGACCTCCGCCTGGAGGGACGCTTCCTGAATGTCTTCCGCGAGGGCGCCGCGGTGCGCGACCCGCTGCCGTTGGGCCTGCAGTGGATGATCGATGTCGACAAAGAGAGCTTCCAGGGCTCGGCAGCGCTCTTTGCCAGGCGCAAGGCCGGCCTGCAGCGCAAGATCATCGGCCTGGCCATGCCGGCGGCGCTTCCCGCCCCACGCCCCGGCACCCCGCTGTTTGACGATGGCCAGCAGATCGGCGAACTGATCACGGTCTGCTTCTCGCCCACCGCCGCCTCCTGGCTCGCTCTGGCCCTGCTGCCGGTGGAGATCGCATTTGCCGGCCTGAGCTTCCACCTGGGCGACGGCAACGGACCGGTCGTCACCAGCATCTCGATGCCGCCGATCGTGCCCAAGAGCCTGTCGGTGCGCCTGGAGGAAATGTGAGCTCTGCCGACGCGCCCGCGGCCGCGCCGGCCCTCAGCCGACGCGTGCGGCGCAAGCTGGCCATCAAGCCCCTCTTCCACCAGATCGACATGCTGGGGGTGGTCCACAACGCCGTCTACTTCCTCTGGTTCGATGAGGGACGCCTGGCCTTCGCCCTCGACATCCTGCCGCTGGCAGAGGCCTTCCGGCTGGGCGTGGCCCTGGTGGTGGTCGAGAACCACTGTACCTACCTCGCGCCGGTCCGCTTCGGCGACGAGCTGATCCTCTGTACTGAGCACCGGGTCGCGGACGCCTACAGCGCCCGCTTCGAGTTCAACCACTCGCTGGTCAACCTCCGCACTCGCTGCGAAGTGGCCACCGGGACCTCGGCCATGGCGGCCGTCGACGCGCAGACCCGCCAGGCGCTGCGGGCTTTGCCCGACCCCATCTGGGAACGCTACACGCGCTTGCGCTGAATGGAGACACAGGTGACTTTCGCAGGCAAGACCGTGCTCGTTACCGGCGGCGCCAGAGGCATCGGCAGGGCCGTGGTCGAAGACTTCCGCCAGGCCGGTGCCACCGTCTATTTCACCTACCGCAAGAGCCAGGAGCTGGCCGAGCGCCTGGCCGCGGAGTCCGGGGCCGTCGCTCTGCCCTGCTCGCAGTCGGCACCTGAACAGATCGAGGCGGCCGTCAGCACCATTATGGCGCAGACCGGGCGCATCGATGTCCTCGTCAACAACGCCGGCGTCCGCTCCGATCAGTTCATCGTCCTCTCCGCCTACGAACAGTGGCGCCACGTGCTCGATGTCAACCTCGACGGCGCTTGGCGCTGGGCCAAGGCGGTCAGCATCCCCATGATGAGCGCCAGCTCCGGCGCCATCATCAACATCGCCTCCGTGGGCGGCCTGGTAGGCATCGCCGGCCAGACCGCCTACTCGTCGTCCAAGGGCGCCATCCTCGCCTTCACCCGCTCCCTGGCCGCGGAACTGGGCACCCGCGGCATCCGCGTCAACTGCGTCGTGCCCGGCTTCATCGAGACCGACATGACGGCCACCCTCTCGCCAGCCCTGAAGCGCGAGAACACCCGCCGCATCCTGCTCAAACGCATGGGCCAACCGCGCGAGGTCTCGGGCGTGGTTCTCTTCCTCGCCTCCGACGCGGCCTCCTACATCATCGGACAGCATATCGTGGTCGACGGCGGACTGACCGCCACCGTCAGCTTCTGACCCCATGGGCCACAAACGCAAGACCCACGCTGAGACCACGATCCCGTGGTACCCCCATATCGTGGCGCGCTCACTGCTCGCCTACTCGTTCTACGTAGTCTCGGCGGCCCTGTTCGTTACCCTGGGCGCGCTGCTGCTCACGCCCATCATGCTGGTACTGGGGCAGAAACGGGGACATCGCGTCACCGGCCCCCTGCTGCAGGGCTTCGCCTTCGTCCACACCCGCCTGCTCATGCCGGGCCTGGGGCTCTACCGCTTTCGCGAAATCGCCGGACGGGCGTACCTGAAGGCCCAGCCGGTGTCCATCTACATTGCCAATCATCGGGGCCGGGTCGACGCCCCCCTGCTGCTCAGTTTCCTCCCCAACACCGGCGCCGTGATCAAGGGCAAGTACGCCCGCGTGCCCCTCTATGCGACCCTCATCAAGTACTTCGACTTCGTCTGCGTGGATACGACCTCCCTGCGCGGCCTCCAGGCGGCCCTTGAGCGCGCCCGCGCCCTGCTGGCCCAGGGGCGCAACCTGCTGATCTTCCCCGAAGGCGCCCGCTCGCCGGGGACACGCGCCCTCGCCTTTGGCTCTTTCGCCTTCCAGCTCGCCGCCGATACCGGCCTCCCGGTTACGCCCATCGTCCTCCACAACGACTCCCCCTTCACCGCCCGCCGCCTCGCCTCGTACCTGCCCCTCCACACCGTCAACTACACCCTGCACGTCCTGGCGCCGGTCAGCGCCCAGCCCGGTGAGAGCACCGCGCAATTCGCCGAGCGCGTCCGGGAGTTGATGCAGCGCGAACTCGATGGCCTCGACCAGCCCTCACCCGCAGCCTGACGTCGCCCATCCGCCACCGCCCCTTCCTCCGAAGGAACCTTGCCGCCATGCCTGCGCAGGACACCTCACCGACCCCGGCCGCAACGCCGCCGTCGTTCACCCTCGCCGATATCCACAGCATCCTCCCCCATCGGCCCCCCTTCCTCTTCGTCGACCGCGTGATCTCCCTCAGCCCCGGCAAGCGTATCGTCGCCGAGCGCGAACTGCGCCCCGATGAATGGTATTTCCAGGGGCACTTCCCCGGCACACCCGTCATGCCCGGCGTGCTCATGGTCGATGCTCTGGCCCAGACCGCCGGCCTGCTGCACGGCCTGACCCTCCGCCTGGCTGGCGATCCCGCCGCCGCACCCGGATTCCTGGTCCTGGCCAGCGCCAACGTCAAGTTCCTCGACCTGGCCCGCCCGGGGGATGTACTCACCCTGACCGCTACCCCCGGCATCACCTTCGGCGGCATCCACCGCTTCAGCGTGCATGCGATGGTCGGGCGCCGGCAACTCGTGCGCGGCGAATTGGCCCTTGCCGAACGCCGGGTGGAACCGTGACCGGCGCGCTCAACCGCCGCGACCCTCGCGACCCGTACGAACGCCTATGAAAATCCTCTTTGTCCTCGGTAACCCCCGCAAGTCCGGCTATACGCAGTCCGTTGCCGGCCACGTGCTGGAAGGGATGCGCGACGTCGGCGCTGAGGTGGACGTGCTCGATCTGGCGAGCGTCGACATCAGCGCCTGCGTCGGCTGCTACTCCTGCTGGCTGGCGACCCCCGGCCAGTGCGTCCACCGGGACGACATGGGCGGCATCCTGGAGCGTCTCTACGCCTGCGACCTGCTGTTCCTGGCCACGCCGGTCTACTACTACGCCATGAGCAGCCTGCTGAAGACCTTCCTGGAGCGCACCTTGCCGCTGACGTCGCCAGGCATCACCATGACCCCCCTGGGTGTCACCCGTAACCACACGCGCGACCCGGAGCGCTGGCACGGCAAGGCGCTGGCCTACCTGGCGGTCAGCGCTCTCGAGGGCGGACGCAATCTGAACGGCGTCCAGGAGACTTTCCGTCTGACCGCCAATGGCCTGGCCATGGAACTGCGCGGCGAGTTGCTGCGGCCGGAGTCCTACCTGCTCGAGTTCAGCCTGGCCAAACCGCGCACCATCGGCACCATCACCGCCGCCCTGCGCAGCGCCGGCCGCGAACTGGGCGCCGGCCAAGCGGTCACGGCCGAAACCGCGCGCGACGTCGCCAGTTCCCTGAGCCCCGGCCTCGAGCACTTCGTTAAGTACAGCGCCTACTACTGGGAGAATGCCGTGGCCCTCGGCAGCCACGCCACGGATCTGGCCAGTGTGCAGAGCCGCACCGCGCGCGACGTCCGCATCCTGATGAGCGAGATGGCACGCTGCGCCGACCGTACCGCCACCGCCCGCCTCAACCTCGATATCCTCTTCAGCTTCACGGATATCGGCTGGCAGTGCACCCTGCACGTCGACCATGGCACCTGCGAGTGTCGCGAAGGCGCGCCCGCCGCCGCACCCGCCCTGACCATCACCACCACCACCACCACCTGGGCGGCGCTGTTCACCGGCGGCCTCGATGTGCGTCAGGCCGTGCTGCAGCGCGAGATCGTCCTCGCGGGCGACCGCTCCCTCTTCCTGCGCTTCCACCGCCTCTTCCCCCCGCCCACCGACTGACCCCCCCCCGCGACTCCACCACAGCCACCGCTTTGCCCAGGCGGGATGGCGGGGGGAGGGGAAAAGGGACATAAGGGACCCAAAGGACCCAAGGGACAGGCCCGGTCGGGGGCCCTTCAGTCCCTTACGTCCCTTGGGTCCCTTTTCCCCTCCCCCCTGGCCTGTAGCCTGGCCCGCGTCATGCGCTCGCGCAGACCGCCCTCGCTGAGGAAGTCGCGCTCCAGGCGCCGAAGCTGCTGGTCGAGCAGGTAGCAGGTCACCTTGATCAGGCCGATGACCACATTGGCACAGATGGCGGGGTCGGGGTGCTCGAGGCCCTTGCGGAAGGTCGCGTATGTCGCCCCCGGAGTACGGTTGAGCGCGCGCAGACGTTCCGCGTAGCGGTGTTCGCGGGGCCATTCCACAATGCCACGCTCGCGCAGGAAGTCGCGGTAGTCGGCAAGCAGTTCCTCCAGACTGGCGCGGGCGACGTTGGTCAGCTTGATCTCGGTCTCCTTCGACGTACCCGAGGCCAGGCTGCCCTCGATGATGTTCTGCTTGCCAGAGCGGGCTGCCTGCACCATCTGGTCGTGGGTACGGGAACGCCTGTCGATGAAGCGGTTACAGAAGTTCACCGTGGCATCGTAGACGATCTCCGCCTTCTGGTAGGAGAGCAACCCCTGGTAGCCGCCATGCGGCGGGATGAAGCCGGCAGTCATAGGCAGTAACTCCCTGCAGACAAGGGACCAAAGCGACAGAAGGGACCCAAGGGACCCACCGAAGCCCCGGCCTGCAGCGTCCTTTCTGTCCTCTCTTGGTCCTTTCCGTCCTTTGCGTCCTTTCCGTCCCTTTCCCAACCACCCTCTCAAGATACCGTGCTCCGAGCGCGTCCGCCCCTCTGGCGGAGTACAGTGATGTGCAAGGAGGGCTGGGCCATGCTAAGCCGTTGTCCCCGTTTCCTCACAGCTCGCGCCAGCGCCGCGGCCATCGCCGCCGTCACGCTCAGCAGCGGACTCGCCCTCCGCGTGCCAAGCGCGAACGCCGCCGAGATGAAGGGCGCCCAAGAGATCATCCAGGCCATCCAGGAAGCCCTGGCCGGGGCCCGTTCGGCGGCGGCGCAGCCCGATGCAGCCGTCCAGGCGGTCGAGCAACTGCGCCGTGACCTGGACGCCTTTGCCATTGCCCAGGACGACCTGCCGGCGGCGGCGGCCACTGCCTGGCTGGGACTCTGGGATCGCGCTGCGGTGCTCTACGACCGGCAGACCCTGGCGCGGCTCGCCGGACGCGGCGGGCCGTTGCTGCGCGGCAGCCTCCTCCTCGATCCCAGCGACAGTGGCGCCCTGGCGGCAGCCCTGGCCGTCCTGCCAGATCCCGACGCCTGGCCCATCCTGGCTGAACGGGTCGCGGCCCGCCCTCCGCCCACACCTGCGAATGCCGGTGCGGACGCAGCGTTGCACCTGCTGGTTGCCTTCCTCAACCAGGATCCCGCCGCCATGCTCGTGACCCTTGACCGATACGGCGCACGCATCGATGACCTCAAGGACTGGCAGCGCGACAGCGCCCGCCAACGGCTCGCGACCCTGCGCGGCCACGCCGAAGCGCTGGGGGCCGGCCGCACCTCCGACCTGGTGGCCAGGTTCGAACAGACCATCGCGGCGCAGAAGGGCGCTGCAGTGCTCACCCGCAGCCTGCGCGTTCCTGAACTCGTGGGCCTTGCGGGTGAGGCCAAGGCTGAGGCACTCCTGCGCGAGGCGTTGGCCATCCCCGGGGTCCGCCTGACCATCCCGGGCCAGGGCGCCACACTCGCCCTGGCCCAACGCGTCGCTCTCAGCCTGGCCGGGACACTGAAGACGCCGCAGTGGGAACTCGTCGACTCGCCTGCCGCATGGGAGCTCTATGAAGCCATGGCGAAGCAGTTCCCGACGGCGCCCGACGCGGCCGCGCCGAGGCCGGGTCTGGATGCCGCCTTCCTGGGGCGCTACGAGAGCTACCCCGCTCAGGAGGACCATCGGGCGGCGCAGGGGCGGGAGGCTGCGGCGCTCTACTACCTGCTCAGCCTGCTGCGCCGTGGTCAGCCGGACGACGCCGTGGCCTTCGCTGCTCAGTTGGGCCAACGCGAGGGTTTCACGTGGCGGGGCCACGCGTGGGGGGGCGCCGACGCCTGGGGCTCGGCGACGGCGTGGGTTGAGCCAGCGGTGCTCCTCGACTTCTACAGCAGACTGGTGCGCCAGACCTCACCCGGCGCCGAGCAGCCTTGGCGCGAGTATGCTCTGCTGAGTACGCAGCTCGGCAAAGGGGAGGAGGCGGTGCAGGCCTTGGAGCAGGCGTGTGCCCAGCCGGGCCTGTCCAGCGCCGAGCGGACCTCCCTGCAGGAGCAGCTTGTCACGGCCTACCTCGCCCACGATGACGCCGACCGGGCGGTGGCACTGCTGCGCCAGGAGGGCAAGGAGGACTGGCGACGTCTGCCGCCGGAGGAACGCGACGCCGCCCTCGGTGAGCGCCTCGAGCAGGGCACGCGCCTGGCTCGGCTGGGCAAACTGCTGGGTAAGCCCGAGTGGATTGAGGAAGGCATCCAGGTGCAGGCGACGGTCGTCGCTGGGGCCCTGACGGAGCTCAGCGCCGGGAAGGACGACGCGCTGGCGTGCAGTCTCCGCTTGGCGCCGTCCGCGAAGCTGCTGGTCGAGAACGGCCGCTACGCCGAGGCCGAAGCGCGATTGCTGGCGGTGGTCAGCGCGACGGCGACGCTGTGGCAGAACAGCAAGGGCGACGGTGAGAGTGTGCCGCCTTTCGTCAGGGCGAACAACCCGTTGCGCCCAGTCCTGGTGCAACTGGCCGACGTCTACCACGCCGCGGGCCGACCCCAGGACCTGCTCATTCTCCTGGAGACGTCGCCGTGGTGGGGCGCCGCGGATCTGCTGCACCTGGCAAAGGGCACCTGGAACCGCGAGGAAGGGTTGCTCTATACGGCAGCCGCGGCGCTGCATGCCGTGGGCCGCGATGCCGAGGCCATCCCCATCCTGAAGGAACTGCTGGTCGACTCGCCGTCCAACGACAGGGCCTACGAGCTGCTGCTCGCCACGGGTGACAAGGATCTCCTGGCGTGGCTGGACCGGCTCTACGAGCGCGACCGCTTTGAGGAACGACCGCTGATCTGGAAGGCGGTACTCCAGCGCCAGGCCGGACAGCTTACCGAGGCGGAGGCGACAGTGCGGCAGGCGCTCAAGGTTGATCCAACCGATGGCGAGCAGAAAGCCGGCGACCGGGCGCGCGCCTACACCGTCCTGGCCGACATTCTGCAGGCCCAGGCCCGCACCGAGGACGCGCAGTTCTTCCGTAACCTCGTGCAGGCGGTGCGCCTGGCCGAGCAGGGCGACGAGTACGCCGCCGCCGGCCTGACGACGCGCAGCCTCGGCTTCTATGAGCGGGCCTCGACGGTCTTTCTGGATGCCTACTGCGTACAGTGGCGACTGGCGGAGAGGCTGTATGCTCTGGGCGACCGCAAGGGAGCCGAAGCGCACTACCGTGTCGCTTTCGAGCGCCTGCCGGAGCAGTTTGGGCAGGTGGCCAGCCTCTGCTTCGGTTGCGATGGCGTGTTCTCGGCGCCGCAGAGCCGGGGGATCGCTGAGGAGGTCCTGATCCGCCTCGAGAAGGAGGGCCCCAAGCGGCCGCAGGTCCTCTACCTGCTGGGGATGCTGCGCCAGGCCCAGGGCCGCTCCCGCGAAGCGTATGACAACTATCGCAGGGCGACGGCCATGGACCCCGGCTACCTCGATGCGTGGGGCAAGGCGTTTGATCTTGCCGAGGGGCTGTTCCTGCCACCCGCCGAACGCGACGCCATGGCGCTGACTATGCTCCGGCTCGATCCGCTGCAGCGGCATGTCACCGTCAGGCTTGAGGAGATCACCCATCTCCAGGCCCTGGCCGTGGTGCTTCGCGCCAACCGCAGGTTCTCCGTGCCGCGCCCCGCGGCGCTCCTGCCCCTGCCGGCCAGCCGGACGGCCCTGGCGGACGCCGCCAGGGCATCCCCCCGCCTTCGCGACCTGCTCGCGGCAGGGGTCATGGAGACGCAGACCGGTGAGTTGGGCCGTGACCGGGTAGTGCCGCGCCTCGGCGAGGTGCTGGTCTGGCACGAGGTCGTGCAGGCCATACTGTCTCTGGGTCTGGACCTCTGAGAGCGGCACCCGCCCTGCGTCGTCCTTTGTGTCCCTTGCGTCCTTTACGTCCCTTTTGTCCCTGCCCCAACCACTCTCCCAAGATACCGCGCGCTGGGCACGCCCGCACCGGTGGAGTACATTCATGCCGAAGCCGCCCGGCTGGGGCCGGGTGGCAGCAAGGCTGAGGAGATACGCATGGTATTCCAGGGATGGCGTTCCGCACTCGCGATGGTCTGCATCACGAGCACCACCCTCTGCGCCCAGGCCCCGGCGGCGGCCAAGCCCAAACCGCCGCCGGACCCCAGTCTGGCGCTCATCCAAGATCAGCCCGGACTACCCCGGGTCCTGCTCATCGGCGATTCCATTTCCATGGGCTACACGCTGCCGGTCCGCGAGCTGCTGGCGGGGCAGGCCAACGTGCACCGCATCCCGACCAATGGCGCCCACACCGAGCGCGGTGTGGCCGACCTCAGCAAGTGGCTCGGCGAGGGGCGCTGGGACGTCATCCACTTCAACTGGGGCCTGCATGACCTGAAACGCAACGAGGACGACAAGCACCAGATCCCGATCACCGAGTACGAGGCGAACCTGCGGGCCCTGGTCACTCAACTGAAGGCCACCGGCGCCACCCTCATCTGGTGCGCCACCACGCCGGTCCCCGCCGGCGACCTGCAACCCCCGCGCCGCGATGCCGACGTCATCGCCTACAACGCCGCCGCCGCCAGGATCATGGCCGAAAACAGCATCGCGATCGATGACCTCTATGCGTTCGCGTTGCCGCGGCTGCACGAGATTCAGCAGCCCGTGAACGTACACTTCACGGCGGCGGGCTACCGGGCCCTGGCCGGCGAGGTAGCGCAGGTGATCGCCACCGCCCTGGATGCGCGCGCCAAGAAGCCCTGATGCGAGCCTTACCTTCTGAGGAGATCGCGACGATGGAACGGATCCGTGTGGGTGTGGTCGGTTGCGGTGGCATGGCCCGCGGGCACGCGAGCCGCTTCAGCATGATCCTGGACCAGATCGAAATCACCGCGACCTGCGACATCGTCCAGGAACGGGCCCAGGCCGTCGCCGACCTGCTGCCCAACCAGCCCTTCGTGACCCCCGATTGGCGTGAGCTCTACGACCACGTCGACGCGGTGCTGCTGGTACTGCCGCATCACCTGCACCATCAGGCCACCCTCGACTTCCTCAGCCACGGCAAACATGTCCTGGTCGAGAAACCCATGGCCAACAGCGAGACCGAATGCCTGGAGATGATCCACTGCGCCCGGCGCTACGACCGGGTCCTGATGGTGGCCTACTGCATGCGCTTCCACCCGCTGGTGGTGCGAATGAAGGAGATCCTCGACAGCAAGGAGTACGGTGAGTGCTTCCAGTTGTCGATCTGGACCGAGCAACTCACCTCGTACGCACCGGACCACTGGGCCAGCAGCGCCAAAACCCTCGGTGGCGGTCAGCTCTTCAGCCATGGCTGCCACTACATCGACCTGATGCTGTGGATGCTGGGGAAACCCGTGCGCGGCCTCCACCTCGGCACCAACACCGGCACGCCGTGGATGGAGCGTGAGGGCACCAGCAACGTCACCATCGAGTTCGAGGGCGGCAAACTGGGCTACCACATGGGCACCTGGGGCGCCCGCGGCAGCCGCCTGGGCTACAGCTTCCACGCCCATTGCACCGGCGGCATGCTCGAAGCCGCCTTTGGCGAAGGCAAACTCATCATCCACAACCAGCAACCCGTCCACGACCCCAACAACCCGCACGCGGTCGCGAACCAGCAGGTCCTGCTCGAGGTCAAGCACGCCAAACCCACCGAGGTGGAGATGGCGCACTTCATCGACTGTATCCGCACCGGCAGGAAACCCCTGACCGATGCCGTCGGCAGTCTCGAGGGGCTGCAGGTGATCTGGAAACTCTACGAGGCCGAGGCGCAGCACCAGATGGCCGACCTCAGCGGCATGGGCCTCGGCTCGCTGCGGCTCTGAGCGGCCGCCGCGGGCCCGCAGCCAGGAGTCCACGATGTCCAGTAGTCTGCGCCAATCCTGCCGCGCTGTCGCCCTGTTGTGCGTCGCGGCGCTCGTGGCCGGCGGTTGCCGCTCCGAGCGCGCCCAGCCGGCTCCCATCACCGGCGCCGGGCCTGGCCATCCGTCGGTGGCCCGGGTTTGGGTGGGGCCAATGCCCTTCAGTTCCGGGCGGGCGCTGCGGCCAGACTTCGCCACCGTCCTCGGTGACCCGCAGGCCTGGCCTGAGGTGCTGGCGCGGGCGGATGTGTTCAAGTCGTACATCATGCTCCTGCCCGAGGTCCCGCTCTCCGGCAAGACGACTCCGGAGGTGTCGACGGCGCATCTCCAGGCCCTGGCCGATCTGCTGCGCCGTCGCCGTCTGCAGACCGCCTTCGAGGTGGGGGGGCTGCGCCAGGGTGACGCGTTGCCGCGCCGAGGTGAGTGGGGCCGGCAGGTCGCCGCCAACGAACTGACGCATCTGCGCCGCTGGCTGGCGGCCGGTGGCCGCATCGACTACCTGACCACGGACCATGCGCTGATGATGAACATCGGCTCGTTCTACTACAGCCCCGGATTCCGCGACTGCGGCCTGAGCCTGGCCGAGGCTGCCGGCGAGCTTGCCGACTACTTTCAGGCGCTCCACGCCGCCATCCCCGACGCGAAGTTCGGTGTCATTGAGTCGCTGGGCTTCTTTCACGTCAGCGGTCCCAATGGGCGAGTCTATGTGCGCACGGTCCCGAAGCTGCCGGTCTGGCGCTTTGAGGACTACCTGGAGACGCTGCTCGCCGCCATGGCCCAGCGCGGCCTGACCCTGGACCACTTCCACATCGACTTCGGCTACGAGGGTGTGCTCCATGACGGCGGCGGACCGGCGGCCGGGACACTTGACTATGGCCGCATTCGCGGCGTTGAGCGCTGCCTGCAGGCGCGGGGTGTACGGGCCGGCGTGATCGTCAACGCTTTCCACGATACCCGCGTCGAGACTCCCGAGCCGGACACCGCCAACCGCGAAGCCGCCGCCAACACCGAGCGCTTCTGGCGGGGCTACGTTGATGCCGGCGGCCGCGCCGAGGACCTTGTCTTCCAAACCTGGCAACCCTTCCCTGACCGTACCGGACCGGAGAGCGATCCCGATACCGTGCTCGGCCTCTACCGGCGGCTCCTCCCCGACCGCGCTCGAACCGACGCGCCGTGAGACCCAGGGGCTGGCACTTGTGCCGCCGCCGATGCCGTTCATGGTACGGGGCACACACTACCCACCCAGGCGGCCGCCAGCGCGGCGGCCAAGGAGACAGATGATGGCCGAAACTCTGCGTTACCTGGCCCAGGAACCCGCGTCCTGGCTGCGCCGACCGCTGGCACGCCTACAGCCCATTCTCGCTAAGGCCGGCAAGCCAAATGTCGACCTGGCGCGGCTGGCGGAACGCCTGAACGGGATCGCCGAGGTCCTGCCGGTGATCGCGGTACAGTCGCCGGAACACTGGGCCGCAACCGTGCGCGGCCTGGGCCCGGACATCGATGCCATCCTGCCGGTCAGCATCCCGGCCTACCCCACCGAGGTCTGGAACTCGCACCCGCAGCCGCTGGTGGAGCGCGGACTGCCCTTTGTTTTCTGGCCGCTGCTGGATTACGACGAACCCGATTTCTGGCGCTGGTCGGCACGCGATATGCTGCGGGCCCTCGGGGTCGATGTCCACATCGTCAAACACCACGCCGCCGGCCTGGCCTTGCTCAAGGCGCTGGCCATGCGGCGCTTCCTGCGCGATTCGCGTCTGGTCGTCTTCGGCGAACAGAACTTCCCCTGGAACGCGACGGCCGCTGGCCACCTGATCACGGCCAGCCTCGGCACCCGCATCCTGGTCAAGTCCCTCGACGACTTCCGGCAGCTCTATCCGACCTTCAGCGATGCGCAGGTCGACCAGGTCTGGGCCGCCCGGCAGGGCTCGCGCTACCGCGTCGACACCGTACTCCCTGCCGATCTGCGGCAGGCCGTGCGCTCCTACCTCGCCATCCGCACCGTGCTCGAGGATAACCGGGCCCTTGGCTTTGGCGTCAACTGCTTTGGGGATCTCATCACCCATGGCGGCCGGGATGTCCCCTGCCTGGCCCAGGCCCTCCTGCGCGAAGATGGCTATATCGCCTCCTGCGACGGCGATTTCTGCGCCATGATGAGCATGGTCCTCACCACCTGGTTCCTCGACCAGACCGCGATGATGTCAAACATGTACCCGGTCTCCTATGTCGGCGCCTTGCAGGACCACTTCGGCGAGCCGCTGTCGCCCAACCTGAAACGTTTCCCCAAAGCGCGTTGGCCCAACCTGGCCCGCCTGGCCCATTGCGGGTACGTGGGCGTCGTCTCCCCGGAGATGACCCCCTCGGGCTGCGTTCGCCTGAGCGACTGGGGCGGCACCTACGAGATGAAACGCGATGGCCGCGGTTGCGGCCTCGACGGCGACCTGCGCCCCGGCGAACCGATCACCGTGGTCGAGCTCTGCTTTGATGGCAAGACCCTGCTCCTCGCCCAGGCCAAGGTCGCCGAAAGCACCCGGCATCGCGGCATGCCGCACTGCGAAGCCTCGGCCCTGCTCGAATTCCGCGACCTCGCGGGCTTCGTCGAAAACATCTCCCGCGAACACACGGCCGTGGTCTACGGCGACCATATCGATGGACTCCGCGTACTTGCCGGCGTACTCGGACTGCAGGCCAAGGTGTTCTGAAGGCAGGGAAGGACTCGACCCATGACACCTGCCGACCGTGAACGCTTCCCGCCCACCGGCGTGACCCTCAAAGATGGCCGCCCCGCGACCCTGCGCCTGCTGCGTACCGACGACGGCGAGCGCCTCGGCGATTTCTACGCCGGCCTGGATGAGAACGCCGCCCGCTTCTACTGGCCGCATCCCCTGGACCACGAACACGCCCGGACCAATGCCAGCCGCGCTGATAGCCCCACGGAAGTCGTCCTGGTCCTGGAGACAGCCACCGCGGCCCTCGGCGGCTACGCCTGGTACCGCTGGCAGGAGCCGGCCGCGTCCAGCACCTTCGGCATCTGCATCGCCGTGGACCACCAAAGCTGCGGTGCCGGCCGAGTCCTCATGGAGCGGCTGCTGGCGATCGCCCGGGAAGTGGGGCCGCCATGCATGGCCCTGACCTGCCAGCATGCCAATGTCCGGGCCGTCGAACTCTACCAGAAACTCGGTTTCCGTATCACCCGCGAGGGCTGGCTCGGCGGCCGCCGGCAATGGCCGCCGGAACCCCAGTACTGGATGGAGCGGACCGTGCGCTAGGAAGGAGGATCCGCGCCCGTCCCCGTGCAGATCCCTCGGCGCCAGGCTGCCCCGGTGGAGTCAAGCCGGCGGGGAGGGCGGGATGGTCGCAGCGGGGCCAGGTTCACTTGGCGATCGGGATCGAGATCAGCCCGATCAGCGTGGACCGCGCTGACTTCTGGTAATAGATGTCCAGACTTTTCCCGCTCATGACGCGCACTGTCGTGGCATACGTATCCGCCCCCGTCAGGGGCATTTCCTCGAGCCGCCCATTCGCCTCCATGCTGACCGTATGGGCCTTCGCCAGCCGTAGCCCCACCAGGACGTCCTCACCCAGTCTGATGTTTCTCATGATCGGCGTGAGCAGTTCCGCTCCCGTCGAGTGACCGTCCGAATAGATCGTCGGGGCGTAGATCTGATCCTTGTTGGTGGAGGTAATGATGACCTCCCCCATGGAGACCATCTCCTTCTTCGCTTGCTCACCTCCATACAGCCGCAGCAGATACGTCCCTTCGGGCGGCGCGAGATAGAGCGTCGCTCGCTCCCGTGACCTGTGGAAGTATGCACTCGGGATTCGGCGCATGGTACCGACCTTGAAGAGTTCAGCCGCGACCGTCTTCCCGCTCCTGATGGTGAACTTGATGGCCAGCGGTTCTGTCAGTTGCATGGACCGCTGCAGATGCTTGTGGCCGCTGGCAACGGTGTCGAAAAAGAGACCATCCAGAAACGGTAGTTCAACGAAGTCCTTGGCGGCAACCGTCGGCTCGAGCAGTTGGTCCTCAGCGTTCTCGGGGAAGTGGCTGTAGATCATGGCTTCGGGGGTCTGCAGGAAGTAGCTTGTGGAGTACTTCTCCTTGGCGAGTTGGGCGGGTCCAACCCCAGCATCCCAGGTCACGTCGATCAGATAACGATGGCCGCCGACCGTGGCGACATTCCACGCATGGTTTGGGCGGGTCGAAACGTTCAGGTCCTGGGGCCTCTCGCCGACCCCTCGCGCGTAGCCCGACACGTGCGTTACGTCCAGCGCAGCCAGGGCGCACATCGTCTCGAACAGCACCGCATAACCCTCGCAGACCGCGCGGCCTTCGCGCAGAACAACGTAGGGGGTCTGTGCGCGGATTGACTGTGACCTATAGGCCTTCATGTCATAGCGGATGCTGAGCGCAATCCAGTCGTGGATCGCCTTGAGCTTAAGAAAGGGGTCGTCGAGTCCTACGACCAGCCGGTGAACAAGATTCTGCAGGTCGAATTTCGTGCGGACAGTCGTGCTCTTCACTTTTTCGGCAGTCGTGACCGCGACGCGCAGGGGGACCCCGGTACGGTAGACGGATGTGTCCGGCGGGTATTCCGGGGCATCCATCCCGGCGGCGGTGGGGGCGGCAGGCGGGGGCGGCAGTGGGTCTGCCGGCGGCGGTTCAGTGGGGACCACAACCGGCTGGACGCAGGGGCCTGACGCATCGACATCCGCCGGACGCTCACGCTTCACGGCGAGGAGCGTTCCGCCGACCAGGGCCAGGCAGGCAAGCGCGGCAAGGCCTCTGCCGGCGCGGCGCCGCTGTGCGGCAGCACGAGCCACTCTGCTCTCCTTGCCCCGTCAGGGCTCAGGCCGGTGTGGGCCGATCCTGCGTGGGGCTACTTCCGTGGCGGCGGCTCGCCCTCAACGGGAGGAGCGACAGGCTCCCAAGCATAGGCGCGAACGCGACCGCGCGGATCGTACTCGAGGCGAAGGCGCCGGTCCGCTCCGACGGCGACGGTATCGAGACGCCCCGCGGCGCCGTACCCATGGGCGAGTTGCAGGCCGTTCGCACAGGTGACCACCTGGGGTGCCCCGGCGAGGTCGCCTTGGTCGTGGTAGCGGACAGTGGTCACCCCGCCGTCAAATCCGACCACCTTGCTGACGAGCCCGCCGGTCACGTCCGCGGATGCCGTCGCCGTGCCGCTCCGACTCTTGATGTGCACCAGATCGCCATTCGCCGCATAGTCGTAGGAGGTGTCGCCCCAGGAGGAGGTGATGGCCGCCACACGGCCGGCCTCGTCGCGGCTGATGCTGAAGCCGAAGTCCCCCTCCGTGGTCTTCTGGACCACGCCGGTCAGAGTGCCCGCCTGGTCGCGGCCCAGACGCACGTCGAGGCCGGTGCTGTCGGTGATCTCGACCGGACTCCCGTGCGGGCCAAGCCGGGCCTCCAGCCAGGTGGTGGTGGTCTTACTCGCGCCAGGCGGGTGGACGAGCACTGACGTCAGGATCGCGTCCTTATCGTAGCGGTAGGCGGTCTCTCGGCTCAGCGTGCCGAGCCGAGCCAACTGACCATCCGGGGTCCACTCCTGAGTCAGGACCTGATGCTTGGCCTGGCCTTCGCCTTCGCTCACACCGGTCAAGCGTCCACCGGCATCGTAGTCTGCGCTGAAGGTCGGACCATGGTCGGGGCGGACGCTGCGTTGGCGCGCGCCGGGTGAGTCGGTCACGCTTAGGGTCGAGTTGTCCGGCAGCCGGACGACGGTCTTCACGGCGCCATTTGGCAGATGGGTCCAGGCGGTCTGTGAGCCGTCGAAAGCGAGGGCCTTTGTGGGTACCATACTCTCATCGTAATGTACTGTTGCCCAACTATTTCCCGCTGTTTCAGCCGAGCGCGACGCGGTCACGCCGTCGGCGCGAACGTCGAGGCTGTTCCGCACCGTGGTCGGGCCCTGTGTCTCGGCGGTCAGTTGACCCGCTGGGTTGTACTCGAAGGTGCGTCGCGGCTGGGGCTGTGTGCCGGGCTCTTTCGGGGTCCGCAGGATGGCTGCAACCCAGGGGCCTGCGTAGGTGTAGTCGGTGGTGCCTTCGGCCGCTTCGACGGCCGTCAGTCGCTGGGGCTCCCCATAGCTATAGGCGACCTCCAGCGGCGCGGTATCCGGGGTATCAAGTGCCTTCCCGACGGCCCTCGAGAGGAGGCCCTGATCGTTGTAATCGAGGCGGATGCTCGCCGCCAGTCGTCCACCGAAAAGGGCCACAATGCGCGTGAGCTGCCCTGCCGATCCACGCTCGTAGACCGTGGTCTGCGGCCCCTCCGTGGTCGCCACGAGGTCTCCACGGTCAGTGAAATGCCACTCCCTGCCGTCCTCCAGAACGAGTACCCGCGTGGAGAGGTCCTTGAGGAATGACGGCGTGTCGCTGGCCAAGCTGCGGAAGGGGCTCTGCGCGTCCACCACGGGGGCCTCCGGGTGGCCGAAGCCAACGACCGGGCGACCGTTCAAGAAGCGCGCGTACAGGCTGTTGAGCGGGGTCAGCAGTTCGTAGCCGGTAGCATAGGTCGCCTTGCTGCCCTCGCGGCGCAGCGGGACGGTGACCTCCTGCAGGCGCGGCAGGTCCAACGCCCAGCCACGGCCCCAGGGCCCTTGCGGATCGAAGAACGAGTTGAAGCTGCGTGTCAGCCGAATGTCGTTGCCACCCGTGACCGCCACCCGTACGTCCACTTCGTCGAGACGGCAGGGGTTAAGCGCCCGCGTCTCCGCGCCCGGGACGGCAACTGCCTGGAATACCTGCTCAGCCGTGGCAACCTGCTGTACCGTCAACGGCGTCGGGGCCAGCGCTGGCAGCGCCGCGGTCACGGCCTGTTCCAGACGGGTGGCAAGGGTGACGCTACGGTTCAATTCGGCCCGGGCCGCGCTCGGCGCCTTGGCCGTGTCTTCTGTCGTCGCGTAGGTCTTGACGTCCTGGCTCGGTGCCGACAGTTCGATGCCGCCGAAGACGCGTGCTTCCACGCCTCGGCCTGGTTCCCGGCGCGTGACCTCAAGCCCGGGGGTGAAGCGCTCGAACGTGACCGGGCGGACCTCATAGTCACGCATCCAGAAGGGCATGGGTACGCCTTGGTCGCGCAGTTTCTCGGCGATCGCGGTCAGCAGCGCGATCCGTCGCAGCTCGGCGAAAACCGGCACGGGTTCGGTGAGGCCCGATGCCGCTGGCGGGAGAAGGTACTGCTCGGCGGCGATGCCATCATAGTTCTGGGTGAACCAGGCGGTAAACGCCGCGGCCGCGGGCGATGACGCCCCTGTCAGGTCATCGACCAAGGCGTTCTTCTCCCACTTCATCTTCTGGGTCCTGACCTTGAGCGGGATGTCGAACAGCGTCAGTTCTGCGCGCGGTCCCGGGAAGCGTACGGCGGCCGCGGGGACGATCCAGAAGCGCTCCCACGTGCCCTGCTGCTGGCCCAGCCGTGGGTCCTCAGCCCCAAAGTAGATAGCGTCGACGATCTCGCGGTAGCGGGGCACTCGGCTGACGACGTCCAGCCTCGTCAGGTTATCAACCCCCAGCGTGTACCCCTTCATCAACCGGTCGGCCTGATAGAGGACCCAGCCCACGTAGCTGCCCTCAGTGGCCTGGCTGTGGCGGATAACCATGGCCGACTTGTCAGGGTCTTCCGGGTTGGGGTCGATGGTCACCGTCGGCCCCTCGCCGTAGAGGTAGACCGAACGGAACACGGTCACCAGGTCGTCCAGACGCAGGGGTGGCAGCTTGACGTCGGCACCGTCCTGGCCGACCAGGGTGATGTTGCCGTTGGTATCGGTGCGCACGCCGCGCAGGGCACCCAGTCCCGCCAGGGCACCGCCGGCTCCGCCGAGGTAGACGCCGCCGACCCGAGAGGGCGAGAGCGTGTCGGCGCCAGAGCCGGACTCCCCGGCGCGCCAGCCCAGCGCCTGGCTGGCACTGGCGCGGGTGAGTTTGGCCCAGCCGAAGGCCTGTTTGGCGACCTCGGTGCGGCTTGCGACCTCGGCGAGCCGTGCATACTCGCGCTCCCGCAGGGCGGTATCGGCGAAGAACGGGAACTCGTGCTGATACCCGGCAGGAAACGCAGTCCCCAAGGCCGCCTTCGTCTGTCTGGCGCCCACCGATAGCCCTACGGATGCGAGGTCCAACGCCGCGTCGAGTCGCCGCCCTTCACCGAGGTTGAAGGCTGCCGAGCCGGCCGTCTTGCCGAGGCTGAATGCTCCCAGTGCACTCGCCAGCCTGGGGACCCCCTGCACCGCGCGCATCTGGGCCAGCCCCAGTGGCGTCACCGCCCAGACGAGCCCCGCCAAAGACTGCCGTGGGTTCGCCGCCCGGCCGCCCGTGTATCCTGCGCAGAGATCAAATGTGGTTGCGGCCAAGCCCGCGGCGATGCCAGAGCCGCGGGCGCCGGCCAGCGCTTGCTCAGACCACTGGTTGTAGATCTGGTTGGCACGGTTGCGGTCCAGCAGGTGACGGCGGATATCCTCCCAGTAGGAGGCCCAGTAGGTCGTCCAGTGGTCGTACGGTTGCGCCGAGCGGCCGTCGCGGTCCACCCATTCGACCGGGCTGCTGCGAGCGTACGCATAGAGCCCATCGAGCGCCAGGTCGGCGGCATCCGCGGTGTGCCGCGGATCCGGTTGCAGGAAGCGCCCGAGCTGCGGCACGTAGGCCCGGGCCAGGGTCTGCAGGAGCCGGGCGTCGCCGTCGCCGATCAGCCCGGCGTAGCCCACCGCCGCGGCGGGCGTTGCCCCTGCCGCCTCCGCCACGCCGAAGGCATCATAGTCGACCTGCTGCTTCGTGCCGCCCCGGGCATCGGTGACGAGACGCACCGAACTGAGGTGGTCATGGAGCAGCCACTCGACCTGGCCGCCGCACACGGTGGCCAGCGGAGCGTCGCGATCCCAGATAACCAGAGTGCGCTTGCCATCGGCGCCCTCGATGACCAGTGGTTGCCAGGTGGACGACAGCGGGTCGGGGATGTAGCGGATCGCGCCGGCGGACGTCTGGCGGGTGACGAGGCGGCCAAAGCCGTCGTAGAGGTAGCGCACGGGGTCGCCGCCGCCGCGGGCTTCCGTAAGCCGGCCGTCGGGGCCGTAACGGTACTGCCGAGCGCTGCCGTTAACGGTAACCTCGGCCAGGTTCCCGCAGTCATCGTAGGCGCACGGCGTGCCGTCTACGCTGGTCAGACGGCCGGCCCAGTCGTACGTGCAGAGCTGGTCGGGTGCCCCCGTGGCGGTGGCTTTGACCCGGTTCCCGACCAGATCGTAGGTGTAGGTGCTCTCGCGGTTGCTCCCCGCCGTCGCGCGCGTCAGCCGGCCCATCGTGTCATAGGAGTAGCCGCGCACGAGATCACCCAGGGGCGAGCGCTCCCGGATCGCCACGATGCGCCCGTCCGGCCCGCGAGCGTAGGTGTACTCGGCCAGGACTGAGTACGTCGTGTCCGTGGGCTTCGCGAAGAAGCCATGGGTGATCTTGTCGAGTTGGCCGTTGGGCTGGTGTTCCCAGAAGGTCCGGATCCCGTTCGGCAGGCTGCGCACGACGGTGTTCTGCCCGCTCTGGTACGCATAGGTGATGGTTCCGGCGGGCGTCTCGAGACGGGTGACCCGATCGCGGTAGTCATACGTCCAGGCGATCCGATAGACGTCCCCGATCCGCAATTCGGCCAACCGCCCGGCTGCATCATAGTCGTAGCGGATGGCCAGTGCGCCGCGGCGCTCGATAGCGGCCAGATGGTCGTCTCCGTCGTAGCGGTAGGTCACTTCGCCCACGGCATCAGCCATGCTCTCGAGGTGCCCCGCAGCGCCAAACCGCCAGGTTACCGGCGGGCCCGCGGGCGGCGTCGCGGTGACGCTCTGCAGCAAGCCCTCTGCCGTCGACGTGTAGGCATAGAGCGTGGCCCGCCCCGCCGGGTCCGTGACCCGGGCCATGCGGCCCTCCTGATCGTAGTCGAAGGCCCAGCGTACCCCGGGTAGGGGGGCGGCTTCCGCCCGCGCCGCAAGCACGGGCAGGGCCGTGAGGCTGAGGCAAAGAACCAAAAAGGAGGCTGGGTTGGCTGCCATGGGTTGCTCTCGGTTTCCGGTGGTGGCGTCGACCCCTGTGCCGGGGCGCTGGGGTTGCCGCCGCGGCACCCGTGACGGCGCCGGTGGTCCGCGGCTGCCATGAACGGCGCCGCGGCGCTGTCAGTCGGCGGGGCGCGGACGACCTTGGCCGGCTGACGGCCGCACGAAAACGGTTGGCGTCTTGAGGCCAGCCAGGGTTTCGGTGTGCGGCAACGACTCCACGAAGCGGGCATAGACCTGGGGTGCGGCGGCCTTGACGTGCCGGAAGAAGGCCGCGTAGCGCATGGTGACGACCAGCGCCTCGTAGACCGGCGGGTTGACGCCCTCCAGGAACTTGATCTGGGCGGATACGCTGCGACTGAACTCCGGCATGGGCTGGATCAGTCGGGCGCTGATCTGCTTCTCCACGATTTCGTTGTAGCGCTGCTGGCTGGAGCCATTGCTGTACTTCTCGGCGAACTCCTGGGGCGGGAGGGTGGCACGGGCGGCTTTGGTCTCCGCCTCGAGCAGCCTTCCCCCCTCAGCGTTGGCCAGTCGCTGCGCATCCTCAAAGGCCTTGCCCCTCGCCTTCAGCCGCCAGCAGTACCAGTAGGGGTTACCGGTCAGCGTCAGGGCACCCTGGGCGACACCGATACGCACCACCTGCTGGTCATCGCAGATCACGTACGACTGAAAGGGGCCCCCGGGCAGGCTGTCGAGAAAGGTACGCAGTCGGCTTTGGCGTTGTCGGTTCGCGTCGACCTCCGGCGCTTTCTCGCCGGCACCCAGCAGGTACCGACCGTCCTCCTTGGGCAGATCGCACGCTTCTGGATAGAGCATCAGGATATCTGCCTGCATCATCCTCAGGCCAAGCAGGGAATCCGCGAGTGCCGGGTGGTAGTTCAGGATGTCGTGGCCCTGCCGACGGTGCTCCTGCTCGGACTTGCGGTCCACCAGGTGCCCAAAGAGCGTAAAGCAGGTGTAGTTTGTGCTGTCGGCGAAGGCCGCGATGGGCAGGAGCTGCCAGTCGTAGATGGCCGCGGTCACATCCTTGGCCTCAGCCCCACCCGTGGCCAGGGTGACGCGCAGTCGCTGGCCGTCGGGGGCGTCCGGCAGGTAAGTGAGGTTGGTGACTTTGAGGGTGGTGCTGGCGACGGCAGTGCCGCCAAAGGCGACGCCGCCGACGCCATTCAGGAAGCTGAATGAGCGCAGCGACTGCTCCAGCGTCGGTTGTGTCTGCGGCGGAGCCACCCCCAGCTCTGCGCCGGGGCGAACGATGCCCTCCGCGAACGTCGCGTTCTCAGAGAGCAACACGCCCCCCCCCATTTCCAGCGCCAGCGCTGCCAGGGTCAGGGCAACACTCAGGGTCACTGACAGCCCCAGGCGTGCCAGTGCTGCCAGAGGGAGGCGATGCTGTCTCATGGTCTGTTCTCCATGTCCCGCGAGGTCGTGCTGTCGGTCATGTCAAAGGCGGCTGCCGCGCCCGGGGCTCAGGAGCCTGCTCTCAGGACTGCGGGGAACGCCCGGAGAGCAGCGAGGGATGGAACCAGCGGCGCCAGTACGACTTTGCCCGCGTCTCCGAGACCTTAAAGAGCCCGCTGCTCGTCAAACACCAGAGGGCCTTCCCTGAATGGCCGATGTCCACGACCTGCGTGGCTTCCGCCGGCGCACACAACTTCAGGGTGAACGCCCCCGAGTAGGTGGCGGTGATGGCCTTGCCGCCGGCCTCGCGGGCGCCGGTCGTCCAGACTCCGCTCCCCGTGTGCCAGGTGCGTGCAGCCGCGACGGCCGTGCTGCCGGCATCCATGCGCGACCATTGGCGCTCGCCGGGTTTCGCGTTCTCGTACTGGAGGGTCGAGTTCCAGGTCACGACGCTCTGCCCATCGAACGTCAGTCCGTGCAGCGCTGACATGGGTGCCGGGGACGCGGACCCGGCCGCGGTGGCCCACACGTCCCAGCCAGAGAGGGTGCAGGTCTGCTCGTTCAGCATGATTGCGTAGCGGGCGATTCCGGCCGGCGTTGAGATCAATAACTGCAGGTCGTCCGTGAGGAACACGCGCTGTGCATCGTCAAAGGCCAGTTTGCCGCGGGAGAAGATGGCCGGCAGTTCGGAGCGCACGGCTGAACCCATGATGAACGGCGAACCGTTCACCATCAGCAGGGTACACGTCAGCCCCTGCGGGTAGCGGGACCACGTCCAATAGTCGGGACGAGAGACCCGCCGATAGCTCAGATCGAACACGGAGTCGGCCTCCGTGGTGGGGGTCCAGGTGGCGTCGGCACGCTCGAAGAGCCTGTCGTCCCCGGTCCGGCACACGATCCTGGCACTCGTCTCCGCGGTGGTCGCGGTGGCGGCAATCTGGAGCACGGCGGGCGGCGGTGGGCGGCAGTCCTTGGTGAACGCTGCCGCCTGCAGTCCTTGGTAGGCAAAACTCTCGTAAGCATAGCTGGCGACCCCCGTCTGGGTCGCCAGCAGGACCCTGCCGTCGGCGCCCTGCTCGGACTCGGCAAAGGCGAGGTCGTTGACCATATCGAAGAGCGGCTTACCGTCGAAACAGGGCAGCTTCGGGCAATCCGTGTTCTTCAGCGTGACGGTGACGCCCCGGTCGGAGCGGCGCCAGGTGAACAGCGGGGTGTCGGCGATGAGGTCGGGATCGCCCAGCGGAGCCGCACCCTTAATCCACTCCCAGGCCTCGTCTTGCGCATTGTACTTGAACTGGCCATCGCTGCCGCGGGCGTAGAGTGTCCGCTCGCCGGCGGACCAGCGCAGGCTGGTGACGCTGGTCAGGGAGCGCGACTCATCGGCGCCGGCCGCATAGAGCCGGCGCAGTAAACCGGTCGCGGGATCGTACTGGATGATACCTGCCTTGGACAGCCAGAACAGGCCAAAGTCGGTTGCCGCCAGGGTGCTGGTGGTGGCCGCGGTGCCCGCGGCCAGGTCAAGGTCGACAAAGGTAAAGGTCTGGTCCCGGATCTGCGGTTTGAGCGTCGCGGGAACGCATTTCCCGGGGACGAAGGCGATGGCGATCTGCCCCTTCTGCGGCGTGCTCCACTGCAGGATGTCGTCCTCATGCACCTGGGTCAACGTCTGCCACTCGTCCTCCGACAGCGTTGCCGGGGTTGGCGCCTGGAAGGTCGCGACTTCGACCCGCCAGACGCTGCGCCCGGTCGCGCCTTCAGGGCGGGCGTAGACGGTCCCGCCCTCGCGTCCGCCCAGCAGGAAGTCGACGGCGCGGGGGTTCGTCCGAGCCCCGCGCTCGGCGGCCGGGCCGAAGGGGTCCGAGATGAGGACGAAGGTCGACCGGGCCTCCGCCTGTGCTGAGTCGAGTCGTACCAGGCCACCCGCGGTTCCCAGCACGACGCTGCCGCCCACCGTCGCTACCGCATTGACCACGTTGTGAGCGAAGCGCGAGCGCCCCCCGTCGGCCGCGATCAGGAACACGGGCTGGTCGCGCCAGCGGATGCGCAGTGCCGTCGGCGTGGCTGGCGGCATATCGATGTTCCAGCCTTCCGGGTCCACCGCCCTGACGGCAACCGCCCGCTCGAAATCGGCGGGCGCGGTCGACTGCAGTTTCTCCTCTTCTGTGGTGGCGGCGCAGTACCAGTCGCCGGCCCGCGCGTAGACGCGGCCGTCCCGGCCGGCGACCGCCGCCTCGATGCGGCGCGCCGGGGTGCCGCGCAGGCTGTCACTCGTGTCCAGTTTCTCAACGCACCAGAGCCGCAGCAATTCCTGGGCGCTGCCGAGCGCCTGCAGGCCGGCGGCGGTGCCCAGCAGGAGGCGCTGGCCGGCGGCCGGGGCCACGCAGACAAACTCATCAAAGCCGAAGAGGCGTTGGGCGCTGTCGAAAGTAACGGCCTTGTAGGTGTTGGGCGGGTCGGCATCCAGGTGCAGCTCGAAGGCCAGCGCGCCGTCGGTCGCTGCGGTCACGCGCCAGCGGGTGCTGAAGGCGCGCCGTGCCACCGCCTGAGCGGCGGTCTCGCGGTCGGTCGGGCTGAGGGGTGCCCAGGCCGGGTCGCGCTTGAGCCAGGTGCCCTGCTCTCCTTTGGCGTGCAACACGGCAACTCCTGGCCGCAGCAGTAGCGTGGAGAACGCGAACCGCTCGGATTTCGGTTGGGCCACCGGGACCTTATCCAAGTCCCCATCGGGGCTGTTCTCGTACAGTCCCTCGAAGGTATCGAGCACGGCTTGCTCGGCGCTGGTCGGGCTCTGGTCATACACATCGTCAAAGGCAAAATCATTACGGCTGATGGCGATCGCGGCGACGGCCGCGGCGACGCTGCGTTTGGCCTGGTAGGCAACTTGGGTGCCGTTCTTGACGATGACCCAGCGGTCACCCGTAACCGTGATCGGGGGTGGGGTCGCGGGCCAGGCCTGGGCGGACTTCTCCCAGCCCTTGCCCTGAAGCTGTAGTACGCCACCGCCTGAGATCCTGGCGATGAGTTGATTGTCGAGGACCAGGAATGCATCCGCTTTGCCAACATTGCCCCACAAGCCGGTGATGGCCCCCGGCGCGGACGGCAGACTGATGAGGCCGCCGTCCGTGGCCGCATAGCAGACGCCCGCCAGCACGGCGAGGTCATTGACCTGCTCGAAGGTCCAGCGATTCTCGCGCAGTGTGACCGGGTCAAAGACGCGCGGCTCCTGGGGCCGGGAACGGAAGACCTCGCCCCGGCGCGACACACGCCACAGCGTGCCGGTGAACCGGTAGGTAGTGATCTCATCCAAGGCCGGCCGCGGCAGTTCTGCCGCCGGCTTCCAACTCCCGCTCTGGCTCCCGGCCAGCGTGACCGTGCCGGCGCTGTCAACGAGCGCCCCCGGCGCGGCGCCCGAAACATCCAGGAAGCTGCAACTGCTCCAGTTGGCGGCCGACTTGATGCAGCTTTGCAGGCTGACGGCGCCCTTGGTCAAGGAGAGGAGCCCGGCATCGGTGCGGATCCAGATAACGCCCGCCGATTGCCCAAGGCTGCGGCAGCGGTCCCAGCCGAACCGCCCCTCCGCGAAGTCCGACTCGATCTTGCCGCCGCCCTCCGGCGTCTGCACGACCTGCTCCGCCTGGCCAGCCACAGGGCGCAGCCAGTGCCAGCGTTCATTCTTTAACAGCGGTTGCCTTTGGAGTTCAGCGAACTCGGTGCTCTCGGAGGCGCTGAGCCGCCGCCACGTGTTCTCGGCGCGCACCCAGGCTCGCTCGGTACCTTGGGCGCCGTCCAATGGCACCAGAAAGACCGTCGGGTTGTCGCCCAGACCGCGGCTAAGGCGATACCGGCCAGCCTCGATGCCAGCCGGGGGTTGGCAGACGTTCTCGAGCCCCTCGGGTACCATGGTGGTCCCGTTCGCCGGCAACAGCAACCGGCCCGCGCCGGTGTAGAAAACCAGTCGACCATTCTCGATGTCGGCCGTGAAGACCCGCTCGAAGTCAAAGCCGCTGGCTTGGAGTTGAACGCGAGACCAGCGCTCGCCGAACGTGCGCTCCAGAACCAGGCCGCCGGCCGCCGTCGGCGTCGGCGTCGGCAGGCGCCAATTCTCCGCCGCCAGCAGGGGGGCCGCGGCCCGCGTCTCCTTGGCCTGCGGCAGGTCGGCATGGGCGGCGCCGTTCGCCTCCGTCGTCAGCACCACCTCACCGCTCTCCGTCGTGGCGCACACCGCGGTGCCGTTACTGGCGATATCGCTGACGAGTTCGTGGGCGAGGAGGGTGCCGCGCGTCGAGGGGCTGAGCGCCCGCGACCTGGGGTGGGGGTCGTGGGCGTTGCGGAAGATGTCGATCCTGCCCTTCCCGAGGGCATCGGTCCAGGCGCCGGCAGGGGCTGACTCGAGCGTGAAGGCGCCGTAGGTCCCGGCGAGTGGCACGGGCGCCGGTTCGGTGACCGCACGAGCGGCCGCGGCGTCCAGTCGGCTCCAGGTGCCGTCGTTGCCCTGGCGGAAGAAGCTGCGCCCGCGCGCCGACTGGCAGTAGAGCAGATCCCCGGAAGCCCCAAGGTCGGTCACGACCTCGGCATCCATACGCCCACTGGCTTCCAGGAATTGCAGGGTTTCCCCCTTGTAGGAGAAGGCCCCGTCGAGGGTCGCCGGCAGTTGCCACGGGCCCGGCTCGGCGGGCGCCGTCCCGGTGCCGGTGATGGCCGTCCCGAAGCCACGCCCCTGCCAGGCTCTGGGGGTGGGCGCGAGCAGGCCCGAGAGGTCCTCTCTAAACGCCAACACGGAGAACGCCTGCGCCTCGTTGGCAACGACAGCGAAGTACTTACCATCCAGTTGGATCAAGCTGCGGACGGGAGCCGTCGTGGCCAGCTTCGCAAAACCCGCGGGCGCCGTGAATCGATACAGCGTCCCGGTGGCGGTTTGCACCAGGATCCCATCGGCCGTGCAACCCAGCGTGGCGGCTGACTCGTCAGCGGGAAGCGGGGCACCTACCGCCAGCATGGGCTGTGGCTCTCCCGTGGCGGTATCCAGCCGGAAGAGGACCTGCTGCTGCACGCCCCAGGCGTAACCCAGCGTGCCGCAGGCGGCACCCGTGTCGTCCGCGGCCAGTCCGAGCTGGGTGCGCAGGACGGCGACCAGCGACTCCCTTGCCTGCGTCTCGGTCACGGTCGGCGGCGGCACCTCCGGCTCGTTCCCCTGGGCGTCCTCCCGGCGGCGCTCGGTGAGTTCGCCATCCCGGCCGATGTCGAAGATGCGTTCATCCCCGGCGGCGGGGGTCACGCGCAGTTCCTGCGGGCGGCGGCCGGCGCGCACCTGGGTCACCGCAGTGAACAGGCGCTGGTTGCGCAGCACATACTTCTGCGAGTGCTCGTCGGCCAGTCCTTCCTTGAGCACCAGAGTGACCTGGTACGAGGCGGGCTCGCGGTTCGCGCGGAGGATCACGGAGCGCGTGGGCGGCAACGTGCCAAAGGCGAGGGGCGCATTGTCTGCCGGCCGGCCGGCGTCCGTGGGGAGGTCGGTCAGGGTCACGGGATTCCCCGGCGTGCATGCGACCTCGGCAAGCGCGAGCGTGTTCGCCTGATCGCTCACAGCGAACAGGCGGGCGCCGTGCAGCCAGAGCGCCCGGAAGCGGCGCGGGTCGGTCTCCGGCAGCACCGTGCGCCAGCCTCTGCCGTCGTCGCGGTAGCAGTAGAGCCGGCCCGTCGGAAGCAAGGCCAGCAGAGCCTCGCCCAGGGCTGCCATGCTGGGCCTTGCCAGGGACTCCGGCGCCGCCGACGGCAGGGCGGCAAAGGACAACCCGGTAGCGCGCCACTCGCGGCCTGCCGACGCCTGCACGACGGCACCCTTGCGGAGGCCGTAGACCGTTTCCCCAACGAGAGCGAAGGCCGAGATGTCCTTGGCGGGAACGCTCAGTGGGTCCCCGCCGAAGAGGTCTCCGACGAACTGCGCCGCGTCGTCGTCTGCGAGCACGGCAAGCGCCTTGCCGCGGGCCACCGACAGCATCCTGACGAAGCGATAGGGGGCTGCCGCAAAGCTGGACTCAAGACTCGTAGGCTGGACCCGCAGAATGGCGACGGGGGTGGCATCACCACCGCGGTCGCCGGCAGCCAGGGCCAAGGTCAGGGCGCCAGCGGTCTCAGTCGCGGCGAGGATGCCTGGGGGAATACGGGCGGCGCTGCCTGCCTGTGGCAGAGTGCCCCACCAGCGTCGCAGTTGGGTGCCGTCGAGGCGGTAGATGGCCTGCCCTTCCCCGATCGCGAAGAGGCCGGTCGCGGTCGCGACCAGGCGCCGTACCGCCCCCGCTCCCGAGATGCTGGGTGCCGCGACCCCATTCTCGCCGCCTTGGCCGGCGCGCCGTAACGGACCGACGACGCTGCCATTACCGGCCTCACCGCGCAGCGCGTAGATGCTTCCCGCGGCGCCGACGCGCACGAGTTGCGACGCCCCATCCAGTGTCCCGAGCCAGCGTTGAGCGCGCCAGTCATAGAGCGCGATCCGCCCCGTACTGCCCAGCAGAGCCAGCAGGTCATCGCTCTCTGCCCCCGCCACCAGGGTGCCGAGTTCGCCCGGCGCGGCCTTTGACGAGGGCAGTGGCCGGACCGCGCGGCACTCGCCTCCGGGGGTCAGCAGCGAGATCGTGCCGAGGTCGTCGAGCCAGGCCAGCATTCCAGCCGCGAACGGCAACACGCTGATGACCTGCCCGCGCGTGTTCGGTTCCGCCTGCCAGGTGCCGTTCTGCCACGCCAGGAGGGTCTTCTCCGACCGGCTGTAGGCCACGGCCCGGTCGCCCAGGTGCCACAACTCGTCCACCTGCCGTACCGGGACGGTGTCGACCTGCCAGGCGTGGGTCTGCAGGTCATAGGAGCTTAGGGCGCCCCCGGTATCCAGTCGCAGCAGCGGACCGGCTGCCGCGGGCATGATGACGGCCTTGGTGGTCGCCGGGCTGGCGCCGGTAGTCGGCAGCGCCGCACCGATGGCGGTCCGCAGCGCCCCCGTGCCGTCGCTCTGTCGGACCAGCACGCGCGAGCCGCTCTCGCTGCCGACCTGGACGGCGCAGGCCACCTCCGTCCCTCCTACAGCCACACCCTTCAGGTCCGCGGTCCCGCCCTGGGGGGCGTAGCCGGTGATGACGGGCGTCGCGATGACTTGTCCCTGGTCTCCCTTGCGGATGAACCAGGCGTTGGCCCGTCCTTGGGCCACGATCAGCGCCTCCTCGGGGGCGCTGACCAGACGTGCGATCACATCGTTCGCGAAGGGTGTGGCCGTCCAGCGGGCAATATCTGGCCGGGGGCCGTAGGTGTGCAAGGCCTGATTGTCGGCGAGGACCAGATCGTCCCCGAGCAGGGCCGTCGTCTCCGGGCGCAGCGTCACCGGGGCGGCAGCGGCGCCGCCCAGGCGGGTTGCGCCAAGCAGTTCGGTGGCCTCGGTCGGAAGCTCGGCCGCGATGGCCAGAACGCGCCCATCCGCGGCCAGACAGGCCAGTCCGGCGGCGGCCGCAGTGACTTTGCGGACGCGCAGCGCCTTACCGTCCGCCGTGCAGGGCACGAACTGCGAGTCCGCTTCCTTCCAGGACAAGAGGGTGCGGGCATCCCCGCGTCCCGCCACCGCCCATAGCGCCGGGCCCACGGTGTGGAGCTCAGTGACGGGCTCGGTGACGGGGTCGACGGGGGCCTTGATCGTGGTCCAACTGTGAGTCGGCCAATTGTAGAACCCCACGTTGTTGCCCTGGGCGACCACCAGCCCGTTGTTGTAGACCAGGGCGTCGGCGGTCGCGGCCAGGTCGCCCCCGTAGGCACTGCCGAGCACCGTCCGCGATTCTGCTCCTGCGGCATCGGCGTGCAGCACGAGGCGCAGCGCGCTATCCGTGGTCACCTTCCGGTGCACCAGCACGCTTGCCGGGCCGCAGCTCATGCGGTCCACGCTCGTGTCCACCTCTGTGCGGAACGTGCCCTCGGCCACCTGGTACTGGTGCAGCGCGCCCCGCGCGTCGGTCATCCAGATCGCCCCGGCCGTCTGCCCCACCGCGGCCAACGGAGCACTGACGGTGTCAGGGAAGGGGATGGACGACCAGGCGCGCTCAGGCAGGCTGTAGCGGTGAATGCAGGCCTCGGTGCCGATCAGGTACAGGCCCTCTTCAAATGCCGCCGCATAGCGCCACCGCGTGTCCCCGGCAGGCAGTGCCTGCGGGCTGATCGCGAAGGCGAGCTCGCCCGTCTGGCCGTCGTAGGTGCGCATCTCGGCCGGACCGCCGTCCGGCTGCACGATCACGTGCAGTTGCGCGGGCGTTGCGGCCAGGTTCTGCACCCCGTTGTCCAGTACCGTAGTCCAGGCTCGTTCAGCGGCCGCCAGGGTGGCCGAGTACAGCCGGCCATTCCGGTCCAGCGCCCACAGGACACTTTGGGTCACTTCCAGGCGCACCACGTTCGGGATCGGCGGCAGCTCTGTCCAGGCGAAAGAGCCAGTGTCGTAGATGCCGATCTTGCCGGCGCCAGCCGCGGCAAAAAGCGGGCCGCTGGCCGTGACCGAGACGAGTTCCGTCGGCGGAAACGGCGCGGCGCTGGGGGGAACCAGCCCCAGCCGCGGCTGGCCCTCGGCAAACACGTCCACGGCCCGATCCCCGGTGACCTGAAGCAGCTCGCCGGCAGCGCCGACGGCCAGATCGCGCGAGCCATTGTCGCGGAGCTTGGTGGCGTCGTCGGCATGGCTGGAGTGGAACTCCCGGCGGACCTCCATCGCCTCCCGATCCCAGACGCCGATGCCCTTGTCCGCGGTCCCGAAGTAGAGCCGTCTGCTCTCGGCGCCGGCGGCGATGCAGGTCATGTTGCGCTCGGAATCGAGCCCCGGAAAGCGTCCATCACCCACCAACGTCGGCCAGTCCCATTGCGTCTCTGCGGTTTCCACCTTCATGCGCTTTAGCATCGTGTGCCGATCCCCCTGGACCTTGATCACGGCCAGGGGGAGCATCAGCGCTGCTTCTGCGATGGCCGTCTCCGCCGGTCCCACCTCGCCGCCGGCCACCGCGTCGGTACAGGTGGCCTCGCTGCCGACGCCAGCGCTGGGTGTACCCGAGAAGAACCAGGCTCCGGTCCGTGTGCCCAGTAGTGCCGCATTGCCCGTGCTCAGGTCGGCGGCCAGACAGGTCACCCGGTCCTTCGTGAAGCCGTCCGGCATACGCGTGCCGTTGGTATCGTGGGGCTGCTCGCGGTAACGCCCGATGTAGGCGGCGCCCGCGATCTCGCTGAGAAACCAGGTGGTCGGGCCTACCGGGCTGCCCGCGGCCAGGCGAAAACTGCTGTCGGTGAGACCGGGCAGGCTGCACTCGGTGATCAGGGCCTGATGGGCGCCCTCGCCCGCCGGGGCGCCGACGGCGTCCAGGCGAATGCGCCCGAGGCCGCGCCCGGCGGTGTAGTACCACAGGCAGTCGGCGTTGACTGCCAGGCGCACGACGTCGTCGCCGGCGAGTCCTGTGCGCCGGTCGAGGACCCAGCGCGGCGCGAACTGGCCCTCCGCCGAGACCAGGCCGCCACAGAGCCCGCGGTCGGTGGCCACCCAGAAGACGATCTCCTCTGCCCCAACGGGATCCTGGACCGTCGCGATGTCGTTGATCCGGTCCGACGGCAGCCCATCGTCACGGGTCACGACCTGGATCCAGCTATGCGCGGCGATGCCATAGACGCCCAGCCCCTGGCCGCGGGTGCCGATGATCAGCCAGCGCCCATCCGCCGACTCGGCCACCGCGCTGGCGACGGTATCGTCGAGCCCGGGGAAGCTGGTCAGATCAACGCAGGGCTTGGCCCACAGACGCGGGCTCCAGCCGGTCTCCGCCATCTGCACGCCGCCGGCACCGGTGGGGCTCTCGGCAACCACGATTGCAGCCAGGCCGTCAGGCCCGAACTTGACGTCCTGAACGAAGTCGCTGAGCAGGGCGCTTTCGGTACTGGCGCGCGTCAGATCCCGGTCGAAGAGATGGTAGCCGGCATCGAACACCTTGATGCCACCGCCCTGCGAGCCCGCCCACACATGGCTCTCGCCCGGGCGGGCCGCCAGCGCCGTCAGGGGCTGCTGGTCGTACTGGGTGGCAAGGCGCGGATCCCGGACCCGCGCCAGGGGGTTGCCGATGATGAGGGCCATCAGTACCGCCACCGCCACGATCGCGGCGGCCCAGAGATGGACCCATAGCCGGATCGGGAAGGGCGGCATCTCGTCGCGATTCGTGACCTCTGCGGGGGTTACCGTGGGCGGCTTCCAGCTCAGCGCCGCGAGGGTCTTCTCGATGTACTCTCTTACTGTCATGGCGGTACGTGTCCAACTTCCAGCAGTTCGGTCAGGTCAACTCATCGCTTCAGGGCAGTCGTTCGAGAGCGCGGTCGGCCATGCGCCTGCCCATGACGGTGCCTCGGCCCGTGTGCCAGCCAAAGCTCCTCATGGCATCGAGAGGTTTGCCGTCCTCCGGCGCATAGACGCATTGGGCCGCCGGTGTCAGGTAGGCGGCGAAGGCCGCTTCCAGCGACACCTGGCCGCCCAGGCCAAGATCGTCATCAAGTTGGATGGAATCGGGCGGCGTCGCGTCGCCGTCGCCGGACGCCAGAATCAGGAGCGCCCGCAGTGCCCGAACATGATTGGCCGTGCGGCGCAAGGCGTGTGCGGGGGCCTTCTCGAGAACCGCCGGTCCCAGGAAGAGCACCGGTCTGAAGGCCGCGGTCCAGTTGCCGCGCGCTGCCTGCCAGAGCGCATAGGCGCTGCCGGCGACGTCGAGTTCCGACCATTCCGCGGGGCTGTTCTTGTCGATTCCGGGAACCTCGGCTCGGCCCTGGCGGTCGCGATTTGATGGCCGCTGCACGGGCTTTGCCGTCGCCGCCCCCGCCGCCGCCGGGGCCGGTAGCGGCGCGCTCTGCGGGTCGTCGGCCTCAAGCCGCGGCCGGAGCAGCGCGAAGTAGCGTTCGAGCAGGCGTCCGGGCGCCTGCCGCTTCTCGTCCTCCTTCTTGTCCAGGGCGGGTTGAGACGTCTGCCCGACCAAACACCACAGCGCCAGGTCGGCAGCCCGTGAGTGGATGGTCTGCAGGGCCGGGTCACCCAGGCTGCGCAACTCCCCTCGGCAGGTCAGCAGGTTGCAGGTCAGTTGCGCGAAACTCACTGGGTCTGCCAAGGCGTCCGGGTCAGAGAACATCCCGGCGCCCAGGCCGACGGCCAGACGGTCGGTGTTCTCCAGCCAGAGGTCCAGATAGCTCTCGTAGGCGCACCGCCAGACGGCCAGCCGTGCCGAACGCGCCATGCCGTCCACGGCGGTCGCTGGCCACGGCGCGGCCGCGCCGCCGGGAGCGACCGCCCCGTCGGCCGGCCCCTTGGCCTGAAGGGCCTGAGCCGCGGCCACTTTGGTCGAAGCAGACCGTGGGCCACGGACGACGCTCGGCATACCCGCCTCCAGTTCGCCGACGCGCTCCGCCCAGTCCACCGCCCGCGCCAGCGACGAGGGTGCCACGAAGAAGTAGTCCGTGGCCTCAACCCGTGCCTCGTAGAGCAGCACCATGTCCCCAAAGTGCTCGTTCACGCGCTCCCAGGCTGCCAGGCGGCCAGCCGCCGCGTTGCCGTCCGCAGGGCCAGGGGCCGCCGCCGCCGCCGCCGCCGCGTTACCGTCGGCAGGGCCGGGGACCGCCACCCCCGCGTCAAGGGCGCTCCAATAGTCCAGACAGTGGCGCTTCATGGTCTCCTGGATCAGGTCGGCAACGACGCCTGACGGCAGTGTCAGGTTGGCTGTGGGCGTTCGGCAGAGACGGGCGATGCGCACCACGGTCTTGCTTCTGAGCATGGCGAGGGCCAGATCCCACCCCTGATCGATGATGGGAGGCACGGCCGGTGCCGCGCTCTCCGCCGCGGTGGGTGCCGCGGCCTGTGGGCCACGGTAGATCCGCACCCAGAGCTGCTTTGCACGGTCGGTGATGGCGCGCAGCAGGCCCTTCAGGAACCGCCGGAGGTACTGCCAGACGGAGTCGTACTCCGGCGAGGGTGTCGCTACGCAAGATGGCAAGCGGGAGAGTCCGGCGACAGGTTCCCGTGCAGCGGGGTGGTGGCAACGGGTCAGGGCCCGCACCGCATCGAAGTAGAGTGTGCAACGTGGGTCGCGCTCGATCATGTGCTCCAGCAACGCCCGGTTGAACAGGTCGGAGTAGAGCACGAGCCGCTGCCGCCAGAGCCACAGCAGGAACGCCAGGCACAGCAGGAGGAACAGCATCGTGACGAGGTCGCCCAGCGGCGGCAATCCGAAGCCGAAGCGATTGTCGAGTTCCGGACGCCAGCCGCGCCAGTCCCAGGCCAGGCCGCCAAGGGCGAGAGCCGTAGTGAGCACGGTCAGACGTGCCGTGCGGGGCGCTGTGGACCACCCCAGCCAGCGGACACGCCAGAGCAGCATGGTGACCCCCAGCGCCAGACAGTAAGGGCTGAAGTACCAGAGGTTGAAGACCAGCAGCGTGCTGCAGATCAGACCGAGGACGAACAGCAGCGTCGCCCGGAAGACGCCCGCGCGGTCCTGGCGCACCCAGGACAGCGCGCCTGCTCCCAGGAGCGCCAGCCCCAGCGTCGGGAGCACCAGCCGATGCACGATGCCGAGGACGGCGTAGTCGTAAAGCGTTGGCACGGCGTGGCCGGCCATCCAGACGACGGCAGGAAGCGCCAGACCGAGGCCCAAGGCCCGACGTGACGAGGTGGCCGATTGCGCGGTGTTTGTTCCCGATGCCATGGCATCCCCCCACAGCTCATGCCGGTTGCGGCATGGCTCCCCCGGTTGCGCTGCGTTCCAGCTCGCCGACGTGGTCGCGCGCTCGCTGACTGCGCGCCAGGGTGTCGTGTACGGCGGCGGTGTCCAGCGCGCCGGCGTCAGTGACGGCGGCCTTCAGGTCGTGCTGTCGCTGCTCTCTGATCTTCACCTTGCCACTGAGCGTGGCGACAGCCTCCCGCAGAGCCTCAGCGTCCAGCCGATAGCGGTTGAACCCGTTCCGCAGGGCCGGCCAGATCGTCGGGTCACGCGGCACGTCGGGCAGACTCCGCAGCACGGCGAGGGCGGCGGTCTCGGCCGGATCGGCTTCCTCGACCTGCCGTGCGAAGACGCGCCGCCAACGGGCCCACAGCACGCGGTGCCAGGGCTGGGGGGCGGGCACGCAACGGAAGACATCGAGGGCCTGGCGGTCCTCGGAGCTCGTGTCGGTCAGCCACCAGCGTTCGCGCTGCCTGACCTCGCGGGTGAAGGCACTGTGCGCGAGCAAGGGCTCTTTCATCAGTGCCAGGAGATCACGGGCCAGCACCTCGACATCCGGTCCGGGCGCTGCTTCGGCCTCCGGCCCCGGCGTTTCGGGGGCAGGTGTGTAGAGCTGTCCGTAGCCGTGTCGGTGTTCCGCCATGGCGTTGAGCAGGCCGTGCTGCAGCCGCTCCACCTCGCGCTGCCAGGCATCCAGAGCGCTCTGCGTATAGACCCCTGCGCGCTTCCGTGCCTCCAGGCCCAGACGCGCCCGCCAGGCCGGGAGCAGCAATCCCAGCAGCGTGTCAGTCTCGACCCACCCCAGCGGTAACCGCGCCAGAGCCGCAGCCACGCCGGGCCGGTTCAGGAGATCCTCAAACGACATGGCCGCGGCGGACTGCTCAGGCTCAACAAACAGGGCCTCCGTAAGGATATCTGCCCACTCCCGCAACTCGGGGGCGAACGCGGCCGCCAGTTCATCCTGCGTGCCGGTTCCCGGGTCCAACAGCGTGGCCAGCTCGTCGTTCACTCGCTGCCGCAGGTCGGCACAGCGCAGTTCCAGCGTCGCGGTGTCGCGGCTCTGCTGCTGCGCCAGCGCCTCAAGGTCGGCATCAAGGGGGTTCGCTGAGGTCTCGTGATCACTCATGGGGTCTTGCTCTTGCTGGGAGTCACTTCTTCCGCCTGCCGAGAAGGCGTTCCATCAGACTGGGTGGCGGTGGCGGTGGCGCGACGCGTGGGCGGTGGTGGTTTGCCAGGTCGCGGGCCTTACCGATGGCGCTGTCGAGCGCGTACACCGCAGCCACCTTAGTCTCGCGTTCCTTCTGCAGATCCTGCCCCGACTTGTCAAGCTCTAACTTACTCTTCTGGAGCTCGATAGAAGCCTTTTGATGGGCTGTCTTCTCGGCGTCCAGGCGCTGCCGTTCCGCCTCGACCTGAAGGCGCTTTTTGTTGAGCTCATCCGTCTTCTTCACGACATCGGCAGTCGCCGCCTCGAGCTTGGCCTTGTCAGCCTCGGCAGCAGCGATCTGCTCCTCCAGTTCCTGCACTAGTTTCAGCAGTGCCGCGTGCTTGCGCTGCAGTTCGTCGCGGAGCTTGGCGAGGGCCTGGATTTTGGGCACGACGGCGGCCTGTTCCAGGTCCACCTTCGCCAATAGGGCTTCCAGCTCCTGCGTCTTGGCCGCGATCTCGGGACCGACCTCCAGCAGCGCTACGTCGAGAGTTGCGAGGCGCTCCGCGCGGTCCAGTTCCGACCCGGTCCACTCCCCCCAGGCCACCAGCTTCTGCGCTGCCAGGAGCTCGTTGATGGCACAGACGCGCCGTACGAACTCCCCCCAACTCTGCGGCACCGCACCGTAGGCTTCACGGGTGACCTCGAGCACCAGGTTGACGAAAGCCGTGTCGAACTGGACTTCCCGCACGCTCTTCCGCAGTGCCTCCCACTTCTCCTCCGCCGTGGTCACTCTCTCGTTAGAGTATTCGTGTAGCGCGCGCTGGGCCACTGAGAGCCACTCCGGAACCGCGATGCGCTGCACCGCGAAGGTCGCTTCCAGGGACTGCTGTGCGGCGATCGCGATGGCCGCTGGACCATCGCCGTGGTCGTTGATGTAACTCAGGCACTCAGTGAGGCGGACCCCCTCCGGCAGAACCAGCAGATCCAAGGTCTGCAAGCCATCGACTTCCTGGGTGTCGGCAGGCGCCCGGATCGCCCCCGTCGTCGGCGCGTCATGGACCCCTTGGGCGCTGGGTTTCGCCAGCACTGCCCTGGCCCCGTCCCGCACCCGCGCGTCCCGGAGTACACCGCCGAGCTTCTCGGCCATGTCCTGCTCTTCGATATCCGGGACCAGTGAGCAGTCGGAGCGCACGAACAGGGGCAACCCCCAGTCGAGCCAGCGCTGGTCCTGGAGATAGGCTTCGGTGCACGGTACGGCGAGGGCGGCGCCCGGCGCGACCGCGATCGTCCCGATCACGTAGTGGATGTCCTTGCCGTCCGCGCTACCGCGCACGTATTCGTACTGGTCCAGCTCGCCCAGGGGTCGACGCAGGAAGTGCTCGAGTTTCCTCGGCAAGGGATCGGGAGCGCTTAGCCCAGAGGTGGCACGCCGGTCGTCGTCGTCAAGGCAGAACGTGTAGATGGGGACAAACTCGCGGCGCCGCGAGGCATGGAGCAGACGGCTGTGCCGGGCGTGCAGATCCTCCAGCTCGTGCTCCTTGGCGCTGATGCGCTGTTCCAGTTGTGAAGTCGCGCCAACCGCCTTGTACGTGACCCCCACTGCCATGGGCAGATCCACCGAAAGCTCCGCCAAGGCTTGGCCCGCCAGGTCGCTGACCGTTGGCAGAGGCTTGCCTTCGGTTCCCCAGATCTCGTCGGAGCGGCTGCCCTGCCGCTCGGTGATGACATGCCATTCCGACGTGTACCAGAGCGCATCGCCACGGGTAGCAGCGGCCCCGGGCTGCAGCGCCGCTCCGGCCGTGCATAGCAGCAGGGCGTCCGTGTCCCGGTTCACGTCGTCAAGAAGGTAGAACTCCTGGGGCTTGGGGTACTCGTAGTTCCACTGGACGAACAGGGAACGCAGTTCCTCGCAGGCATCCGGGGGCGTCAACAGAAGCAGACCCGACGCTTCGTGATCGCTGCACCACTGCTTGCCACTGAACCACGGCTCGACCCCTTCCACGTGCACGACCAGCCAACACGTCTGCCCCCCCTCGGTGAGCTTGTAGAAGGTGCTGGCAGCATGCTGTTGCCGGGGGATCCCGCGCCAGGCCTGGTGCAGGCGCTGCTGCAGGGCTTGGAGGTCGGCGCCCGTCGCCACGCGGGCCGCGACCACGAGCGCCGGGATGTGCCGTGGCGGGTCACGGCGGGCACGGAGAGGCAGCCGTCGGAGCAGGCGACCAAGGCCCTCCGGGTCGCCCGGCGTCGGGCCCGTCTCGAGGGTGCCGCCGTGCAGGAAGTCCGCCGCCACCTTGGCCTCGTAGTCCGGGGGCACGTAGATCGCGTAGAGCGTGCTCTCCCTGCCGTTCGCCGCAGGCGGCCGCCAGGACGACAGGTAGACCTTCGTATACAGGTCGGTCTCCCCGCCGAGGCAGGTCTCGTTCGCCTCGCAGGCGCGGAGGTACGCCAGCAGATCGTCCAAGGACTCGAACTTGATGTAACTCATTGCCCCCTGCCTTCCTCAGTGCGACACGCTACCGTCCGCGCATCGACCCGCCCTTGGCCACGCTCGGTCCGATGAGCATCGTCATGAAGGTGCGAATCAGTTCGTCCTCAGCCGCCGGCGGCAACGGTAGGCCCGCCACACCGGCGCTGACCAGATCACGGAAGCCCGCGCCGCGATAGGCGTCCTCGTCCTCGGCCACGGTGGTGAGCAGCACGGTGTTGGCGCCCGCGCCCAGCCGTGGTAGCGGCATGGCCGGGGACGGCAAGCAGAGGGCTCGTTCTTCGTTTCTCATGACCACCGCCGTCGTGACGCCGTGAAACAGCCGACTGCCAACGAGACGTTCGATGCAGACGCTTGGGGCTTCACGCAAAATACGGTGCTCGCGGCCCACTCTCGCGGCCTCGCCTTCCGGTCCACGCACAAAAAGATGGGGCAGGAGGCGGTCCACCGCGGCCACGTTCTGCCAGCTCTCGGCGGGATCAGGATCCACGGACAAGGACTGCAGCGGGAAGGAGCCGCCGGTCCACTGGTCGTCACGCCGCTCAAGCCAGGCCACCTCCACCTCGACCACCTCATGCGGCACCTGCAGCGCTGCCGTCACCAGCAGGCGGAAGGCGAGGCGGCGGGCCCGCACATGGGCCTCCCGGGCAGGGGCGCTCTCGCCGCGCTGTTCGGCGCCGACCACGATCAGGCACAGGATACGTTGGCGGACCATGGGACGCCTGGTCAGGTGGTGCTCCCAGATGAGCGGCTTGCCGTTGACAATGTGGTCGAGCCCCAGCGTTCTCGCCGTCGCCTCGAGTTTCAGATTCCGCACGCCATCCGCATTCAGGCCCTGGATTCCCTCCTCAAAGCAGAGCGCCCATTCCGGGGTCAGGACATCCTTCAGTTGGTCTTCACGCTGTTTGGTCGTGATGGCGCGCACCCAGGACTGGTCGCCGGGGAGTCGCTGCTGCCTTTCGCCCTCCTGGGGGATGACCAGCAGTGGCCGGGGTTCGTGGGGTTCCCGGTCCCAGGCACCGCGGAGACAGGCGACGATCAGTTCGCGGTTCAGCCACAGGTCGAGGCACCAGTCCATCTTGGCGCGCATGGCGATCGCGGCGCCGACCAGGACGTAGGCATCGATGATGGGCTCGTTCTGGCCTTGCCACGCATCGAAACCATCGCCTATCTGCTGCGTGTCCACCGCGGCATCGGGCTGTGCGCCCAGCGCGAAATGGACCAGGCGGTAGGCCAGGGAGCGGAGGGCGAAGGTGCGGATGCTGGCAGCCTGGGCTTCCGCGCGCTGGCGCGCGAGCTGGCCGCTCGCGGTTGTCCCCTTCCGGATACTACGCCGGCAGCGGCGGACCTGAGCGTCCAGGGTCCGCCAGCGACGACTGCGCACCATCGCCTGCAGGAGCCTCTCATAGGAGGTCGGTTGCGGCCCCAGGTTAAGCGGCTTGCCGTCGAGCAACCATTCAAGATCCTCGATCAGCTTCGCGGGCCCGGGCCAGCGCTCGTCCGTGAGTTCCGTTATCGGCATGGCCGTCCTCTTGTGTGCACACGATTCCACGGGGGTGGGACAGTGGTTCTGCGCGGTGCGGGCGGCGTACAGTGCTCCCAGAGGGGACTATGCGACACCCGCTGTCGGCAGCGGCGTGCTTCTCACGCCCGGTCGAAGAGACTGTCCGTCTGCGCTCCGGGATCCCAGCCGACGATCATGGAATGAACCATCTTCTGGAGACGTCCAGTCTCCTCAAACTTGGGGGCTACATAGGCCCAGGCCCGCAGATGGCGGTAGGACAGTTTCTCCGCCTTCTCCAGCAGCGCCAGGGCGCGGCAGACGCGCAGCAGCAGGCTCGGTGTACGGTCTGAGACACCGTACTCGCGGCGGATGGTCAGGAACATCTTCAGAAAGGCCTTGCGGAACTCCGGGTTGTCCTTTGGAAACGCCGTTGTGCCACCGTAGGCGCCGCCCAGCAGTACCTTCGACAGCAGTCGGATATCATTCAGGCAGGCTTTGCGCGAGATGCGTAAACTCTTGTTGCCAAGACTCCCATAGCTATGGAATCGATGTCCGGCATCGACCAGCTTCGCGGCCTCATCCTCATCCTCCGGGATCGGATGGCAGGGCACGCGTATCGGGAAACGGTCGTAGAGGGCGCCGAGCTCGCTCTCGTCCGGCGTTTCGTTGGAGGCCCCGACGGTAAAGGCCAGGTTCACCTTGAAGGCCTGTCCCATGTTATAGAAGATGCGTTCGTTGGTCAGTGACAGGAGGGAGTTCAGGATGGCGCTGTTGGCCTTGAAAATTTCATCGAGGAAGACAATGTCCGCCTGCGGCAGCATCCCCGTTGTCCGCCGGCAGAAGGCGCCGCTCTTCAGCAGGACGTTGATGTCGGTGCCGCCGAACAACTCCTCGGGAGTCGTGAAGCGGGTCAGCAGGTACTCGAACAGGCGCCGGCGTTGGCGTGGCTGGCCCGGCACCTCGGCCAGTCTGGCCAGCTTGTCTTCGTCCTTGATCGGCACGTCGATGGGGCGTACCCCCAGGCTCTGCGCGAAGCTGCGGACCAGCAGGGACTTGGCGGTTCCGGGCGGACCCAGGAACACCAGGTTCGTCTGGGCGATCGCGCACGCCGCCATCATCTCCAGGGCCTTATCGCGGTTCAGGAAGCGGGGCTCCCGCATGGGCTCGCGGGTCACCGGATCGATGACCGCATCGCCGCGCCCGTCGCGCACAACCAACGTCTGCACCTCCTTGAGGGCGGCACGGACGCGGTCAAGGGGCTGCGTTCCGTCTGGTTTGGCGGTCAGGCTCGGCCGAACGTCAGTATTCCAGATGTCCAGAGCGCCATCCTCTTTGAGGTCGCTGATGTACTCGACCCAGGCGTCGTCATCGGCAAAGTCCCAGGGCGCGTCGGACTCCGCGGGTGTGGGTACAGTCATTGCCTGGCGGAACTGCTGTGGCTGTAGGGTTGGCATGGCGGGTCGCTTCCTTTCTGGGTCTCTTTGTCAAGGCCTGAGGGCGGCACGCTAGTGTTTTCTCAATGCATGCCGTTTTCTTGGTTTCGGTGCCGCGGGCGGTGCCGCCGGGCGCGCTGCGGCGCCGCTCCCCGCGGTTGCCGTGGGCGCTCCCCCCGGCGGTGGCGGCGGTGGGGGTTGCGGCCGCGCGGGGCCCGGGGCGGGCGGTGGGGCTCCGCCGAGCAGCCGGTCGATCAGGTTCTGCGTGTGCCGGGCCCTCTGCGCGTTGGGTAACTGCTGAGCGATCAGCTCGTCGAGAGCCGAGGGCGGGGCGGCGGGCCGGGGCGGCGGGTTCGCTGCCTTCTGCTCATACCGGGAGAGGAGAAGCTCCAGCGATGGCAGGAAGTCAGGGCGCGTCATGACCGCCAGGGCTTCCGCTGCGACCGACGCCAGGGGACCGTCCGTCGGCGTCGTTCCGTCGTCACCGGGATCGTCTTTGACCTTAAAGGCGCGATGGGAGTTCTCGATCTGAGTGCAGAGACTGCTGAGCGAGCACCCAGCCCGCGAGGGGAAGCGGATTGCCGGGCGGCCGCCGGGCGGCAGTCCGGCCGCGAGCAGGCGGATGGGCAGCAGGTGCCAGAAGGGGCTGATCAGGGGGCGCCACATCAGGAGCGTCGTGGCGAGGTCGCGGCAACGCAGGATATACCGTGCTGCCAGCACGGGCCAGGGGGTGCGTTGCTCCAGGGTTGCGGCCCGCCGCATCATCTCGGCCAGCAGATGCGGGAAAAACTCCACGTCGTAGAAGCCGGTAGTCTGTAGCGTGGCCTGGCCGGCGGCCAGTTCCCACAGCCGGCTGTCCTCGCCGCGGTCGGGGATAGCGCAGAGCAGTTCGGTGACCAGGAGCCCGACGATGTCCGTGCCTCGGCAGGTGCTGGCGTAGCCCATAGCCTCCTCGGCGATATCCTGCCGGAGGAGCTCCTCGCCGAGCGCGCAGAAGCGCGGTAGGGTCTCGGCAGTGGCGGCCTGTGCCGCCTGGCGGGCGATCCATTTGATGACGGCGTCGCCGCAGGGCGTGGCGTGGATGCCGCGCAGGGTCGCGGCCGCCGTCTTGATGTCGGTGGCCGCAGTGCCGTCGAACAGGCAAGCGGCCTGATCCAGCAGGTCCGCCCGGCGCAGTCCCTCGAGGGCGGCCCGGTAGGCCTCGGCTTGCGGCCCCGACCTAGCGTGCTCCAGCAGCGTGGTCCACGGCGTCGGGCCCGTGCTCGGGGCGGGTGCGGCTGCCGGGGGCCGTACGCGGAACCATACATAGACAGCGCCGGCCAGGGCGAAGAGCCCCAGTAGCAAGGCATAGCCATTCTGGGCGGCGACCCCGCCGATCAGCAGCAGCGTCGTAAAGAGGCCCAGCAGTCCGAGCAGCGGCGCCCGCAGGTTCATCTGCGGCGGTGGTCGGACGGCGCCGCGCCCACGGCTGTTCGGCGGGCTGTAGCCGTAGATGTCGCGGACGCCACTATGCAGCCAGTGGATCGTCACCAGGTCGGCGGCCGAGATCCCGCCGCCCGCCGCGCTGTCATCGCCAAAGGCGCGGCTGAGGGCAAGCAGCGAGGGTAGGCAGGCGGCCTGGACGTCGTCGGCCGCCACGCCGATCAGTGCCGGACCCGGCTTGGCGGCCTGCACGAGGTTGTTGGCCACGATCAGCGCCTGCCGTGCGGGCGACCCCAGACGCAGCCCGCTCCCGGCATCGAGGTGGACCTCGGGGAACAGCCAGCCAAAGGCGTGCTGGGTCAGGGTCGCCTCGACCTCGAGGCTACTCAGGGTGAAGCTCGCCGCGACCTGCCGCAGGGACGACAGGACCTTGGGTGGAAGGTCGGTATCGCGTTGGAAGGGCGGCTCGAGTCGACAGCCATCGCAGTCCGGTTCGGCGCGGACGAGGCTCATCTCGCCACTGGGCGGCGGATGGGCCTGGGCGACGCTCGAGCGCATCCAGGCCGCGATCCAGACGGCGGCGTTACGCAGGGCTGAGACCTGCCGGCCGGGGGTGTCGCGGTGGCACCCCATGCAGGTGGGGTGTTCGAGGCGTGCCGCCTGGGCCTTTGGCCCGGCGTTGGCGGGGGCTATTACCTCTCGCGGCATAGGGTCTCCCTCAACGGCTCTCGCGCACCCCTTGCGGCTGCCATCTCCTGCCGGCCGGGGGTTACGCCCGGCCCAGCGCCCACTCTCGTTTCGCCCCACTCCTGGCGGAGTCTGCAGCGCGCTCCCGTCTGGCCTCTCGCCATGGCACGGTCCGCCTCGCGGCCGCAGCGGCCGTCGGCAGTATAGCCGCAAGCCCGTGCCGTGCACCCTGTTCCGAGCGCACGACGCTGACAGTATTGCGGCCGGCTGCAGATTACCAGTGCCATATTGTCTATTTCTTGTGCGATCTGCCGCGGGCCAGCGCGCCGCCGACGGCCACCTCGGGGTTTCAGTTGCGGCGCCCTGCCGACACCAGTGCCGGCAGCGGGCGCTTGTTGGTGTGACGCTGTGCGCGTCCGCAGGCTGCCATGAAGGTCAGGGCGACGAGACAGCCCAGATCGACGATGAGCAGCGGGCCGACCAGAGCTTCCGCCAGTTCCTCGGGGAGCCGCAGACCCTGGTTCGCAGCCAGCCAGATGCCTACCAGGACCAGTGCCGGAAGCAATCCCCAGGCCTTCCACCCCCGCGGCCACGCGATCAGTGCCAGTGCCATTCCGATGATCATCTCCAGCATCGCCAGTCTCCTTGTTCCGACCTGCCTTGCGAGAGTTGCTCCAGTGACCCGTCTGCACCAACTACAGGGGTATAGTGAACCTCTCGCGGCTGCTGGGAGATTTTCTTTCGCTGCCGACGGCGGCGGCGCGTGGCGGGTCCGCAGCGCGTCTACGGCAGCGCGGCGGCAAGGGTCTGCTCAGGTCGGCCGGGCGCAGGGGAGCGCGGAGCTGACCAGGCCCTGGGGGCACGGATACGAGCGCTTGAGCGCGGCCGTCAGCGCGCCGAGGTCGAGGCCGATCGCGGTGCAGGTGCGTTGGAAGGCAGGGCTGTGCGGGGCCTTCAGCAGCACGGCCCAGAGCAGATCCGGCTCGCGCACCGAACGCGAGCCCCCGCGCCAGGCCAGGTCGGCAGCCAGGCGTTGGCATTCGCAGACGTTGCGGGTAGGTCCGGGCTCGCCGTCGGCGTCCGCTGCCGGCAGGACGTCGAGGAGTCTGCCGAACAGCGCGTCAGGGTCCACGCGAGCGCTGGCACAGAGTGTCGCGAGCAGGTCGCCCCGGGCCGCCAGCAGGCCGCCCAGCAGGTGCGCCATCTCCACCGACTCGCGGCGCTTGCGGCGAGCCAGCTTCCAGGCTTCACCATAGGCCCGGGCGACCGCGGGGTCGAAGGGGCTGTCCAGCGGCGTGATGGAGCCGTAGGGCGGCCGGGACGCCCCGATGTCGACGGCGCAGGCCCACGGCGTCGCGGCCAGGCGATTCCTGGCCGCGGCGACAGCGTCGGCGAACGCGAGCGGGTCTGCCTGGAAGGCCCGCGCGACGCCCGTGGCTTCCACGACCAGCAGGCGTCCGGCGAGCCCTTCCCGGCGCAGGTACTGGAGGTCCTCGGTGACCGCTCGCGACCCCGGTGCGGGCCCCGTCCAGCACCCTGCCAACGCATGGCTCGGGGCCTGGCGCGTGGCGCCCGTCAGCAGGAGCAGAGGGAGCACTCCGAGGTATTCGAGACCGGCGGCGAGCAGCGCCGCCAGGTCCAGGCAGGTGGCGCTGCCCGCCGTCCCCTGGTTGGCGAGGATACGATGCGGCGGCAGGATGGCCTGGTAGCGCTGCCCGTCAGGCAACTGCTCCTGGCGGGGGCCGGCGTAAGCGATGTGCCGGCGGTCACGGAGGACCGTGAACAGCGCCTCCAGGCAGAGCCGCTCGGCGTCTGGCCGGCCTGAGCGCAGCAGCTCTCCGACCGAGGCGACGTGGTGCTGTCGTTGCAGGCACTCCGTGGCTTCCTGGGCGAGCTGCTGCACGACCGGGCTCCGGGGTGAGACATAGGCCGCCAGCGTCCGCCAGAGGGGTGGGCTGCAGGGCCAGTCCCAGAGGCCGAGCACGTGGACGTCCCGTTCGACAGGCGCTTCTCCGGACTGGGCCTGGACCCGCAGTTGCGTCCGCCAGGGGTCCACCACGCCACGCAGCCGATCCGCGTCCAACCGGAGTTCGGCAGGCGGCAGGACCGCTGTAGCCCGCGGCGCCAGGGCAGGCACGCGCAGGCGCAGCCTTTCGCTGGCACCGACCACCTGCACCAGGCAGTCCCAGGCGGGCGCGGCGTCCGGCCCGAGGTTCCTGACGGTGAAGGGACCGGCAAGCGGCACACCGCAGTGCACGGTGGCATAGCTGAACGCTCGGATGTAGGGCGCCAGCAGGATCGTCTGGCCGTGGCGCAGGAACAGCCAGTCCGCGGGCACCGCCGTCCAGCACACGGCGCCGGTACGGATCAGCGCTCCCGGCGCGAAGCGCACCTTGCTGCGCCCTGCCAGCGCTTGGCCATCGACCTCGGTGACCAGCCTGCCGCCGAGATCCTCAATGAAGCAGAGCTCGTCCTCCTGCCAGAGGCGAGTGGAGTGCGGTCCGTCGCCACGGTCCGGCGTCACGAGGCCAGCCGCCGCCTGGCCCTCGGCGCCAGGGTCAAGGGGACCGAGGAATACCTCTTGGCGGTGGGTCACGATCTCGGTCATCGTGCTGCCTGGCACCGCCGGCATTCTGAGGATCCTGAGGCCCATGCATTCCCCCGTCGTGCGACATCCCTAACGGGGATGGTTCGGCGCGTCCGGCTCGCCCGTGCGCTGCAGCGACTCGGCCAGGCGTTCCTGGGCGGCGGTAACCCAGGCACATTGCGCCGGATCGCCAGCGGCCAGTTTCAGGTAATGGCGCCAACTGGCGGCGGCCTCGGCGCGGCCCAAGTCGGTCTCCGCTTCCGCCTTCTTGAACCATGCGTCGGCGAAGCGGGGGCGTAGTGCCAGGGCGCGATCGTAGTCACGGATGGCGTCATCCAGGTGCCCGAGATCCGACAGGCAGCAGCCCCGGTGGTGCCAGGCGCGGGCGTTACGGTCATCCAGGGCCAGAGCGCGATCCAGACTCTCGATGCCTTTCTTACCGTTCCCGAGACGGCGCTGGCAGTACCCGCTCACGACCCAGGCGCCGCTGAGCGTGGGGTCCAGGGCCAGGGCCCGGGCACAGCAGTCCAGGGCTTCATTGTACTGCTCCAGTTGGCTCAGGCTGATCGCCTGGTTGTACAGGGCCGGACTGTAGAGGGGATCGATGGCCAGTGCCTGACGCGCGCAACGTCGCGCCTCCTCATAGCGCCCGAGTTGGTTGAGCGTATTGCTCTTGTTGTTCCAGGCCACCACATCATAGGGGTCGATGTGGATGGCTTCGCTGAAGGAGCATACGGCGTCCGTGTAGCGCTGCAGGTGAACGAGGACGCTTCCCTGATGGTTCAGGGTGTAGCCGAGGTGGGGCTCGATCTCCAGCGCCCGTCTGAACGAAGCCAGGGCTTCGTCATACTGCTCCAGGTCCTCCCAGCAGCAACCGCGATTGGTCCAGGCATAGGGGTTTCGTGGCTCACGGGCCAGGGCCTGGTCGAAACAGCCGATGGCTTCGCGGTGCCGCTTCAGGGCTCGGAGCGCGGTGCCCTTGTTGTTCCAAGCGTTCGCGTTGTGCGGGTCTGCGTCGAGCGCGCGGTCAAAGCACTGGATGGCCTCCGTGAAGTGGCTGAGCAAGCACAGGGTACGACCCTTGTTGTACCAGAATGCCGTTCCGCGCGGCGCCACCGGCGGGACGCTCACGCTCTGGCCTGCATGCCTGCGGAGGAGAACGGCCAATTCCTCCCGCAGGGCGCGGAAGTCCGGGAAGCGTTGTGTTGGACAGGGCGACAGGCAGCGCCGGACGGCGCTGTCCAGAGGGCCCTCGACGCCCCGCACGAGTCCACGCATCTGGAGGTCGTACACCGCCTCCTCGTCCCGGCAGGCACAGAAGGGCGTTTCCTGACTACCGGTGGCCATCTGCCAGAGGACCAGGCCGAAGGAGTACACGTCGCTGCGCACGTCGCCCGGCTCGCCACGGTATAGCTCCGGTGCGCTATACCCCAGCGTGCCCCCCGCCCGCTCCGTCGTTGGCGGGCTGCCGACGGCCGCCAGGCCGAAGTCGCTGACCCGCGCCGTCCGCTCCGCGGTGATCAGGATGTTAGCCGGCTTCAGGTCGCGATGGCAGCGGATGCCGCAGGCCCGGGCGTGTTCCATGCCGTAGCAGCATTGGACCGCCCAGCGCAGCGCCTGCCCCAGCTCCAGGGGCTCCCGGTTGCCAGGCAGATGATCCAGCAGGGTCACGCGCTTGGCGCCATCGGGAGCGACGTAGTCCGTAGCGACGAAGGGGCGGCCGGAGAAGACCTCCACCCAGCGTGCCGGCAGGATGAACGGGTGTTCCTCGATCTGTGTCCAGGTCAGGGCCTCTCTCTGGAAGGACTGCCGCTGCGCGGCGCTGTCCATAAGCTCGTTGCGCAGTGTCTTGAGGGCCACAATGTCACCGGTATCGTGGCAGCGGGCCTGGTAGACGACACCGAAGCCGCCCCTGCCGAGCAGTGCGAGCACGGTGTAGCGCCCGCCCAGTACGGTCCCCGGCGGGTAGAGGTGCGGCTCGGGCGCCCCAGGCTGGTCACCGTTCCGCGGCACGGCCGGCGCTGACGCGCCGGTTCGCGGGCCGGCGGAAGCGGCACCGGCGGCGGTCTGGCCGAACGACGGGGGCTGCCTCATGCCCCGGACCCCAGGGTCACATCCAGGCTGTCCTCGCCGTCCAGTTCGATCGCGTAGACCCCGTCCGGCACGTCATCGAACTCCGCCACGACCGCGGCCTCGCCCTCGATCGGCAGGAACTCGACGACCCGCGGCGGCACGGCCGCATCGAGCGCCAGGAGGGCCGAGAGTGAGGGCAGGGAGCCGCCGGGAGCGGCGTAGACTTTCACGGCAACCCGGCGCCGGCGGCTGTCCACCAGCAGTTGGAGGACACGCATCCCGTGTTGGTGAACTTCGGCCACCGCCGCCTGCGGGCAACGGGCGTCGATGGCCACGGCCTGGAGCAGTTCGCCCGTGCTCTCTTCGGCGCGGCCCTCCAGGAGCAACTCGTTGCCGCGCTCAAGGTGCTGCCTGAGGCGGCCCACCTCCTCGGGGGAACCGACGCCGGCATAGGCGAGTTGGTGTACCAGTTTGCAGCCCGTGGGTACGTGTGCCGTCGCCGCCGCCAGGCTCCGCGCGCCGTCAAGCAGGACCTTGATATCCTGCCCGGCGCCGGTGGCCAGGCGCTTCAGCCAGCGGAGCGCCCGGCGGACGACATCGGGAGCGGAAGCGTCCCCCATCTGGCGCAGGGCTTTGGCCAACTGCCAGTGCCGGTACGCGCGTCCATAGTCGGCAGCCGTCCAGGACAGGTAGGGCGCCGCGCCGTGCTCGCGGAGCTGGCGCAGGGCCCGAATCTCGCTTCGGCACGGCTCGCAGTCCGCCAGGTGCAGGTCAATGTGCAGACGCTCCGCGTCGGAGGGTCGATCCGCCACGTAGCGGAGGGCAACCTCCAGGCTGGGATGGGCCGAGTCGCTTGCCATCGTCATTCTCCGTACCGCAGCTCTACGGACGATCCACCGTGCCGTCGTTTACTCGTCGTGGGCTGCCGTGTCGTCGCAGGGGGCCAGATGCCGCAGCATGCAACGTCTACAGACAGGGAGCGTCAGAGGTTGGTCAGGGGGGGCGGCCGGGACGACCGCCGCGGCCTCTGCCGTCGCCTCGTCCGCGCTCTCGTCGTCGTCCTTGCTCACGCGGGCCTGCACGCGCAGTTTCACTTTGTAGCACCAGTCGGCAATAGCCGCCGGGAAAGCCCGCTTGCTGCCCACGCGCTTCTTGCCCACCATCGTGGGACCCACATGGTAGTCGCGCAGGCAGGTGTCGGCGACCTCGCGGTCGGCGATGGGCTTGAACAGCTCCGCGGAGGCGGGGTCTGTGCGCACCAGCTTCCGGACGCTGACCTGCAGTCGCTCCCGCAGCGGCTCAAGGTCCGCCTCCAGCCGGTGCACGTCCGCCACTCCCGACTGTCGCACGAACTCCAGCACGTACTGGTCCGCTAGTTTCGCCAGCGCCGTACCCCCGTGCTGGTAGCCGACCTGTGCAGGGGCCCCCTCCATGCCACGGTTACTGGGGTGGCTGTTCAGGCACACGGAGAACCCGTAGGCGAGTTGCTGGTGCGGGTAGCCCCCGCAGTGGAAGACCAGCCGATGTACCTGGCGGAAGGAGGTCGTCTGCATGAGCAAGTCGTCCTCGATCTGGGCCATCTCGTCAGGCCCGGGGGCCTGATCCACCGGCTCGGGCGGTGGCTCGGGACCGGGACCGGGCGGCGGCAGGACGACCTCCGTCTTCTTCTTCTTCTGTAGCTGCCTGACAATGTACGTCGCAAAGCCTGCCACTACCCACGTGTAGAAGGCACCCACGTCTGCGTTATAGCCTGCTCGAGTGGGTGAATCGGGTGGGTTGTGGAAGCGCTTGATCACTCTCTTCCACGTCTCCTGTGCGGCATCCTCCGCCCGTTGCTGGTCACACCAGAGATTGAGCCGGAAGTAGCCGATCAGCGCCTGATGGTGTGCCGCGATCAGCGTCTCCATGTCCCGGTAACGCCCGTCGGACGTATCGTTCATGCCGCACCTCGCCTCGTCTACGCAGCTCGAGAAACCCAGGCGAGTATAGCATCCGGACGACCCCAAATGCAAGGACAGCGGACCGTGTTGGGCAATGCTTCGGCGATGCCTGCGCGGACCTGCTTACGGTTCGCTGCAGACTCCTATCCTGAGGTCGGGAGCGGAGGTGTTGTGCACGGAACGTACCGCCCGCATAAAGGTGAAGTACGGCCCGGTGACTTCGGTGAAGCTAAGGATGCCCGCGGTACCGGCGTTGCTCTGGATCCGATCGACGTCGGCATTGCCGTCCGCCACGAACATGCTGCGGAAGATGGCCGCCGGCTGGCGGCTGCTCAGGGGGTAGCCGAGGCCCACGCGGATCGTCAACTGCGAACGGTTCAGCGTGTGCACGGCAATCGTGGCGGTACTGCCGTCCCGGTACGTCAGGTCGAAGCGATCCGCAACCGGGTCGTAGACCAGGCTCGCAATCTGCGCCACGGGGCGTTTCGCGCTCGGATCCGCCGGGCCGATCAGCACCGATGAGCCGAAGCAGGTATCATGGTTGGGCTTGTCGGCCGGCGCTTGCGGCTTGAGCCGGAGGTTGCCATCCATGTAGATCACCATGACCTCGGGGAAAAGACGGGTCGAGTCGATACAGCGGATCAAGCGCACGAAGTGTACCGGGGAGGTACGTCCCCCGGCCAGCGACGCGGCCATGGTGTCAGCGAGGAACCAGCGTTCGACGCGCACACCCGTCAGCACGGTGCGGCCGTCATCGAACAGCTTGCGGGTCTCCGGAGTGAAGGGAAAGTCGCGGGCGTCGTTCGTCGCGCAGTTCGTGAAATTCGCCTCGCAGTTGTCGTCGCGGAGATCGCCCTGCGGATGTGTCGCGGTGATCTCAAGGGTGCGTACGCCGGGGGCCGCAAACAGGGGTACCGCGATGTTGTCCTCCTCGGCGCACAGGGTGGGTTGCGAGGCGTTTCGTGCCGTCAGGAGCTGTGGGCCGGCGGTGTTTGGCGTTGGCAGCGTGGCGGCAACGGTGGCGGCGGCGCGGGCTGCGGGCGCCGCCGCGGGGCGGGGCTTCCCGGCCTCCGTACACCCGGCCAGGAGCAGGGCAGCCAGCCAGCCGTGGGACCAGTACCGGAACGCGCGGTTTCCTGAAGGTGTCATGTGCGGAGCTCCTTGTTGGACTGCGGGGTGTGGAGGGTGCAGGGACTGGTCTGTAGGTTTACCAATCCAGCCTCTGGCCGTAGCCGCTGCCGGCTTCGCAGCGGTAACCGCCGCTCCTGTGAAACAAGAGCTCGCGGGGTGCAGGGCACCCGTGGACGCTCGCGCTCCAGCCGTGTTTCTTTCGGGTCGTGACCGGCCGCCGGCCGCGGCCGGAGGGGCGCTCTTGTGAAACTGTATCACGCGGGTCAGGTCCGGGGACATGTCTGATGCTCCAGTTGCCGTCTTGCTCAGCCTCGTGGGGGCGACTCGTCTCGGTGGCCGGCGACAGACTGTCACCGCCGAAGGCCTCCGTGAAGAGCCCCAGGCCTACACTGTAGCTGACATGAGGCATTGAACTCCAGGCTGAACCCCAGCGCCGCGAGCGGGCGGTCCACAGCCGGCGCGATCGGCACGCTCACCGTGGTCGGCAGGGCCGTGACGGTGATCTGCGGCGCGCTCAGTGTGTTCCCGGCTGCCAGCGCGCCGAGAGCCGACCCCAGAGCGGCCATGGCCGCAACTCGTCGCAAGAGGTTACGCACGTCGTCTCTCCTCGATCAGCGGTCTGCGGAGCTGATCTTGATCTCGTTGCCATTACGGTCGAAGGCTTTGGCTACGGAGAAGCAGACCAGCGGCTTGTCGGTGTCCAGGCAGACGGCTACACGCATTGTCCCGGTCTGGGCGTTCCTGCCGAGGGCCTCGAGAGAGACCCGGTCCCCCGCCGCCGCGCCAGCACCCGCCAGAAGTCCGGCGGCGGCGCTGGCCTCGCCCGCCGCGATGCTCGCGATCACCGTGCCGTTGGTGGTCATGCCGCTGACCGCCACGTTGTAGGCGTACCGCTTCCGGTCACCGTCGCGGTAGTCGCTGCGGACGGGCCGCTTAGAGCCACGTCGCCAGTGGCGAAATTCGTCACCGTCGTGCTGATGTACCCAATACGCCTGACGCGGCGTGGGCCAGCACTAGGCTGGCAACGAACAGAAAGCCCCAGGTCAGCGTTCGCCCAGACCGGTGGTGGCGCCCCAGGTCAGGACGGCCGCCGGTATCGCCCAGTCCTCCCGGCAACCCACGAATGCCCGCGGGATGCACCCGCGGTTCACCTGCCGGGCTTGGGTGCGGCGCACCTTGCCGGTTGGCTACACGGATCCGTTGGACGTCTTGTTCCTTCACGCCATCCTCCTCGGTTTGGGTTGCCGGGGCCATGGACTTCCCCCGGATCCCGGCGCTTCGTTACCGCGGTTGCCGATCTCCGACCGAACAGAGCCCCTACTGGCGCATCTGCCCGATCTACGGCGGAGTAGCAGACCTCTCGCGGCAGCGGACTGACTTCCCTCCTCTGCGGCCTGTTGATAGCGATTCCTGAGCCGGCCGCCCAGCCCGTGCCATTGGCCCAGTGCCTCTGGCGCTTCGCTGAGTACGCGTCCGGCCCGCAGCACTCGGCGGTGCCCGAGCTCCTCCCCGGACCCCGGTTCCCGTACCCGTTCCCGATTTCAGCCCTCCCGCGCCGCCGTCCCGGTTCCGTCACCCCGCTTCGGCCTCCTTCAGGTCCAGGGTACAGGTTCCCCACTGTTCCAGGACGCGACCGCGCAGCCGGTAGGGGCCGGCATGGGTGAAGAGGGCACCGAGCCGCCGATGCGTAGCGGGAAAGAGGATGGCGTCGTAGATGCCGGTGGCATCCTCCAGAGTGACGAAACTCATCAGGCGCTCCTCGGCGTTTGCTTCGCCCTCGGCCTGGGTCTGCTTGACGGCGTCGAGAAGGCCGATCATGACGACCTCCCGGTTGACAAAGCGGGGCATGTCCGCCGCGGCACAAAAGCCGTCATGCGGCAACAGGTCCGTCGGGTGAATGCCGAAGGGGATACCGGTCAACGCCACCTGTGACGCCGCCAGCGGCGGCAGGCGGTCGCCGGCGACCGCCGGGAGCAGCACGCCCTGGCGGCCCTGGCGGTCACCGCTGCCGAGTTCGCGCAGCAGCGCTTCGCGCGGCCCCCAGACCGCGCAGGCCCCGACCAGGATCAAGGCCGCCGCCTCGCCGGCGGCGAAAGGCACCCGCGCGCGCAGATCGCGCAGATCCCGGAAGCGGCCGTGCGCCGTGCGTTCAGCGATCAGCGTCGCCAGTGTCTGCCGCGTCAGACCACGTACGATCCCCAGGCCGGCGAGCAGGCCCCGTGACTGCGGGGTCCAGCGCACGGCCGAGCCATTGATGTCCGGGGGCAACACCGGAATGCCATGGCGCAGCGCATCCCAGACGAAAACGCGGGCTGGGTACATGCTCTTGTGCCCATTGAGTGCGGCCGCGTAGAATTCCCGCGGGTGGTGTGCTTTGAGGCGGGCGGTGAGCCAGGCGAGGCGGGCATAGACGGTCGCATGGGCCTTGCAGTAGGAGTATGCCGCAAAGCGCGACACGGCCGCCCAGATGGTCTCGGCCTGCGCGGCGGGAATGCCGGCGGCCGACGACTTGCGGAAGACAAAGCGCTGGTGCTCCTTCTGGAAGGCATCGCCGTTACGGTCCTTGCTGACGGCGCGGCGCAGCAAGTCGGCTTCGGCCATGGTGTAGCCGGCGAGATGGACGGCCACCTTCATCACATCCTCCTGATAGAGCATGACCCCGTAGGTACCGGCCAGGAAACTGGCCATGGCCGGGTGCAGGTAGCGCACCGGGTCCAGCCCGCGGCGGCGGCGGATGAAGGCATCTTTCATGCCGGCGGCCGCCGGACCGGGACGGATCAGGGAGATGGCGGCGGCGGTCTCTTTCGGGTTAACCGGCGCCAGGGCCCGGCAGATCTGGCGCATGCCGGGCGATTCGCATTGGTAGACGCCGAGGGTATCGCCACGGGCAAAGAGGCGGTTGACCTTATAGTCGTACACCGGCCCCGGTTCCTGCAGTTCCACCCCCCGTTCGCTGAGCCAGCCGCGGGCTTCCTCGATCACCGTCAGTGCCGAGTTGCCCAGCAGATCCATCTTGACCAAACCAATGGCCTCGGCCTGGTCCTTCTCATAATGGCTGATGAGCAAGCCCTTGGCCGCCCGCGCCAGCGGGGTGATATCGGTGATCGGGCAGGGTGTAATCAGCAGTCCGGCGCAATGGATCCCGAGGTGCCGGGGTTTACCGACAAACAGCCCGGCCAGGCGAAACAACTCCGGGCACTCCGCCTGGCCGGCATCGACGCGCCGGAAACGCTCGGCGCTCAGCCCCAGTACGCGCGCCGCATCGCGCAGCGCCCCGCGAGCCCGGTAGAACTGCACCGTGGCCACCATGGCCACGTGATCCGCGCCCCAACGCCGATAACAGAACGCGATGACCTCGTCGCGCCGGTTATCGGCGAGATCGAGATCGATGTCCGGACAGTCCTTGCGGCCGGGATTCATGAAGCGCTCGAAGTAGAGGTCATGGTCGAGCGGACAGCACTGGGTGAACTCGAGGAGGTAAGAGATCAGGCAGGCCGCCGCCGAACCGCGCACCCCGGCGGGAATGCGTTGGGCGCGGGTAAAGCGGACGATCTCGTTGACGTATAGAAAGTAGTCCGCAAAGCCGTTGCGGACGACGACCTCGAACTCCTTTACCAGGCGCTGTTCGGCGCTGTGGCGGCGGGCCGTTCCGGCCGGATAGCGGCGCTCGAGCCCTTCCCGACAGAGGGCCAGCAGATGCGGCTCAGCGCTGGTCCCGGCCGGCAGGGCGAGACGCGGCAACAGGGGTTTGCCGAAGGTGAGTTCAAAGGTACAGGCCGCCTCGACCGCCGTCGCTGCCGCCTGATCCGGATAGCGCTGCTGCCACTCCCAGGCCAGCGGCAGCACGGCGCCGGGATGCGTCGCGGTCAGGTCGGTATAGCGGCCGGAGAGGCGGCGCACGTCACGCAAGCCAGCGAACGCCGCACGCTCATCCTCGTGCAGGAACCACGCCTCCGGAATCCACAGTTGCGGCTGGTTGGTCGGCAGGGCATCCCAAAGCAGCGGCTGCCGCCCGCTGCCGGCCGTCTCCCCGGGCGCCAGGGCATACAGGCCGGCCGCGGGAACAACGGCCGCCAGCCCAGCGCGGACCTCCGGGAACCGCGTCAGGAACAGCAGCCCGTCAATCCCCCCCCGCTCGGCAGCCTCCTGGAACACAAAGCGTTCCCAGGTATGCCGTGCCGTCAACAGGCGACAGAGTTGCCGATAGCCCGCCTCCGTACGTACCAGCACCGAGTACCAACGCCCGGGCGTCCACTCCAGCCAGGCCCCGAGCAACGGCCGCAAACCGTGCTCCCGGGCCGCTCGGGTGAACTCCACGGCGCCATACAGCCCGTCAACATCGGCAATGGCCAGGGCCGTGTAGCCACGCTCCGCCGCCGCCCGCGCCCAGGCCTGCGGACTCACCACGCCCGCCTGGAGCGAGTAATGACTATGACAGATGGCAAACATGTAAAGCACCTTCTTTAATGCTAGTATCTATTAGTATACTAACTCAGAGCAAAGGGAAAGTCAAGAGGGGGGGACGGCCAGGGCTGTTCCAAGATCGCGGTTCCCGCTACGGGTGAGCGCGTGAGAACGTGAAAGCGTGGATTCGTGGCAGACGGCCGGCACACGCGCCGTAACCCTCACGCAATCACGCTCTCACGCTTTCACCGTGCCGGTGA
>CAILUI010000304.1 GCA_903837355.1 uncultured Victivallales bacterium
CACCGTCCACCGTCCACCGTCCACCGTTCACCGTTCACCGTCCACCGTTCACCGTTCACCGTTCACCGTCCACCGTTCACCGTCCACCGTTCACCGTTCACCGTCCACCGTTCACCGTCCACCGTCCACCGTTCACCGTCCCCGGCCCAGTTCATCCTTCAGCGCCTGCACGGCAAGCTGCGGATTGGCTTTGCCCCGGCTCAGTTTCATCACCTGGCCCACCAGGAACTGCAGGGCCTTGGTGTTGCCACCCCGCACCTCGGCCACGACCCCCGGGCTGGCCTGAATCGCCTGCCGGGCCAGTTCGCCGATGGCGCCGCTGTCGGTCACCTGCTGCAGGCCCTTCTCGGAGACGATCGCCTGGGCGCTTTTCGCCGTACGGAACATCTCGGCGAAGACCTCTTTGGCCATCTTGCCGCTGAGGGTGGCGGCACTGATCAGGCTGACAAGTTCCGCCAGCGCCGCCGCCGGAACCGGGCTCTGGGCCAACGTCAACCCGGCCTGCGCCAAGGCGCCGGCCAACTCCGTGGTCACCCAGTTGGCCGCCAGTTTGGGATTCGGACAACCCCGCGCCACCGCCTCGAAGTAGTCCGCGCTGCCGCGCTCCGCGGTCAGCACCACGGCGTCGTACTCGGAGACCCCGTACTGCTGCACAAAGCGCTGGCGGCGCGCCACCGGCGCCTCTGGCAGGCCGGCAGCGATCTCGGCTACCCATGCCGGCGTGATCTCCAGCGGCATCAGGTCCGGCTCGGGAAAGTAGCGGTAGTCGTGCGCGTTCTCCTTCGTGCGCTGCACAAAGGTCGCCCCGGTGCCATCGTCCCAACCCCGCGTCTCCTGCTGGATCGCTTGGCCGGCACGAACCGCGGCCACCTGCCGCTCAATCTCATACTCCAACGACCGATGCACCGCCCGGAAGCTGTTCAGATTCTTGATCTCGACCTTTTCCCCAAACGCTGCCTGCCCCCGGGGCCGGACCGAGACATTCACATCGCAGCGCATCTGCCCTTTTTCCATATCGCAGGTGCTGACGCCGGCATACTGCATGGCTTGCTTGAGCGCGCTCAGGAAGGCGTAGGCTTCGTCCGCCGTGCGCAGATCCGGATCGGTGACGATCTCAAGCAGCGGCACCCCGGCCCGATTGAAATCCACCGCACTGCAGCGCTCGAGATGGGTCAGCTTGCCGGTATCTTCCTCCAGGTGCATCCGCGTCAACCCAATCCGCCGCGGCGACAGGGGCGCCCCAGAGAAGCCCGCGCTGGCCTCGAGAGCCACGCCACCACCCCGGCAGAACGGCTGGTCGTACTGCGAGAGCTGGTAGTTCTTGGGCATGTCGGGGTAGAAGTAGTTCTTGCGGTCGAACTTGCTCGGCCCGGTGACCTCGCACCCGCACACCAGACCCGCCATCACCGTCTTACGCACCGCTTCACGATTGATGGTCGGCAACACGCCGGGGTACCCCAGGCAGACGGGACACACCCGCGTATTGGGTTCGCCACCGAAGTCGTTGGCGCAGCCGCAGAACATCTTGCTGCGCGTAATCAACTGCGTATGTACTTCGAGACCGATAACCGCTTCGTAATCCATGCGCCTCACGCTCTGGATAGAGGACCGCTTCCGCAGTGCCCAGCGCCACCCCGGCCAACGCTCGTGCCGCCGCACCGTGATCGCCGCACCGGCGCCAACATAGCCGCGGGTTGGGCTTCTTCCCAGCGCCTGACCCTGGACCGCCACCACTGCAGAAGCACGCCCGTTCCGGTGCCGCGGTCACGCGCAGCGCCAGAAACGTCTGCCGGCCTGCCAGAATCAGGTTGAACCGTTCCCGACCCGACAGTAACGTAAGCTGCTTCCGGAGGTCACCGATACACCCGTAATACATCTGATTATAATGACTTACGGCGCGACAGCTCCGTGTCAGCCGCCGCTGAATCCACGCTCACCGGTCAGCCCAGACAGCGGGCAGAGGACGCATGAAAACCTTGGCTTCTTCCCTTCTCCTGACGGCCCTGGCAGGCAGCGCCGTGGACCTCCCGCTGCCGACGCCAGAGCAACTCGCCTGGCAGAAGATGGAACTCACGCTGTTCTGCCACTTTGGCGTCAATACCTTCACCGATCGCGAGTGGGGCGACGGGAAGGAGGATCCTGCGATCTTCAACCCGACAGCGCTCGATGTCCGGCAGTGGACGACGGCGGCCAAGGAGGCCGGCTTCAAACTGCTGATCCTGACCGCCAAGCACCACGACGGTTTCTGCCTGTGGCCATCCGCCTTCACGGAGCACTCGGTGAAGAACTCGCCGTGGCGCGCCGGCAAGGGAGACGTGGTGCGCGAGTTCGTCGACGCCTGCCGCGCAGCGGACCTGAAGGTCGGCCTCTACCTCTCGCCGTGGGACCGGCACGAAGCGGTCTACGGCACCGACGCCTACAACGACCACTTCTGCAAGCAGTTGACGGAACTCCTCACGAACTACGGACGGGTCGACGAGGTCTGGTTCGACGGCGCCTGCGGCGAGGGACCCAACGGCAAGACGCAGGTCTACGACTGGCCGCGCTACTACGCGCTGATCCGGAGCCTGCAGCCGCAGGCGCTGATGGCCATCTGTGGCCCTGACATCCGCTGGGTCGGGAACGAATCCGGCGTCGCCCGCGAGGGGGAGTCCAGTGTCGCGAACGGCCGCTGGTACCCGGCCGAGTGCGATGTGTCGATCCGCCCCGGCTGGTTCTACCACGAGGCCGAGGACAGCCAGGTGAAGACCGTCGAGCAACTGCTGGATATCTACTTCAAGTCCGTCGGCCGCAATAGCGTCCTGCTGCTCAACGTGCCGCCCGACCGGCGCGGGCTGTTCGCTGCCGCCGACGTCACCCGTCTGCAGGAGTTCGGCGCGGCGACCCGGGCCCTGTTTGCCGACCGCGTGGCCGCTGGCGACAAGCCCGCGCCGGCCGCGGCCGACTGTGCCGCCAAGCCCTTCAACCTCATCGAGGTCCGCGAGGATATTGCGCAGGGAGAGCGGGTGCAGGCCTACCGGGTCGAGGCCTGCCAGGCGGGTCAGTGGCGCACGGTCGCCCGCGGAACGGTGATCGGTCACCGCAACCTCCACCGCGTGCCGGAAACCACGGCCGAGGCCGTCCGACTGGTGATCGAGAAGGACCTCGGCGAGCCCGCGGTCTCCTTCGCCGTCTACCGAGCGCCGATGACCGGCACCTGGGCGAGCGGCTCACCGACGGCGCCTGCGGACAACCGCTAGACGGAGCCCGTTGTGGCACCCCTTCTTCACGTGGGAGGATCCTGACGATGAACGAGCTCATGATCGGCTGGGCGACGCGCGACGTCTCCACCGACAAACCCATCAACATCCCCGGCCAGTTCCACATGCGGATCTCCGCGGGGATCATGGACCCGCTGACGGTCAGCACCCTCGTCGTCGACAACGGCACCGACCTCGTCATCTTCGCGGCCCTTGACCTGGTGGTCATACGCTCCGGCCTGCTCGATGAGGTCCGGGCCCAGGTGGCGACGCTCAACCCCGCCATTCCAACGGCGAAGATCCTGCTCAACGCCACCCACACCCACACCGGAGCAAGCCACTACAGCGACGCCGGCTGGAGCCTGTCCAACAACACTTCGACGGCGTTGCCCGGCGAGGTCCCGCACGACGGCGTCGAGATCGCCTCGGGCGACGAGTACCGCCACTTCCTCGCCGCGCAGACCGCCGAGGCCATCTGCGAAGCCTACGCGAAGCGCGCCCCCGGCGGCATCGCCTACGGCTACGGCTATGCGGTCGTCGCCCACAGCCGCCGCGTGGTCTACTTCGACGACACCTCCACCCGCCCCGGCGCCGTCATCAACTCCACCCACGGGGTGAACGGCCATGCCGTGATGTACGGCAACACCAACGATGCCAACTTCAGCCACTACGAAGCGGGCGCCGATCACTTCGCCAACCTGCTCTACACCTTCGACGCCGCCGGACAGCTCACCGGCGCGATCATCAACGTCCCCTGCCCATCGCAGAACTCCGAGAGCGAGTACAAGCTCTCCGCCGACTACTGGCACGACGTCAAGGTCGCCATCCGCAAGCGCCACGGCGACCTCTTCATCCTGCCGCAATGCGCCGCCGCCGGTGACCTCGCGCCGCGTATCCTGCACTACAAACAGGCGCAGACCAGGCGCTTCCAACTCAAGTACGGCGTGGAACCGACCGAACTCGCCGCCCGCAAGGACATCGCCGAACGCATCGCCGAGGCCTTCACCGAGGTCCTGGGCTGGGCCGGCAAGGACATCAAGACCGCCCTGCCGCTGACGCACATCGTCACCACCGTCGACCTGGCCCGGCGCCTGATCACAGCCGCGGAGTACGCCACCGCCGAGCAGGGACTCGAGGAGCTGAACCGGCTGCCTTTCAAGACCGACGGCACCCCCATGGAACGCCTGCAGGCCAACTCCATCCTGGCCGCCAGCCGCAACCGCTTCCTCCGCATCATCGACCGCTATGCCCAGCAGCAGACGCAGCCGAAACTGCCGATGGAGCTGCACGTGCTGCGGCTCGGCGACCTCGCATTTGCCTCCAATCGCTTCGAGCTCTACATGGACTTCCAGCACCGCATGCAGGCCCGCAGCCCGTTCGAGCAGACCTTCATCATCCAGCTTGCGGGGCAGCCCGGCGACGATGGCGGCACCTACCTCTGCACCGAGCGCGGTGCCTGGGGCAAAGGCTACAGCGCCAGCATGTACTGCAACCTGGTCTCACCCCAGGGCGGCCAGGAACTGGTCGAGGAAACGGTGAAGCTGCTCGAAGCCCTCCACAACGCTGAGTAACCGGGAACGGGCCCCAAGGGGGGCATGACAGTCTTGTCGGTCGAAGAGAGAAGGATGATCACCTCACAACGACGTGAGGGCGCAAAGCGAAGCGGAGATGAGCGCGAACGGTGTCATCCGTGCCCTCCCTGCAATCCGTGGTGAGCCATCCCGTGTTGTCTCCGCTCCAGGAAGCTGGATGGACCACGGATGGCGCGGATTCCACGGATAAGAAAGGCCACGATTTCCAGCGTCTGGGTTGCGGGCCGATTCGGACTGCCCCCTGTCGCCCGCTCTCGACGTCCGCTCGCGGTAGCCGGGGAGCACGACGGCGATGCGCCTTGAAGCTGGGCGCGACGGCAGAACCCTCGAGCGCCAGCCGCCCAAATGCCGAAAGACCCGTTGACGGCACCCCACCGCGCGGTAGACTAGCCTTGGGTAGGCGACGAACTCCGGTCCGACTGCGGATGGCCATTGCCCCCTACCGCGCCAGGTTGGCCTGCGCGGCGGTGGCGGCGGGGGTGCCGGTGGCGGTGGCGGCGCGTTCCCACTCGCGGCGGGCCCCGGCGCGATCATCGAGAGCGAGGAGAGCAGCACCGAGGGTGCACTGCAGGCTGGAGTCTTCCGGAGCCACGGCCAGGCCGCGCTGGCAGAAGGCCCGCGCCTCGTCGGCATCGCCCTGCAGCAGGCGCGCCTGAGCGAGCAGGAGGCAGTAGACGGGCAACAGGCGCGAGGTCGCCAGCCCGATCCACTCGCGCCCGAGACGCTCGCCGTCGGCGGGGTTGCCGGCACGGCAGGCATCCACGGCCTGGGCCAGTGCCGCGGCCGCCTTCGCCTCATCGATGTTCGCCGGCGTGGCGATCTCCGGCGCCAGCAGTGGCGGCAACACGCAGCCCGGTGGCAGGGCGCTCCGCCCGGAGCCGGCAGCCAGACGCACGGTCTCGGCGACCGCACCGGCGAACGAGAACCGCAACTCGTCGGGCGCCAGGCCGACCACGGTCACCCCGCCGGCGCCGGCGCCCTTGCGGCCGTCGCTCCCAGGGCCCGGTGGGAAGCGTAAGCTGAGCGTGGCGCCCCCCTGCCCTTCGAGCACTCGGCCGCCCTCGGCGGGAACGGTGACGCTTACGCGCCGGCCGGCCGGCACCTGCAGCTCGAGGGTCTCGCCCCCGGCGCGGCTGGTGGAGTGCAGGAAGGCGACCGGCTGACCGGCCTCGGTGTAAGTGACCCCGCTGAAGCGCCCGCCGGCGACGGCGAGGGGCTTCACCCCCAGCAGTTGCTCCAGGAAGCCGCGCGCCGAGGCGCGGGCGTCGTCGGCACGCGCCGGGCAACGGATCCAGCGCAGGGCCGACTCCAGGGCGCCCGGTTTCTGCGGCCGACGCGCCACAATCTGCAGGTTGCCCGCCTGCAACGCCCAGACTCGCCCCTGGGCGTCCTGCTCCAGCACCTGCGCGCCCGGCCCCGGCTTCAGGACCTGGCAGACGTCACCCTCGACCTCGAAGGTCTCGGGGGTGAAGTAGCGGTCGATCGCGAGCGCGCCCAGGTTTCGCCGCAGACCGAGGAAGACCACGGTGCGGTCGTCACGCGCCAGCAGGCGCTCAAAGGCGGCAGCATAGCAACGCACGGCCGGGTCGTCGGCCAGTGTGACCACGGTCAGCCGCGCGGGCGCCTCGGGATCCCAGACCGGAAGGACCCAGGTGCCATCGGGCGCCTTCGCCGTGATCGTGCCGGGAGCGTCGTCGGTCTCGCGCACGGCGCGCCGCTCGCTCGGACGGGCCCACCAGGAGTCGCCCGGCGGCCAGGAGGTGTAAACCCACGGCGTGTGCGCCGCCACCGCCTCGCGCCGGGCCTCGAGGAGGCGCTTCCAGAGGCCCATCCACTCCAGCATCCGCGCGTCCTCGATCAGGCGATTGCGCGTCAGGTAAGCGTAAGGAAGGACATCGAAAAGGAAGAGATAGGTGCCCTTGGCCCCGAGGTACTGCGCCACGGCCAGATCGTAGAAGAACGAGCCGACGTCGGGCCAGTTGGCGGGGCCATCCTCGGCAAAGGCCCGGTTGAACTCGGTGGCGGCACCGATCATGCACTTGCGCGCCTGCAGCATCTCGGCGTAGCCGGGTCCGGCCCCGTAGGGCGACAGGTTATCGCCGGCCGCATAGATCTCGTAGCCGGCGCCATCCACACCGCGGTCGGCGCGGTTGGGGTTGGAGTGGTAACGCTCGGTCACGCCACAGCGCTTCAGCGTGATCGGCACATCGACACGCGCCCGGATGGCGTCGCAGAGCCGATTCTGGAAACGGCCATAGGAGTCGTCGCGGTGCTCGAGAGCCTCATACCAGAAGCAGGAACGGGAGGCCTCTGCCCGGTAGGTGCGCGACTCGACCGGGTCAACCAGGTACAGGGTGCTGTCGGCATAGGCGGGGAAGAGGCGCGCCGCCACCGTGAAGTCCGGCGGCGACGGGTCCTGCAGCGCCCAGGCCGCGGTGAGATCGGCGGGCTGGCCATAGCGTTTCGCCAGCCACGCAGCGCGGTCCGCCAGGAACGCCGGCTCTTCGATGAACAGCGACTCGGCCTCGTTGTAGATGCCGCGCTCGTTCGGCAGGATCATGTCGATGAAGCCACGGAAGCCGGGCCGGAAGCGGATGCGTGAGAGGTAGGCCACCGCTGACTCGACCTGCTCATCGCCCTTGCCCCAGGGATTGGCGGTGCAGAAACCGGCCTGCACGCGGGGCAGGAACAGCACCCGGTAGCTGCCGGCCGGCGCCTCGGGAAAGGCGGCCGTCACCGCGACCCCCTGATCACTCACCGCGCCCAGCGTCGCCACGACCGGACCGCAGGCGCGGCCCTCCGCGCCGATGGCCAGCGCCAGACAGGACGTCACCGCCTTGGGCGCACATCCCAACTCCGGGCCGCTCAGCGTGCGCGTAACCGAACCAGGCAAAGCCACGCCAGCGACGGCCAGAGCGATCTCCGGACGCGCCCGGATCGGACGGGCAGCGAGGCTGGTGTCAATACCCGGGGTACCGCCGGGATAGCCGATGACGTAGGTCATCCCCTGCCCTTCGAGGTAGTCCATCAGGAACTCCCAGCAATAGGCCGGCAGCGCCTCCATGGAGCCCTGGGTGAAGAGGTAGACGTGGTCCAGGCCGTGGCGGCGGAGCGCGTCGATATTCGCCTGCAGTTTGGCGAACTCGGCGGGGCCCTTGGCCCACGACATGTAGGGGCCGTTGAGCATCCCGCTCACGGGCAGGAAGGGCTCGCCGTTCCAGACCAGCGCGTGCGCCGGCGTCGAGTACCAGATCTGCGGCAGGCCCGTACTGTCGATGAAGGTGCCGTAGGCCAGCGGCTTGAGGGAGGTCGTCTCCGGACTGTCCTGACCTTCGACCTGGAGGGTACCCGCCCGCAAGTCACCCGGCTGCCGATCCGCGTAGGCTTCGCCGACCAGAGCCACCTGCACCGCGTACGCGCCGGCCGGCAGGTCGGCGGGCAACTGCAGCGCCAAAGGCCCCAGCTCGACCCGCTCGCCGGCGCGCCACGACGCGGGCGGTACGACGAAGGCCTCCGCCAGGTAGCAGAGGTGCGGCCCCAGTTCCAGCCGCACGACCAGACGGCGGGGCGGGTCGGGGATGGCCACGGCGCCGGTCACCGCCACCCGAAAGCTCCAGATGCCGCCCGCCGACGCGCTCGTGGCGCCCAGGATCGCCGGCGAACTCAGACGCGGCGGACGCGGCGCCGGCGCCGGGAAGCGGCCCTGCACCTGCACCGGACCGGCCTGCAGGGGCGCCGGCCGGCCGGCTTGGTCGCAAAGCCCGTCGACGACGAGATCGTAGGCCCCCGCGGGGGCATCGAAGGGCACAGCCAGAACACCCTCGAGCGACAGCGCCGTCCCCACGGCGTCCGGCCCCAGGCGGAGGGGCACAGGCATCTCCGCGACCGTGCCGCCGTTACGGGTGAGGCGGAGGCAGGCCACCGTATCGCCCGGCTCGTGCAGGGCGACGGTCAGGACCTGCACCCGCAGGGCCGCGCGCAGGCTCTCGCCCGCCGTCACCGACCACGGGCCAGCGTCGCCGGTCAAGGCAAAGGTCGCCGGGAAGAGCCCATCCCGCTCATGCACCAAGGCCATCGCATCGACCTCCTGAGCGTAGTTCACGTCCATGGCGCGAGGTTCGCGCACGATCAGCTCAACGGTATGCGGCCCCGCCGTCAGCGACACCTCGCCCAGATCGACCCAGCGCACCACGCTGGAGACGCCCCAGGAACGCTCGCCGGCGACCGCCTTGTCAACGCGACGCAACGGCTGGCCGTCGACCGCCAACACGGTCGGAGAAACGTACACCTGCCCGAGCGGCCCGCACGCCACGAACAGCCGGAACCGGCCGCCCCGGTCCGCCGGCACCGTTACCGAGAAACGCACGAAGTAGCCCTCCGCACCTGGCGCCACCGGGGTCAGCAGGACACGGTGCTGGCCGCCATAGGTATCCGTCTGCGCCTGAATCGGGAGGTTCGACTCGGCCTCCTCGGCCTCCGCCCAGACCGTGGCCCAAGGGCGCTGCGGCGGGCCGAGGACGCGAAAGGCGTCCGGCCGCGGCAGGCTCTGCGCCGCGGCGGCCGCCAGGGGCAGGAGGGCGAGCGCCGCCAGGAGTGCGGGGATGTGCGAGTTCAGGTTGGCCACAGCGAGAGGTCCTCCGCCAACGGCCGCCTTGCCGGTGGCCGGTCCAGGCAGTAATCTAGGCCGCCGGCAAGGCACTGACCAGACGGGCCGGTGCTGATGGGAGATGCCTTGTATGTGAACCGCTGAATGACCAATAGCCCATGGAGGGGTGCGGGACTCGCGGTTCGCGTGTCGGTATGTCCGGCACCAGCCGGGAGCGGGGCTGGAGGGCGAATCCTGCTGGCCAGCAGGACCTGCGTGCAGGCGGTGAGCCGTCTTCAGAGATCCGGCCTTTGGCCGGCGGCTCAGCGGCGCGTACGCGCCCGGGGAGCTTCGCCCTCCAGGGTCCCCGGCTGACTTCACTGGGTTACGCCGAGGGGGTTCACGTGAAACGACACACCAAGCTCATGACCATCGCCATGTACGCCGGATTCCTGGCCCTGTCCACCGGCGCGACGGTGGGCGCTGCCGACCTGCCCGCGCCCAGCCTGGGCACAAGAGGCGACGGTGTGACCGACGACACGGCAGCGCTGCAGGCGGCGCTGGACGCGGCCGCGGGCCAGACCCTCGTCCTGCCGGCAGGGCGCTACCGCGTGGCCGGCAGCCTGAATCTGCCGGGACGGACGGTGCTGCGCGGCGCCGAGATGGGCCCCGCCGGCGCCACCGGCACGGTGCTGCTGAGCAGCGTTGGCGCCGGCCGGGAGGACGGCCCCGGCTGCCTGGTCATGCAGCCCGGCAGCGTGCTCGAGAATCTGGCCATCGAGTACCCCGACCAGGTCACCGCAGGCGAGCCCACGAAGTACCCCTACGCGATCACCGGCGCGCCCTCGGTCCGCATCGAGAACCTGTTCCTGCTCAACCCGTACCAGGGCATCAACCTGGACTTCTGTCACCTCAACCAGGTGCGCAACATCTGGGGCGAGCCGCTGAAGATCGGCCTCAACGTCGATCACTGCAGCGACATCAGCCGCATCGAGAACATCCACTTCTGGCCCTACTACACCAACGCCAGACCCAGCCTGCGCCAGTGGGTGCAGGACCACGGCGTGGCCTTCCAGTTCGGCCGCTCGGACTGGCAGTACTGCAGTGCCTCGTTCTCCTACGGCTACCACACCGGCTTCCGGTTCCACACGTCCACGCCCGTGGCCGGCAGGCCGGGCGGCGAGGGCGGCGTTACCAACGGTCAGTTCAGCGGCGTCGGCGCCGACCGCTGCGTGGTCGGTATCGATGCCGAGAACGTCTTCGCCATCGGCGTCAGTTTCACCAACAGTCTGTTCGCGCCCTTCGGCGCGGTGGAGGGCTCGCGCGCCGTCTGGTTGCGTGGGCAGAATACCGGCAATCTGACCCTGGTCAACTGCAACTTCTGGGCCGTGCCCAGCACCCTGTTCGAGGTCGAGGCCGGCAGCCTGAACCTCAGCGCCTGCACGATCCAGGAATGGGCCCTGCTGGTGAAGGATGCGCCCTGCATCATCGCCCGCGGCGGCCGGCTCAATGTCAACGGCTGCACCTTCAACCAGAACGGCTATCTGGCGAGCCTGGAAGGCGACGCCACCCGCGCGCTCTTCTCCGGCAACATGGGGAAGGACGCGCTCACGGTCGTCAACCGCATCGGCGACCGCGCCGTCTTCGGCGCCAACAGCCCGGCGCTGGTCTGTGAACCGCGGAAAGACCAATGACCCGTGACCCGTGACCCATGACCAATGACCAATGACGAACGGCGGGAGCCGCGGTTCGCGTGTCGGTATGTTCGGCCCGCCCCTGGAAGCCGGGTTCTCCGCAACCCGGCCGCGGGATACGGAGATCCCGCGTTCCACCGGGCCAGCGGCCCGGCTGGAGGGCAAGAGCAGACCGGCAGCCGGCGGTCGGATCGCCGCCGCCCCCCGCCCGCGGGATACGGAGATCCCGCGTTCCACCGGGCCAGCGGCCCGGCTGGAGGGCAAGAGCAGACCGGCTGCCGGCGGTCGGATCGCCGCCGCCCCCCGCCC
>CAILUI010000305.1 GCA_903837355.1 uncultured Victivallales bacterium
CGCGTTGGCGAAGACGCTGGTGCCGCTCGGTCCGATCATCGCCCGCTGGCAGCGCACGCGCCTGCCCGCCGCCAGCGACCAGCGCGAGTTGCGTGCCTACCTCTTCAAAGGCGGCGACGGCCAGCCATATCTGCTCGCCCTCAATCACGACGCCGAGCACGAGGTAACAGGCCGCGTGCGCATCCCCTTTACCAGCTGCACGGCGACGAATCTGGCCAGCAAGAGAAAGATCAAGGTGAGTAAGGACGGCCCTGCCACGCTCATCCCACTATCACTGAAGCCCGGTGACGGCGTCATCCTGCGCCTCGCCGGTAAGATGCCGGAGCCGGAAGAGCTGCCGGACGCGGAAGGCATCCCCTACGTCTCCAGGCGCGCCCGCCCCGACTTGCCGCTCACTGATCTGCCCGACGGCCGTCACCTCTTCCGCTACCAGATCGACTTCCAGCAAACCAACGGCGTGCCCGCCGGCGACACCCTTTCCGAAGGCGTGCAGTTTAGGGAGTGGCCGACGCTGGGTGCGAAACATATGAATGGCCTCTATGGTCGCGAGCTCACCTACCTCTTCGAAATGCCCGCCGCCATCGCCTCACTCACCGTCCTGGGCCGTTACAACAACCATGCTGACCCCCTGCCCCACGACTATCGCATCAGCTATTCCCTCGACGGCAAGATTTACAAGCCCGTCGTCGAGAAACAACACACCGGCGGCGACTTCCCGGACATCACCGGCAGCGTCACCCTCCCGCCCAACACGCGCCGGGTATGGGTCAGCTATAGCCTGACCGACAATTCCGCCATCGTGCTCAAGCAGCTTGACGTGCAGATGACGGTGGCGGGGAAGGGGAAGTAGAGAACGTGGCATCGCGTTTTTGTAGTGGCATCCACAAGCCGGTGGTCGGCCATGCGCCGCACACGGAAGAGTGGCGGCCGCGGCCGGGGCGGTGAGCCTAATGACGATTCGGGCGCTCGAAGCCGGCAAAGCGGTGTTGTGCGAGAAACCGATCGCCAACACGCTGGAAGACGCGCGGGAGATGCTCGAGACCGCCGAGCGGTTACAGGGCTGGCTGCAGATCGGCTTCGAGCTGCGCTACTCGAAGCTCTACACTCTGACCTGGGACGCCAAAGAGGACCATTCTTACTATCACAACACGACCGATCAGACCCGGGACGTCGTCCGCCGCGTGGTCAACGGCCTGCCGCCGATGACGCCGGCCGGCGACGCCTATGACACCATGCGCCTCTGTTTCGCGGCGGAGGTGTCGGCTGATGCCGGCGGCGCGGTCCGCCTCGACGATGTGCGCACCGCGGCCCCGGCCGAAAGAACGCGCCGCGTTGAAGACGATGGCGCAGGGAACGTGTTGACCCATGTGCGCAAGGGCTTGGCAGGCGTGAATGAACCGAAGACAAGGGGAATCAGGATGGACGTACTGAAGGCGATGGGAGTGACCGTCGGCGCGCTGACGCTGGCGGTGTTGGGCGGGCGGCCTGTCGCAGCCGCCGAGACGCCAGCGAAGGCCGATGCCGCCGGTCCGGTCAACCCGCACAAGGCCGCCAAGGAACAGGAACCGTTCATCCGCGTGCGGGAGGTGCTCTCGTCCGTGCCCTGGGGGGGCTGGATCAAGAGCGACATGCCACTGGAACTCCGGCAGCAGTACTTCATGCCGTTCTGGTCGGAGGCGCGCCTGCGCCGGCACCTCGAAATGCTCAAGGCCTTCGGCTTCAACTCGATCCAGATTGCCGCCAACCCGGTGATTGCCTGGTGGGTGGGCGCCGATGCGGATGGCTGGCGCAAGCGCCAGTTGTTCCGCTGTCGGACCGCGCACGAACTGGGGCTGTCGGTGTCGGCCTGTGTCTGGGGCGCGGCTGTCGCGGATGCGAAGCAGGGCGGGCAGCAGTTTTCCGAATTGGAGTGGCATAAGCCCGAGGACCGCGCCCGGTTGCTGGCCTGGTATCGCGATCAGGCGGAGGCCGCGCCGTATGTGGACCGGGTGATCACCCACTGGGTCGATCCGGGCCGGCCGCAGCAGGGCGGCATCGACACCGTGGTCGAGATGCACAATGCGATCCTGGGCATCTACCGGCAAAAGAACCCGAAGATCCGTGGTGCGCTGAGCACCTGGTTCATGAACGGACAGGCGGGCTGGGCTTATCCCGGTTTTGAGGGCGCCGACAAACTGGCCGCGCATCCGAACCTCGACCCGCAAACCGACATCGTGCATGGCGGTTCCTTCCAAGGCGACATCACCGCTTATGCCAAGGCCGGCCGCCGGGCCGCCGTCTGGGGATGGTATACGGCCGACGACGAAATCAGCCCGGCCCTCTGGGTACGCATGAGTGTCCTGGAACGGTATTTCCCGCACAATGTGAGCGGAGACCGACGCAAGGCTTTGGCTCCCACCTGGACCGACGGGCTGGCCTATTACAGTATCGACGACTGCTTCCAGGGCCTGAACATGCAGAACCTCTACGTGGCGGGGAAACTGATGCAGGACCCGTCACTCGATGCCCAGGAACTGCTCGACGAGTTTGCCCGCGGCTTCGTCGGCGAGGCCAATGGCCCGGCCTTTGCCGCCGCCCTGCGCGCCGTCGAACGCGCCCGAACACTCAGCAACGGCTACAACGCGAAGGTACTGGACGCCGTGGAACCGCCGCCGGGCCTGACGATCGCGGGTGAAGAGATGAACACGACCTGGCTCGACAACACCGCCACCGCCGTGGACGCCGCCATTGCCGGGATGAGGACCGTCACACTGGCCCCGGAGTTCAAGACCGCCTGGCCGGTGACCATGGAGCCGGCGGAATACCTGGGCGAACTCAACGCCCACCTCGAAGCGATCCGCCAGATACTCGCCTTCCTCAAGGGCGCCCGCGAGGTCGAAAAACTGCAGGCCGAGGGCGCGCCGAAAGAGAAGGTCGAGGCCGCCATCGCCGCCCTGCCCAAGGTCGTCTACGACCCGCGGCACACGGCCGGTTTGGAACCGGCCATCTACAAGCAGAAACTGGCCGGGCTGATGCAGTCGGCGGGAACCAGACGGCAATGAAGATGGGACACCAGACAACGCGACACTCCCTAGGCTGCACGATGCGCACCGCGGCCCCGGCCGCAAAGAACGCGCCGCACTGAAGAAGGGGGTGCAGGGACAGTGAAACCAACAAGTTCACGCACTTGCCTCATCGGCCTTGATCTCGGTACCAGCGCCATCAAGGGCGTCCTGACGGATACCCGGGGCGTCGTGCTGGCCGAGGCTGGCGCGGACTCCTGCTTCATCCACCCGCAGGAAGGCTGGGTGGAGGTGGACCCGGAGCGGCATTACCGCAACGTGTGCGGTGTGATCCGCGAGTTGGCGGCCGCCGCGCCGTCCGAGCCGGCGGCGCTGGCCATGGCCGCGGCGTCCGGCAACGCCCTGCTGACCGCTGCCGATGGCGCACCTCTGACGAACATCATCAACTGGATGGATCACCGCGCCGAGCAGCAGCCACCGGCCTGCCTCGTCGGCCTGACCTCGGGGGAAGTTACGCGGGTCACCGGCTGGCCCTGCGTGACCAGCTTCCCGCTGGGGCACCTGGCGTGGCTCCG
>CAILUI010000306.1 GCA_903837355.1 uncultured Victivallales bacterium
CCCGTGGGCAACGGCCCGGCGGCAGTGCTGGAAGCGACGTTGAGTCCACCCCATGGTCGTCCCCCCAAGGCAAGTGGTGGCAGTTCATTTTACACCCGCACGGGAGGGGAAAGCAAGCGCGAGTGTGAGGCGAGGGTAGTGCCTCGGTGAAGTCTGCTCGGACCCCGTCGCCGTGTTGCAGTCTGTCGGCCAGTGTGTTACCTTACGTGACAGCAGAGCTGCTATAGCAATCCGATAGTGATAGTTCACCAAGGAGTAAGGCCATGGGACCGGTGCGTGCCAAATCGACCCTCGCGGTGGCTCTCGGGAGTGCGATTCTGTTGCTCTCGCTGCAGGGCTGTACCTACCTCAAGTACCGGGGCGAGGACGCGAAAGAGATCATCGATCTGGGCGTGACCGTCTCCGCGAAGCCGGGCTTCGCTCTCTACTACGACTTCGTCCCGGTGATCCCGATTGGGGTGGGCTATGTAGACGGTTACTTTGCGGGTCTGGGCGGCGGGAAGTTTGGGGCCATGCCGCACTACGAGAAGAGCTACGGGGCGATACTCTGGGGCCAGGAGGAGGTCGGGTTTGGGGTCTACGACAAGCAGGATCCGGAGTCGGTGCGTTTCCAGCGGACCGGTTTGATCGGGGTTTTCGAGGGGCCCGTTCCGGGTCCGGACTACATGGTTTCCTGCCCGCACTACGTGCATCTGGGCTGGGTGGGCGTGGTGGCGAGTCCGCGCTACCTGCAGATCATCGATTTCATCCTTGGTTTCACGACTCTCGATATCTGCAAGGACGACGGTGCGGAGAAGGGCTCCTGGAGCACGCCGGCACCGGCGGCGGCACCGGCACGGTAGGGGGCGCGACGGGGTGGGGCTATGGCGTCTGCGTCCCGAGGGCGGCCAGGGCGCTGGGTGTGAAACGCTGGGCGGTCCGGGCCGGGTAGGTTTTGCGGTGGATCTGCCGCCCGCGCGGGCGGCTGTGGCAAAGGATGCGGTAACGTGGCAACAGTGAACGCAGCGGGCGCCAAGGGCACCACCAATCGCGGCATCTGCAGCACCTGTGGCAAGGTCGCTCCGGCGCGCCACGAGTTCCGCGAGAGCCAGGTGGTGCTGATTAAGGAGTGCCCAGACTGCGGCCCCACGGAGACGGTGGTTTCCACCAACGTCGAGCGCTACCGTCGCAAGCGCGAGCTGACCGGGTACAGCGGCGAAGCGGAGAAGACCTGCGGGCTCAACTGCCTGAGCTGCACGGCGCACAAGCCGCCGACGCTGGTCTTCCTGGACGTCACCAACCGCTGCAACATGAACTGCCCGATCTGCCTGGCGAACATCCCGGCGATGGGTTTCCGCTTCGATCCGCCGCGCGCCTATTTCGAGCGCATCTTTGCGCATCTGAGCACGATCAACCCGCGGCCGAAGATCCAGCTTTTCGGCGGCGAGCCGACCTGTCGCGAGGATTTGATCGAGCTGATCGAGATGGCCCGCGACACCTATGGCCTGGAGGCGCGCGTGGTCACCAACGGCATTCGGCTGGCCGACGAGGACTACTGCAAGCGGCTGCTGGCCACCGGCTGCCAGTTGATGTTCTCCTTCGATGGGCGCAGTCCCGAGATCTATGCGCGGACGCGGAAGAGCGCCGGGGCCTACGACAAGAAGCTGGCGGCGCTGGAGAACATCCGCAAGCACCGCAAGTCCAAGATCACGATCATGGTCTGCGTGGGCGAGGGGATCAACGACACCTACCTGGCCGACCTGGTGCAGTACTGCCATGAAGGCCGCGACTTCATTGCCGCCATTGACCTGATACCGCTGACGGCGCATTGGGGGCCGGAGGATATCGAGGCGCACAGCGCCACGATCGAGGACGTCGAGCGCATCATGACGCGGGAGATGCCGGGGACGGCCTTCTTCCCGGCGGCGGTCATGTACCGGCTCGAGACCCTGCGGGCCACCTTCCCCATCGGTAGACTCACCTTCGGCGGGGCCCACCCCAACTGCGAATCGGTCACTGCCATGATCTCCGACGGCACCGCCTACGCGCCGCTGACCAAGTACCTGACCCGTCCGCTCGATGACGTGATCGCGGACGTGCTTGCCCTGGATCAGCGGATGGGCGCGGAACTGCCGCGCAGCCTGCTCGGCCGCCTGTTCGGTCGCAAGGGACGTCAGGCGGTCTATGCGCGGGCGCTGTACCGTCTGGCCCGCAGCAGCGTGAATCTGCCGGCCGTTTTCGGCGGCGCCGGCGCCGGCAAGGTCGCGAAGATCGTGTGGGGACTGCTGCAGGGCCGCAAGCTGAAGCACCTGTTACGTCAGCACACGCGCGTCCATGGTTTCCTGCGGGTGATCGTGCTGCCGTTTGAGGAGAAAGAGTGCGTCGAGGCCGCTCGGCTGGTCGACTGTCCGGCGCAGTTCGCTTACGAGCATCCGGTGACCAAGGAAGTCCGCCTGATGCCCGTGTGCTCGTGGGTGATCCACAAGAACCCCATCCTGCGCGAGACCGCCGCACGCTACGGCGTCGATGCGCGCACCGGCAGCGACGGGTTGGCCGCACTGAAGAAGGGCGCGGACGCAGACGCTGCGGCCGGCTGAGCACCACCCCTATGCAGGAGACGAACAACAGGGGTGGAGTGGGGTGCGGCGCGCCGCCGGTGGAGGCTGTGAGCGCTGACGCCAGCGCTCTTTTCGCTGCCGGTCGGGCCCGCGAGCTCTTTGTCGGTATCGACGCCGAGACCCCGCTCCTGGACGGGCGCTCCCGGCCCTATGTCAACCTGGACAATGCTGCGACCACGCCGCCCCTGCGCTGCGTTCTGGATCACCTCTATCGCTGTGCGGAGTGGTATGGGAGTGTGCACCGCGGCACCGGCTTCAAGTCGCTGTTGTCGACCCAGGCGCTGGATCATAACCGCGAGCGCGTGGGGGCCTTCGTCGGTGCCGACCCGGCCTATCACGCCGTCGTCTTCTGCGCCAACACCACCGACGGCCTGAACCGGCTCTGCAACCGCTTTGAACTGCAGCCCGGCGAGCTGTTTCTGAGCACGATCGTCGAGCACCACTCGAACCTCCTGCCGTGGCGTTTCAAGGGCCTGGTCGACTACGTCGGCGCCAAGTCGCCATGCGGCATGGTTGACCTCGAGGATCTTGAGGCCAAGCTGCGCGAGCATGCCGGCAAGGTCCGCCTGGTGGCGGTGAGCGGCGCCTCGAATGTGACGGGGCTGATCCCGCCCCTGGCGCAGATGGCGCGCCTCGTCCACGCCCATGGGGCGTTGTTGCTGGTCGACGCCTCGCAACTGGTGGCTCACCGTCCGATTACCATGGGCAGCGCCAGCGATCCCGAGCGCATCGATTTCATGGTCTTCAGTGGGCACAAGATGTACGCGCCCTTCGGCAGCGGCGTGCTGATCGGGCCGCGGGCCTTCTTTGCCGCCAGCCGGCCCGGCCTGGTCGGCGGTGGGGCTGTGCGCCTGGTTACCCTGGGCGATGTCGAGTGGGCCGAGGTCCCCGACAAGGAGGAGGCCGGCACGCCGAATCTACTCGGCATCTGCGCGTTGAGCCGGGCCATGGATACCCTTACCGAGATTGGCATGGAGCGCATTGCCGACCACGAACAGGCCCTGACCCGCTACACGCTCAACCGGCTGGGCAAGATCCCGGGCGTGCGCATCGTCGGCGGCTGCCAGATGGTGAACCTGACACAGCGCGTGGGGGTCATCCCGATCCAGGTCGACGGCTACAACCACGCTCAGCTCGCCGCCATTCTGGGTTACGAGTGGGGGATCGGGGTCCGCAACGGCTGTTTCTGCGCGCACCCCTACATCAAGCATCTGCTGGGGGTCAGCGACGCGGAGTTGGATGGCTACCTCGGGGAGCTGCGGGCTGGGCGGTCGATGCTGCTGCCGGGCCTGGTGCGCATCAGCCTTGGGCTGCACAACACCCCCGCCGACATCGACTACCTCGCCACGGCGCTGGAGGCGATCCGGCAACGCGGGCCGCAGGCGACGTACGACTTTGACGCCACCACCGAGAGCTACTCTCCCGCCGGCTTCCAGTTCGATTTCGCGCCCTTCCTGCGCTCCTAGCGCGGTTTCAGAACGGAAGTCTATCGCGGTGGCAAGATTCCTCATACGCACCTACGGCTGCCAGATGAACGAGCGCGACTCGGAGCTTCTGGGCTGCCTGCTCCGGGACCGTGGGCATCTGCCGACGGAGTCCGAGGAGCAGGCCGACGTGATCCTGGTGAACACCTGCAGCGTCAGGGACCAGGCCGAGCGTAAAGCAGTGGGCAAAGTCGGCCTGTTCAAGCGGCTCAAACGTCAGAAGCCGTCGCTGGTCATCGGCATCATCGGCTGTATGGCGCAGGCGCATGGGCAGGCGCTGCTGGACGAACTGCCGCACGTCGACCTGGTCGTCGGCCCCGACCAGCTCCACGATATCCCGGACCTGGTCGAGGCGGCGCTGCAGGGCGCCGCGGCGGTGGTGGCGACGGCGGTGCGGGAGGTGATTCCCGGCGACCTCTCGGCACATGCGCCTGACCAAGTCTTCGCCAGTGTCGCCGTGATGCGCGGCTGCAACCAGTTCTGCTCCTACTGCATCGTTCCCCAGACCCGCGGCCGGGAGCGCAGCCGGCCGCTCGCGGACATCGTGGCGGAAGTCGAGCAGTTGGCGACGCGCGGCACACGCGAGGTCCTGCTATTGGGGCAGAACATCACGGCGTACGGCGTGGCCGAGGCACGGCATGAGGGGGGGGCGGGTGCGGCGCATCCCCGCTTCGCCGACCTGCTGCGTGCCGTGCACGCCGTCCCTGGCATCGTGCGGCTGCGCTTCACCTCGCCCCATATCCGCTTCATGGATGCGGACTTTGTGGACTGTGTGTGTTCGCTGCCGAAGGTCTGCAAGGCCTTTCACATTCCGGTCCAGTCTGGCTCGGATCGCATTCTCCAACTCATGCATCGTGGCTACACCGCGGCAGACTACCTGCGGGTGGTGGAAGCGATCCGGGGCCGCCTGGACCGCGTCGCCTTCTCCACGGATGTGATCGTCGGCTTTCCCACGGAGACCGCTGAGGACTTCGCGGCGACTCGCGAGTTGATGCGGCGCGTCGGTTTTGACATGGCGTACATCTTCAAGTACTCGCCCCGCCGGGGCACTCAGGCTGCGGACAGGTTTCCCGATGACGTCTCGGCGGAGGTCAAACTGCAGCGCAACCAGTTACTCTTGGAGGATCTGGAAGGCAGTGTTGCCGCGCGCAATCAGGCCCGTGTCGGGCAGTGCATCGAGGTGCTCGTGGAGGGGCCTAGCCGGCGCAATGCCGCACGCTGGCAGGGGCGCTCAGATACCAGCAAAGTGGTGATCTTCGACCCCGTCGGTACGCTGGCGCCAGGGGCGCTGGTACGGGTGACCGTAGAGCGCGCGACGGCGCACTCGCTCTTCGGTAGTATAGTACCCTGACGTCACTCGCCCTTTTTCTTGAAGTAGCCTTTCTGGATCAGCCAGGCACCGCATTCCGGCCAGGCTTCCTCGAGGTCCACCTTGTCATCCGGCAGGGGGAACTCCGTGCCGATCAGGCGTTTGAGTTCCTGGAGGAGGCCGAGGCGGACAACGTCGGGGAGTTCGTCACGAGTCCGCATCATGCGCGTGCAGAAGGCGATGGCGGTCGGCGCGGGGAGAGACGACGTCTGCAGGGCCCAGCGCCAGGTCGCCACCCAGTCATCGGGCAGGCGGGGCTGGGCGCCGCGGACCGGGAAGGCGGAGCCAGCCGCCGCACTGAGGGCGGCGATCAGATCGGCCTGAAGGGGCTCCTGGTCGCGCGGCACTTCCAGCACCAGCCAGCGCAGGGCGGCGGTCAGGGCGGGCGGGTCGAGGTGCTGTTTCGCGGCCAGCCAGGCGCAACCCGTCAGCCACTGGCGGCTGACGTCGGCCTCGCGGTCGTAGGGGGGGAAGCCGGCGGCGGCGGCGGCCTGGGATAGGCAGGCCAGGATCGCCTTCTTGACGTTGCTGTGGACGGGCCCCTTGGCACAGAGCGGTGCCAGGGTGGCGATGGCGGTTGGCCCGGAGCTTGGGGTCCAGGCCGCGATGCCAAAGGCGAGGAGTTTCTCGTCGCCCAGGGCGACCAGCCCGGCGGCGGTGGCATCGGTGATCGACTCGTGGATGCCGGCCAGGTGCTTGAAGGCGAACTCCAGCAGGCCACGGCCGTGGCCTCGGCTGTCGGGCACGCGCGTCGCTTCCCAGAGCATGGGCCGGTTGCAGGCAGCATCCTCCGCCAGTTGGCGCAGGGTCTCCGTTACGCGGCGGCTGCGGAGGGCCTGACTGTGCCAGGCCAGGAACGCCAGGTCGCCGAAATCCACCGGGTCGCGCAGTTTGCCGAGGATGTACTCTTCAGCCCGGGGGCTGCCGGTATTGCAGAGCGTCACGATCGCCCAGATGCGGCTCTCACGGACCGCCTCTTTGGCGGCGTCCTGCTTCTCTGCCATGGCGATCAGGGGCTCGACGGCCACCTCGCCCAAGGCCGCCAACTGCGAGGATACGCCAATACCCCCGTAGGCGCCCTCGCCCATCTTCGCCAGCCACTGCTGCAGCTTGGCCTGGCGCTCTGCGGCCACCATGCGCTTGCCGTCCTTGGGACGCAGCAGCACCGGCCAGGTGTCGGAGGCGACGGCGAAGTCCGGGCGCTTCCCGGGGAGGACGCCATAGAGGATGGCGCGCACCACGTAGAGCTGGGGCACCAGACTGGCGCCGGGGGTGCGGCCAGCGTCTGGCTTGACGGAAGGCAGACCATTCTCGTACTCGCTGAACGGGGCCAGGGACAGGCTGTCAAAGGCGACGCTAGCGATCTCGGCCGTGGCCTGCGGAGTGACGTGTCCAGAGGCCATGGGCTGGGTCGCGGCGAGCAGGTTCTGAGAGACGAGGCTGCTACCGCCCTTGTCGGCAAGGATGACCAGCAGGCCGAACTCGCGTTTGGCGTCTGCCGGCGTGACGGCACTGACAGCCGCTGACGTGTTGCGCAGCGCAACGTGGATGAGTTCGCCACTGTCCTGCTCGAACTCGACCTGCTCCGTGCTCAGACACAGGGCAAAGTCCTGGAACTCCTTGCCAAAGGCGGGCTCCTTACGGACGACCTTATCCTCGTAGTCGATCCAGCCTGCGGCAGGAAAGGTCAGGCCGAGGAGGATGGCGAGCGGAAGCAGGCGTTTCATGGTCTCACCCCAGGCTGAGGCACGACTGGCAGTCGGCGGTTTTGGCGTAACAGTAGCGGGGTGCCGCGGCTTTGCCAGTACGGTCGGGCCAGGCGGCAATCGAGGTAGTGCGGGATGGACACATGAAGAGCGTAGACCGGTACGTATCCACCGCCGCGGATTGTTCGGCCTGTGGCCGGCATCACCAGGTCAGAGTCCGTGAGGTCAGGCTGGCAGACTCGGCCATCGCGGCACTTCCCGAGACCATCGCCCGGCTGGGCCTGGAGCGGGAGGCAGTGGTGGTCTGCGACGCGCGGACGCGCGCCGCGGCCGGTGCGGACGTGCTGCGAGCGTTCGGCGCTGCGGGGGGTCGCCACCGGGACGTGCTTATCCCCGATCCGCCGGCCGGGGGGAGCCCGGTGTGCGACGATCAGACGCGGGACGCACTACGTCTGCGCCTCCCGGGCACGGGCCTGCTGGTGGCGGTGGGCGCGGGCGTGGTAAACGATCTGGTGAAGTGGATCGCGGCCGACGCCGGCCGGCCCTACGTGGTCGTGCCTACCGCCGCGAGTATGAACGGCTATACGTCGGCCAACGTTGCCCCGATGATCAGGGGCGTGAAGTGCCTCATTCCGGGGTGCGAGGCCGTGGCCGTGGTGACTACCCCGCGGGTTCTGCAGGCGGCCCCGGCGGCGATGACGGCGGCAGGACTGGGCGATGTCCTCGCCAAGCCGGTGAGCACGGCCGACTGGATGCTCAACCATGTCCTGTTTAACGAGTACTACTGCCCGGTCTGCGCTGACCTGATCCGCGAGATCGAGCCCGTCTACATGGCCGCTCCGGAACAACTCGCGGCGCAGACGGCCGCCGGCATTGAGGCACTCTTCGAGGCGATCATCCTGACCGGCTTCAGCATGACCATGGCGGGGACGTCGTCCCCCGCCTCTGGAGCCGAGCACCTGATCAGCCACACCCTCGACATGATGGCCCTGCGGGACGGTTGCCCGCACGATCTCCATGGCCGGCAGGTGGGTGTAGCGACGATCTTCTGCGCCGCCCTCTACGAGGCGGTCTTCGAGCGCCCGCCGGCGCGGATACGTCCGGGGGTCACCGCCACCGACTCCAGCTTCTGGGAGCGCTTTACGGAGGTCGTGGCGGAGAAGCATGTGCTGAAGCAGCAGCGCCAGCAGGAGGCCGCCGACCTGCTGCGGGCGGCGCCGGGGCGCTGGGACGCGATCCGGGCGGCCGTCTCGCCGCTCTACCGCCCGCCCCAGGTGATCAAGGAGGTCCTGCGCCGCGCCGGAGCCGCCCACCGTCTGAGCGACATCGGCGTGACCCGTGACCGCTTCCTCGCCGCGGTGCTGCATGCGCACGAGGTGCGCGAGCGCTACACCGTACTGGAACTGGCCCGCAGTGTTGGCGTCCTGCCCGAGGCGGCGGGAGACTTGGTAGACCGTTGGTTGCTGGCCTAGAGCGCGGGCGCACGAGGGCTCGCTGGACGACATGAATCCCATGGAGGATGGCCCATGAAAGGCATTGTTCTGGCCGGTGGCGCCGGTACGCGTCTCTACCCGATGACGAAGGTAGCCAGCAAGCAACTGCAGCCGGTCTACGATAAGCCGATGATCTACTACCCCCTGTCGACCCTGATGCTCGCAGGGCTCCGGGAGATCCTGATCATCAGCACGCCGGACGACCTGCCCCGCTTCCGCGACCTGCTCGGGGATGGCGCCGCCTGGGGGCTGTCGTTGACGTACCAGGTTCAGGCGCGGCCCGAGGGCATCGCACAGGCCTTTCTGTTGGCCGAGGAGTTCCTGGCCGGCGACAGTGTCGCCCTGATCCTGGGTGATAACCTCTTCTACGGCCGAATGAACCTCGACCAGGTCGTGCGCGACTTCCGCGACGGAGCACTGGTCTTCGGCTATCCGGTGAGCGACCCGGAACGCTACGGCGTGGTCGAGTTCGACCGCGCCGGGCAGGTCCTTAGCCTCGAGGAGAAGCCCGCTCACCCGAAGAGCCACTATGCGGTTCCGGGCCTCTATCTCTACGGCCCGGATGTGGTGGCCAGGACCAAGGCCCTGAAGCCCTCCGCCCGTGGCGAACTGGAGATCACCGACCTCAACCGCTGCTACCTCGTCGAAGGCCGCCTCAAGGTCACGCGGCTGGGGCGTGGGATCGCCTGGCTGGACACGGGCACGCCGCAGGCGCTGCTCGATGCGAGTATGTTCATCCATGCTATAGAGACCCGGCAGGGGTTCAAGATCTCCTGCCCTGAAGAGATCGCCTGCCGCCGGGGCTTCATCACCGCGGCGGCGTTCAAGGAGCTTGCCGCCAGCGCGCCGCGATCCGAGTATGGCGACTACCTGCGGCGCCTCGTGGCGGAGGGCTTTGACGCGATGGCCTGAGGCCGGCTGGGGAGCCAAGAGGGTCCTTGCCTGCGCGGCCGTGGTCGCTTGAGCGTGTCCTCCCCGCGCCCACGGGTATGCCGAGCCGAACGGGAGTTCGGCGTTCCCGGGGGCGGGAGCCTCTCCGTGCCCCACGGGTATGCCATACCGCGATCCCAGAACTGCGAGTGGAGCCGCTTCGGCGCGGTTGATCTGTCTTTGCAACTCCACTATACTATACTCTACATCACCATACTATATCTAAGTACACGCCAGTATAGTAGCATTGTGGAGATAGCGCCTATTGGCGACAGTGGGCGGGGCGGCCCGGCAGTGGCGAGTGGGGTGGATGGTGGCGACGTAGAGTTCGCGCCGGGAGAACGGCGGCGGTTGCAATGGAAGCAAACTATAGTATAGTGAGGTACGGATAAACGGTGCCGCACCAGGAGCATCATGAAGGACGAACTCTTTGAGGAACAGGTAGCGAACCTGTCGGAAGCCCACTTCCTGGTCCTCTGCTGGGCGGCCCAGTCTGAAGGTCGGCAGGCCAAGTACAACATCACCAACTGTTTTGACGATTTGAAGCGGTGTTCGATCACGCGTACCAAGCAGACCGCGGTGGCCGCGGTTGAGGCTTTGGGCGCGTTGCGTTTCGTGTCTCTGCGCGGCGAGGGGAACCGCCGCAATCTCTACATCACCCGCTACGGCGCCAAGGCTCTTGAGGCTCTGGTGTTGCGGCAGAGGTACAGTCCCAGACCATCGGCATTCCTGGAGGGCGCGTGACATGATCATCGGAATCGGCGGCGCGGGAACCAAGGTCGCCAGCAAGCTTGACGCCGAGGCGACGATCATCAACGTTTCCGAGACGGAGTTGAGCAAGATCCCGGTAGCGGGGCGGCGCATACTGGCGGTCGTGCATGACCAGCACGGGCAGTTTCGCGGCTCGCGCAAGAACCCTTTGATCGGGCACGACGCCTACCTATCGGTGCGCCGCGAGTTGCAGGAGATGGCCCGCGGCAGCACGGTCTTCAGTAGCACCGGTGGTGGCACCGGGAACGGCATCGCGACGGGGCTCTTGCAGGACCTGGCGCGGCGGGAGAGCATCCCGGAGGCGGAGAAGACGTCGTTCGGCTTGATCTTGCCGTACGCGCCCCTGGAGCCGGCTGAGTTTGTGCGCAACACGATCGACTTCCTGCGCGGTCCGCTCTCCGAGGCGATCGACAGTGGCAATACCGGCAACATCTTTCTATTCAGCAACCGCCTGAAGTTCGAGTCTCGGCTGTCGGAGGAGGCGTTCAACGTCATGATCGTCGAGTCGTTGCGCGTCTTTCTGGCGATTCCGGCCAAGAACGACACCTTGCGTCTGCTTGACGGGCACATCGATCCCGAGGACTTCGGGTTATTCACGGCCCGGCCGTACTTCAACCACTTCACCTATTTTGATTACGACCCAGCGAAGCCGTTCGAGAAGCAGTTAGAGGACAACATCAACCCGCTGCTGCTGACGCCGGAGGCCCCGATTGAGGCGCTGTTCCTGGTGGAGGTTCCGGAGGGCGGTGATCCGACCGTGTTCTACGACGTGCTGCAGTACTTCAACGACCTGAATGTGGCGCCGGTGTACAGCGTTGTGGAGAATCCGGAGCGGACCCAGCCCTTCATCACCGTCGCGCAGTTGTACTCGCGCAAGCCGGCGGAACTGCTGGCCGACTTCAACAAGCGCAACGAGCAGCACGCGCAGGTGAAGGTGCGCAAGTCCCTGGAGCAATATGTCGACCTGCCCAAACTTGACGTCAACCTGGAGCGCGAGGCCAAGCGCGCGGTCAAGCAGCGCGGCACCGATGACGACATCCTGCAGGTGCTGAAGCGTCTGGGCAAGCTCTGATCAGTGTGTCCCCGTGCTCCCGAAGCCGCCGGCGCCGCGTTCGCTGTCGGCCAGTTCGTCGACCCGCACCAGGTCGACGTCGGGGAGCTTCTGGATCACCATCTGCGCCACGCGGTCGCCGCGCTCGAAGCGGACCTCATCGCGGCCGGCGTTGAAGAGGATGATGGCGACCTCGCCCCGGTAGCCGGCGTCAATGGTACCGGGGGAGTTGAGCACGGTGATCGACCGTTTCAGTGCCAGGCCGCTGCGGGGTCGAACCTGGGCTTCATGGCCGGGCGGCAGTTCGAGGAAGAGCCCGGTGGGCAGCAAGCGCACGGCGCCAGGCGGCAGGAGTGCCGGCTCGCGCGTCCGCAGGTCGTAGGCGGCATCATCGGCGTGGGCCTTGCTGGGGGCCAGATCTTCAGCGCCTGGGCACATGCGGAATCTCACGGTGACGGCCATCTGGGCACCCCCTGGGGAACGCTATGCTGCCAGCGCGGCCAGCGCGCCGATAATGAGAACGACGACGGCGAGGGCCTCAGCCAGGCTGAGCCAGGCCAGCGAACCGGGTTCCCGGCTGTCGGCGCCCAGCAGCGGCGTCAGCATACCGGGTAGCAGCAGGGCTACCAGCAGCGAGAACAGCGCTGGCAGCAACGACTCCGCCACCCGTCCCGCCAGCGCCGCGATGGCGCCGGCGACGATCCAGTGGCCCCAGTCGCGCCAGATGTCGCCGGCCTCAACGTCGCGCGAGCGCGCCTGACCCAAGCCGTGGGCGGCGGCGGCGGCGCTCACGGCACCGGTCACCAACAGCCAGGCCCCATGGCCCGTGGCGGCGAGGACGCCGTAGGACACCAGTTTGAGAACGATCAGCCCCTGGAAGGCGGCCAGGCGGATATAGGCGCTGGTTTCTGGGCCGGCCGAGCCGTCGGGAATCCCCTCGAGGAGACGCACTGCGGCTCCGTAACGGCGTCCGGCGGTGACCCAGCCCTCGAAGGCGAAGACAACCACGGCTGCCAGGACAGCGCCGGCGCGCGGTCCGCCGAACCACACGCACAGCCAGATGAGGAGCCAGGCCGCCAGGCCGACCCCGGCCCCGACGGCGGGGAACCACGGCAGCACCACGCCTCCGCCCGCCCCCGCTCCGCCTGACCGGAAACGGGTCAACAGTCTTACCGCCGGCGCCCAGTCGTTCACGATGTGCCTTCCTTCCCAACGCTTGCCCTGCCGCAGGACCTGCTCTCCGGGCTGCCTCGACGGGTCCGCACCGGCCAGTGTCCGCTTTTTGCGGCACGCACTTCTTGAATTGCCCACGCTACACGCTAAAATAACACTTCTGTTGAAAACAGAAAACTGCGGGGGCGTAGCTCAATTGGTTAGAGCGCCGGCCTGTCACGTCGGAGGTCGCGAGTTCGAGTCTCGTCGCTCCCGCCATTTTTCTGTTCTCATGATGCCGCACGGCATTGCCCGCGGGGGCGTAGCTCAATTGGTTAGAGCGCCGGCCTGTCACGTCGGAGGTCGCGAGTTCGAGTCTCGTCGCTCCCGCCATTTTCCTGGTTTTTAGCATCGCTGTGTCGGCCCGGGTTCGGCGCCGTCCGCAGCGGTCGTTGGCGCGCCTTGGTCGGCCCATTGCGGCTGTTCCCGGAACCAGCGGATCACCGCGCCGACATCGCTTGCCGGACACGATGCTCCCGCCAGGATCCCGACTGTCCGCCAGCCTGGAGGCAGCCACGGGCGGGTACACTGCAGAGCCGCTCCCGGGACCCAGTGGGTGATCGTCTCCGCTCCCAGCGCGGCCGCATTCTGCACGAGGTAGGTGGGTGCGGCGGCGCAGGCGAGGCGGTGTAACTGGGCGGTATTGCTGCTGCCGAAACCGCCGACGACCAGCATCGCGTCCGGGCGTTGCCGGCAGACCTCGACCGCGGCATCCTGACGGTCTTGCGTGGCTCGGCAGACGGTGTTGGCCAGTTGGCTGTGGCGCCCCGCCTGGCAGCAGGCGGCGGTGACCGCCGCGCCGAGGGCCAGGGTCTCGCTATGCAGCATGGTGGTCTGCTGGACGAGAGCCACCGGCCCCGAGGCTGGCGGCGGGCTGCCGCGCTCGTGGATAAGCGTCTGCGGATAGCCTGCCCACGACCCCTCCCGCAGCGCCCGGCAGGCGCTCTCGAGCGCGGCCAGTCCAGGCACAACCACCACGCGCGTGGCGCGCTGCAGGGCGCGTGACAGGGTAGCTCGGGTCTCGGGGTGGTCCGCCTTGCCGTGGACCAGGATCGTCCAGCCAGGGCCGGTCAGGGACTCCATGAACATCCAGACGGCCCGCACGTCGCGGCAGGTCGTGTCGATGATCTGCGCGCCCGGATAGCGCCGCCGCAGCAGGGTTTCGATCTCAAGGGGGACTCCGAACGCCGGGATGACCACGAGATCGCCCGCGCCGGCCGACTCCAGCCCGGTCAGGATCTCGGCTTCGGACAGAATGGTCACCCCCTGCGCCCGGAAGTGCTCGTTGACGGTATCGTTGTGAATCACGGGCCCCAGCAATCGTATCGGCTGCCCGCCCGCCGTGCTCAGGCAGCGTCGGAGTTGTGCCAGCGCGTGAACCACGCCGCCGCAGAAACCGAAGACGCGTGGCAGCAGCAGTCGGCGCCCGCCGCCGAGGGAGACCACTCCGTCGTGCCGCCGCGCCTGCTCGACGTCGCTGTCCTGGAAGGGATTCACGTGGGCCGTGCCTCCGCCGGCAGGTCAGCGCCCAGACAGGGGTGCGGGGGCGCGGCGCAGACCGTACGCAGCAGGTGGCGCTCGCGGCGCAGGTCCGCATAGCCGCAGCCGGCCGCCGCCAGCGGACAGCGGCCGCAGCGTGGTCGGCCAGGTAGGCAGAGCTGTTGGCCGTGCTGTACGAGGAACGGGTTGAGTCGCGCCCAGTACTGGCGTGGCAGGACGGCCTGCAGTTCGCGTTCGGTATCCGCCGGCGCGGCCGTACGCACCAGTCCCCAGCGATTGCACAGGCGATGCACGTGCGTGTCCACGCAGATGGCGTCCTGATGGAAGGCAAATGAGAGCACCAGGTTGGCCGTCTTCGAGCCCACGCCGGGGAGCGCCAGGAGTTGGTCGAGGCGATCCGGAACGCGGCCGCCGTGCCGCTCCTCGATCTGGCGCGAGAGGGCGATGAGGTGCCGGGCCTTTTGGCGGAACATGCCGACGGCGTGGATGCAGTCTGCCAGGTCGTCCAGCGCCGCCCCCGCCAGTTCGGCGGGGCTCTGCCAGCGCGCCAGGACTCGCGCCGCCACGGCCTCGGTGACCGGATCGCGCGTGCGTAAGGACAGGGCGCAGGTAACCAGAGTCGGGAAGGGGGCACGCGCCTCGGCGGTGTAGTCCGCATAGCGCGCGGCCAGCGCGCCGAACAGCCCTGGTAGCTGGGCGAGCACAGCGCTGGCGCGCACGGAGGTCCCCGGTCGCCGTGCGAAGCGACAGAGGTGCGAGTCGCAGCGGCAGTCTCCCGCGCCGAACCCCGGAACCGCCTCGGCACCGGGCCAGGTGCGGACGGCTGCCGCCAGACGGCATTCGGCGTCGGGATCGCGGCCGGCAAGCGCCTGGATATCCACCACGCGCGCGCCGCTCAGGAGGTAATCGAGGTGCCAATGCCGCACCGTCGACGTCCGCAGATGCCGTGCCAGCCGGCCCTCGAGCCCGCCCATGGCACTGCCCGTATAGACGTACCAGCCCGGCCGGAGCCGCGTCTGCGTCGAGCCGTGGCACCAGGTCGCGGCCCGCGGCAGGCGCAGCGTCAGCAGGTAGACACCGGGGGTGCGCGAGCGCGCTTCCGCCTGGCGGTCGGGCGTTGCTGTCAGCGCTGTGCTCACTGGGTCAACTCGTTGATCTGGCGGACATAGCCGCCGTAGAACGAGACGATCTTGAAGCCGAGGTAGGCCGCCAGGCAGAGATAGGCGAGGTTGGGCGCCAGCACGGCAACCTGATTAAGGCGGGCCTCGGCCTCCTCCCGGCAGACCCCGGCGATGCGTTCGGCGGCTTCATCGGTCTTGCCGGTTTCCTCACCGGTACGCATCAGCTCCATGATCATGGTGTCGCGGTCCAGTGCCAGCAACTGGTGCTCCAGGGCGACGGTGAACGTACAGCCCTCGGTGGCCATCACCCGCGCCGTGCTGGCGAAGCGCTGGCGCAGTGCGGTGTTGCGGCAGGTTGCCGCGGCGACCTCGACGGCCGCCGCCATGCCTACGCCGGCGCGCAGGCAGAGGCTTAGGGCGGTGAAGAAGCGGGTGCAGTCGAGTCGGAAGAGCAAGCCGCCCAGCACCGGCACTGCCAGCAGCACGCGGCCGATGCCAGGTGTGACCGCCAGCCACGGCGCCAGAGCGCGGACCAGCAGCCAGCAGACCCAGGGCGCGGCCAGCATCGTCACGGCTTGCGCGCCAGCTTTCTCCAGACTCGCCCCTTCGGCAAAGATCGAGATGAGCGCCAGCAGCAAGGCCGCGGCGTGGTAGACGAAGGCCGGATAGAGCATCGCCGAGATGACCCGCGCCCGCAGCCGCGACACCAACTGGAACCAGTCCCGCAAGGCCGTGTAGACCACGTCCCGGCGCCCGGTCGCCTCACCCACCTGCACCAGGCTCGTCTCGAGGGTCGAGAACAGCGCCGGATCGCGGGCCATCGCCTGGCTGATGGTCTGGCCCTGCTTGACCGCTGCCAGCAGGCCGTGCGCGCCCTGCCGGAAGGCCCCGGGGAAGCGTTGCTGCAAGGCGCGCAGCGGCGGCACTCCGGCCTCTTCGAGGGTGGCCAGGGTGTTGTAGAAGGCGATACGGTGTTTGAGCGCTGCCATGCTCGAGGGTCCCTGCCGCGGGGTCGCGGGCCACGTCGACATGGACTGTACCGCGCCGTTTGCGGCGCGCCAGCTTGACGCGGCTGATGGGCGCGCTACACTCGGCCTCGTGACCGGCAAGCGCCCCGCGCTGCCAAGCGGAACGGGAAGGCAGATGGGTGTGGAGGGACGGCGCCATGGAACCCGAGAAAGGCGACCCGCAAGCGGAGGTAACGGCCACGGATGTCTGCCGGGGCTTTGTGTCCGTCGGCGCCCGACCCGGGGACCTGCTGTTGTACCACGGTTCACTGAGCAGCATGGGCCACGTTGTGGGCGGGCCCGGCACCGTCATCGCGGGAGCGCTGCAGGCCGTGGCGCCCACCGGCACGGTGGCCATGCCGACCCTCTGGTTCTGTCCGGCGGACCCACCGCGGCGCCCCGAGAACTTCGACCTCGCGACCTCGCCGTCCTACGTGGGGGCGCTCTCGGAGGCCATGCGTACCGATCCGCGCAGCCTGCGCAGCCACCATTTCTCGCACTCGGTCAGCGCCATCGGCCCCGGTGCCGCCGCCCTGACCGCAGACCACGGTGCCGCGGGCGAGTCCCCGTCGCCCTGGAACTACAAGGCCTTTGCCGATGCCAGCCCCTGGGGCCGTCTGTACGCCGGCGATGGCCTGTACGGCTTCATCGGCGTTACCATGCGTGTCTGCACCATGAAGCACTACATCGAGTCGCGCTATGTCGCCCGCGTCATCCGGCAGGCTCCCGAGGGCCGCCGACAGGGGCTGCGCGACCGGCTGACGCTGATGGATCGGCAGGGCGTCTGGCCCTTCTATGACAGCGAGAAGATGGAAGCTCGTCTGGCCGAACGCGGTCTGTTGCGCTACGGCCGCATCGGCTCGGCGACCTTGCGGGCGTTGCGCACGCGGCCGCTGGTGGATGTGACCCTGGAGATCCTGACGGCTGAACCCGAGGTCTGGTTCCAGCCCGCCTTCCTCGACTGGTGCCGGGGGGCCGACTGAACCCCTGGACGGGGCCGCGATGGGGGCCGGGCCCCGGCCTTCAGGCCCAGGCGGCGCGGATCATCTCCGCCGTGGCTTCCAGGGACTCCGGTACCACGCGGGTATCGGCGAGGACCGACATGAAGTTCGTATCGCCGCCCCAGCGCGGCACCACGTGTCCGTGAACGTGCTCTGCCAGGCCCGCTCCCGCGGCTTCACCGAGGTTGAAACCGAGGTTGAAACCCTGGGGTGACATCAGCCGCCCTAACACCGTGGTGCCGTGGGTCATCAGTGCCAGCAACTCGTTGCGTTCCGCGTCCATGAGCTCGGCCAAGCCGGCGATATGGCGGTAGGGCGCCACCAGCAGATGGCCCGAGTTGTAGGGGAAGTCGTTGAGCAGGACGTAGGCGTGGCGGCCGCGGTGGACGACGTGGTCGGCCGCGGTCGCGCCTGCCCCCTTGTCACAGAGGAAGCAGGTGCCCGCTTTGGGCCCGCGGATATACTCGATCCGCCAGGGAGCCCAAAGGGGTCGGGGGTGGGTCGAGAGAGGTGATGGTGCGCTCACGACGGCAGTCTCCGCTGTGGTCTCGGCGCACAGGCTCTGTCCGGCGCGCCAGGGCGCCCAAGACCCGCCGAACCGGCAAGACTATAGCTGGCCCGTGCGGGCCGGGCAAGCCCCGCTGCCTGGGGAGCAGGGCTGTTCCGTTTTCCCAACGACCATCGGTGTTGGTCACCGGCACGGTGAAAGCGTGAGAGCGTGATTGCGTGAGGGTTACGGCGCGTGTGCCGGCCGTCTGCCACGAATCCACGCTTTCACGTTCTCACGCACTCACCCGTAGCGGGAACCGCGATCTTGGAACAGCCCTGCCTGGGGAGTGTAATGCCAGTGAAAGTCCGCAGCCGCCGGCTCAGCGGCGCGTGCGTCCTGCTGGACAGCAGGACCCTCCAGGGTGCCCGGCAGACTAGACTGAGGGGTTACTGGGGAGTTTCCAGGGTGGTTTTATAATAATATGGAATATACTGCAGTAGAATAAGTTGCATTGTAGTTCTGGATATTTTGTGGTTGCCTGCTATGGTGCTTGTCACTATGGCGATCAGCACCGAAC
>CAILUI010000307.1 GCA_903837355.1 uncultured Victivallales bacterium
CCCGTGGGCAACGGCCCGGCGGCAGTGCTGGAAGCGACGTTGAGTCCACCCCATGGTCGTCCCCCCAAGGCAAGTGGTGGCAGTTCATTTTACACCCGCACGGGAGGGGAAAGCAAGCGCGAGTGTGAGGCGAGGGTAGTGAGGGAGTGCGCCACTCTGCGGTCCAGTGGCTGGCGTCTACCGCGGCGGCCGGACCGTGGTGACCACTGGCCACGAGGCGCGCAGGGGGTCGGCGTAGAGGCCGATCTGCGCGATCGGAATCGGTTTGAAGCCGAGCTTGAAGGCGGGCGAATCGGGCTGCAGGCGGAAGTCGCCCTGGGCCGCATCCACGAACTTCGGGTCCGTGTCCAGCAGGTTGTCGGTCAGGGTGACGCCGGGGCGAGCCTTGGCCTCGATCTCGTCCCAGCGTCCGCCCCAGCAGATGTTGCGGGCGACGAGGTTGCCGCGGGGCTCGGCGTAGTTGCCCTCGAGGTAGGTCAGCAGTTGCGGGTAGCGGCTGCGCCAGGGCTCCTCCGTGTACGGCACCTCTTCGAGGCGCTGCTTCATGATGGGTACGGACGCGGCTGCCCAGCCGAGCATGCGCGCGTCGACGTGGAGGGCGGGCGCGCAGTCGACGAAGACGTTGTTCTCGACCACGTTGTCATGGCCGCCGCCGATGAAGGCAGCGCGCGGCACCTTGTAGAAGATGTTGCCGTAGATCGTGGCCGAGCAGAACATGTCATCGAGGTAGACGCCGTTGCAGCCTTTGTCCTGGAAGCCGTAGACGTGATGGAAGTAGTTGTAGCGGATGACGTGGCCGCGCATGGCGGGGTTGTAGCCCGCGTACATGATACCGGCGTCATTGGCGCCGTGGACCACACTGTGGAACTCGTTGAACTCGAAGAGGTGGTCGTTGCCGCTCCACATGACCGCCATGTGTGGCGCATCGTTGATCAGGTTGTGGGTCACGCGGTTCCCCACGCCGTCGACCTGCACCCCCGGCTTGCAGATGGGGTTCCAGCGCCCGAACCTGAAGAGGTGGCAGTTGTCGACGTAGAGGCCGGCGGGGGCGAGGGTGCGGCGGTCGCCGCCCGCGAGCGCGACGCCGCCTTCTGCGAGGTTGTACAGATCGCAGCCGCTGACGCCGCTCTCCTTGCCGCTCAGGCTGATGCCCCAGGCGCCGGTGTTGCGGATGACGCAGGCGGCCACGCTCACCTGGCTGACGTTGTCGAGGGACAGGGCCGTGCCGCGGGTACACTCGCAGGTCAGGCCACGGATCGTGACGTGGGCCACGTCCTTCATTTCCACCAGGGTGGGCGCCACGGAGATCATCACTTCGCCGGAGGCGAGGGCGGCGGGCGGCCAGAAGTAGAGGACGCCATGCTCACGATCCAGGTACCACTCGCCGGGCTGGTCGAGCTCCGGCAGCAGGTTGTAGGCGTAGTAGTACATGTCCTTGCGGAAACCGAAGTCGTGCTGGGGCTGGGGGTCGAGGGTGATGCGGCGGGTCGTGGTGTCGATGGTCTGTACGCGCAGGCGTTGGTCGGCCCAGTCCCAGAACCAGTACCCGTGCAGCATGATGTCCTTCTCGCCGAGCCAGCGCGCCGGGCGCTCTCCCGCGTAGCTGAAGATGCCATCCATGAAACCCTTGGTGCCGCGGATGTCCTGGGGCCGGGTGCCGAAGACTTCGGGAATGGTGATGTAGCCCTGATTGGGCCAGCGGGCCAGGGTCATGGGCTGATCGGCGAAGAAGACCTCCAGGCCAGGGCTCGACGCGCCCCAGCGCGGGCCGGGCAGCATGGCGCCGAGGTCGGTCACGCCCTGGGCGGTGAGGTCTGCCTGCATGACCTGGCCACGCGCCGCGGCATCGAGCTTGGCGAGCACGGCGGGGTCGGTGACCGCTTGCCAGCCGGTGACGACCTTACCGCCCAGCAGGCGCACGGTGGCGCCGTCGGCGGCGCGGTAGGTGATTGGCGCCGTGGGCGTACCGGAGTCGGCGGCGGTCAACTGCAGCGGCGCCGCCAACTCGTAGATCCCTGCACTCAGCCAGACGGTTACGCCGCCCTCCGGCAAGCCTCCGGCAGCTTTGAGGGTGCGGATGCGGTCGCGTGCGGCCGTGAGCGTGGCCAGCGGTCCGTCGGTACCCCGCACGGTCGGCGCGAGTCCGCTCTGGGCGTCATTGCCGCCCGGGGCAACGTACAGGTCAAGCCCGACAGCAGACATAACACAGGCCCCCCAGAGCGCCAGAGCGGCGCGGCCCAGAGTCGCTGAATGCAGGTGGCGGAACGTGCTGCATGACATGGCCAGTCTCTCCTGGGCAGTGCCCTCCCGTCAGGGCGCATCGGTGGCGATTCCAGTTCTGACAGTAGGCGCCGGACCCGGCCCTGTCAATGGGCGGGGGGAGGTAAGGGAGGGAAGGGGACCAAGAGGACGAAAGGGACCGAAAGGACCAAAAGGACCAAAGGGACCTTGCCGCCGGCGTGCCCGCGCTGCTCGCGCTGCGGGGGGTTTCTCTTGACAGGCCATGGTCCGGCACTACTCTAGTACCCGCGGTTCGCGTGGCGTGATCCCGTGCATGGTGGCGGGAAGGAGTTCGAATGAGCGACGAAAGCAAAGACTGCCCCGTGTGCGGCGAGACCATCAAGGCGGTTGCGCTCAAGTGTCGGTTCTGCGGGGAGGATCTGCAGGCGTTTGCGCAGAAACAGGAAGCGGCGGTCGAGAAGGAGCTCTTCAGCGGCCGGCCGGCGGCCATTTACACGATGAACCAGTGGTTTCTGGTGGTCATCACCCTCGGCATCGCCTACCTCGTCTACTGGCTGCGCAGCCTCTCCACGCGGTACGAGATCACCACCCAGCGCATCAAGATCACGAGTGGGTTCTTCTCGCCCGAGACGGAGGTGATCGAGCTGTACCGCGTGGATGACTTCGATGCGCACCGGCCGTTTGGCATGCGGCTGCTCGGCTACGGAGTTCTCTGCGTCAGATCCTCGGACAAAGACGAGCCCATCGCCCGACTCTACGGCATCAGGAATGTCGAGGGGCTGTACGAGCAGTTGCGTCTGTGCGCCTTGCGGGAGCGCGACCGCCGCGGGGTCAAGGTTCTGGCTGGAGCGTGAGTTCCAGGCGGCGCTCGCTTGCGGCCGGTGCGGGGCCGTTCAGGCACAGGGGCCGTCAAAGCCGCCCTCGTCGCCTTTGCGCTTAGGCAGGATCATGCGGTAGAACAGGTCCAGGAAGCAGACGCCCGTCAGGCCGGCGAAGATCATCATGATGCCGCAGAGCCAGATCAGCGGCTGGCACCACAGCAGGCCGATGATGAGCATGATGCCGATGGTGGTTCGTGTGAAGCTGACGGGACGCATACTATCACCTCGTGGGTACCCGTGAGCGTTGCGTTTCTTGCCGCGCCAGAGGCAAGGTCACAAACCGCGCTGCAAGCCTGCGTTGCGCCAAACGCCCACGATAGCCATCATAATGCTAGTCTTTGGGAGAAATTAGCACGCGCCAGGGACAATTCAAGCCGTGGGCGTTGGCCGCGGCGGTTCAGCGGGGCGGCCCGCCGTCCGCAGGACCCGGGGAGCTTCGCCCTCCAGGTTTCGCAGCGGCTCTACGGCGCGGCGGCGGCGGAGTCGAGGCGGACGTTATCGAGGTAGTAGGTGGAGGCGCGCTCGCCGCTGCTGATGAAGCCGATCCAGGTCGTGCTGCGGACTTCGGGGCTGCCCGTGGGCAGGCCGGTGAAACGCTGGGGCGCGGCGCCAGGCAGGGTGACCGCAAGCTGCCAGGTACCGTCGGCAGCGGCTCCTTGTCCGGCGCGGATCTCCAGGTGGAACCAGGTCCCGACCGGGAGGGCCATGAGGGCGCGGTCGGCGACGAGCAGGGTCGCATCGCGGCAGAACAGCGAGGGCCCTTTGTAGTAGTAGGGGACGCCGGGGTACTCGCGCCACTCGAGGTTCAGTTCGGCTCCCGCCTCCAGCCGCAGGTCGAGGCTGAAGACACTGACGCCGGTGTAGTGCGCCGGCGCGTACCAGAAGTGCGGGTTGAAGCTGTGCTCGAGGCCGGGAGCGTCGGTCACCTTCAGGCTGTGCTTGCCGCCGGCAGCGGTTTCGGCGGTCACGGCGATGCTGTCACCCTTGCCTTCGACCAGGGAACTGGTGCGGGCTGGCAGGTCGCCGCCGGGGGTATCCTCGAAGTCATCGGCAAAGGTGGCCGGGGGCGGTGGGGGCACGCCCGACCACGGCGCCGGCGGGGTGAAGTTACGGGCTTCTGCCAGCCACGCCGCGGTGCCATAGACTCCCGCCTCGGCCGGATCGAAAGGCACGAACGTGAGCGCTAGGGCGGGCGAGTCGGGGCGCAGGCGGAAGTCGTTCGCCGCCGGGTTGACGAACTGCGGGTCGGCGATCACGGAACCCACGTCGCGGCCCTGGGCCTGCCACTCGGCGAAGGTGGTGCCGGCGAAGTCGAGGGGTTTGCCGGAGGGTTCCCAGTAGAGGTTCTGCCGGAACTCGAGGCGGGAGCCGAAGTCGGGTACGCTGAAGAGTTTGCCGCCGCTGCCGTAGATGAGGTTGCGTTCGAAAGTGGCGGCGACGTGGGTTTCGGCCGGGTTGTACATGCAGAACAGCAGTTGGCCGTGCGTGCTCACGCCCTGCGGCCGCGCGATGAAGATGTTGTTGCGTAGGATGTTGCCCTTGCCGCTGCCGATCTGGTAGGCGCCGTCGCGGACGTTGTAGACCAGGTTGTTCTCGAGGAGCATGAAGGAGGTGCTGTTGTCGTTGTAGAGCCCGTGCATGCCGGAGTCGCCGCTGCCGTCGAGGTCGTGGATGAGGTTATGGCTGAGGACCGTTCCCGGTGCCTCGCCCAGGGTGTAGATGCCGCCCATGTCCGCCAGAACATCCCAACCGAGGTGATGGATATGGTTGTAGGAGATGGTATTGCGTTGTGAGGGTACGACGCCATAGCCCCAGGTCCAGCCCACGGAGATAGCGGTGTAGGGCAGGAACGAGATGTCATTGTGGGTGATGCGGTTATCGCCGCTATGCCCAATGAGGATGCCCACGGCGTCGGGCCAGACGCGTCCCGCGCCGCGGATGATGGTATTATCGACCGTAATCTGGCGGGTACAGGCGTCGGGCTGGGGCAGGGCATCGGTTTGGCCCAGGCGCACGCCGCCGGCGCCCAGATCCGTCAGCAGGCAGCGTTCGACCGTGCTGTCACGGCAACCGGCCCGGAACCAGAAGGCATAGGTCCCGGTGTGCTCGACCGCGACCTCGCTGAAGATCAGGTTGTGAGCGTAGTCGGCGGTGATGGCCGCGCCGATGTTACAGGCCGCTTGGGGCGACCACTGCCCCGCCGGCGGCATGAGGTAGGCGCTGTAGGCGAACGCCAGCCCGCGGAAGGCGAGGTTCGCGACCGGCGCGTCGGCGTCCCCGCTGAAGCGCAGCAGCGCCTCGGGCACCGGGGCCGCGACCTCGGCGGTCCGCAGGTCCTCGCCCGGCAGCGGTTTGTAGTAGAGCATGCCGTCGCGGTCGAGGAACCACTCCCCCGGGACGTCCAGAGCCGCGCGGTAGTTCTCGAGGATGTAGCGCTCGGCCGCGGCGTAATGGAAGAAGGTGGGCGGGTAGCGTCCGCTCAGGTAGACCAGGTTCTTGGTCGGCTCCACGGCCACAACATGGTGCCGTGAGATCTCCCATGAGTGGTAGGCCGATACGACCACCTCGGTCTGCTGGTCCGGGGCCAGCGCCAACAGCGGCGCCACGTCGGCGGCCCGCGCCAGGAAGGCATGGTCACTCAACGCCGCCTTCTCACCGGTCAGGGGGTCGATTCCCGAGGCCACGGTGCCATCCATGTAGGAGTAGAACTGGTTGGGCGTGCGGGCGCGGACCGCCCGGCGGCCGTTGACGAACAGTTGCTCGAAGCGCCAGGTGCCCTCCTGGACGCCCGGCACGCGTACCTGCCAGATGCCATCCGCGCCAGGCTCGAAGCCGCGGATGGCCCGCGCGCCGCTGAACAGCGGTCGTGCGCCCGGGCAGGCGGCATAGGTGACCCGCCCGCCGGCGCGTCCGGAATCTGCCGCGCTGAACTCGACGGGGCTCTCGAGGGGGTAGGTGCCGCCTTGGAACAGCACCAGGATGTCCTGCTCGGGGCGCGCTCTGCGGAGGGCGCGGACGGCATCGCGGGCGCCGCGCAAGCTGGCCAGCGGCTGCGCCTCAGTGCCGGGATTCGTGTCCTGGCCGTCCGGGGCAACCCAGAGGTCGGCCGTGCCGGCGGCCGCCGGGTCCTGAGCGTAGAGTGCGCCGGCGGTGAGGGCGAGGAGCGCGGTCGCTACGGCCCAGCGGGCGAGCGTCGTCATAGGGGGCTTCCTTTCGAGCTGCGATGGGATACGATGGACCCGGTTTGCGGTGGCTGCAAAGCGGTGGCGTTGGCGCCCGATAGCGATAGCGATGGCGATAGCGATACCGATACCGATAGCGACAACGACAACGACAACGATGGCGATACCGATAGCGATAGCGACAACGACAACGACAACGATCACGATGGCGACAACGATAGCGATAGCGACAGCGGCAACGATAGCGATACCGATACCGATACCGATAGCGGGACCTGCGCACTTTCGGCGCGGTTGTTTGGGTGTTGCTTGCGAATGCGGGCTGAGGGACGATGGTCTGCTGCGAGTGACGGTGTCAGGCGGGGTTCAACAAGGTGTCGAGACACGGGGGTGAACGATGAGCGCGCGGAGTCTGCGAGTGTTGGGGTGGCTGGGGCTGACTGTCGGCGTCTGGCTGGGTGCCGGCGAACTGAGTTTCAAGGTGACGACGGACAAGCCGGATGCCCTGTACCAACCTGGCGACCAGATGGTCTTCAGCATCCAGTTGCAGGACGACGGGAAGCCGGTAGCAGGGCAGGAGTTGCGCTGGTGGCGCCGGGGCGACGACCAGCAGGAGGCGAAAGGGACGCTCACTTCGCAGGCCGAACCCGTGGTGGTGACGACGGCTCTGGCGGCCCCCGGGTTTGTGCGCTTGACGGTCACGGCCTATGATGGGAACGGTCAGCCGTGCAAGGATGCCAAGGGCCGGGAGGTCTGCTTCGAGGGTGGGGCCGGGGTGGCCCCGGAACGGCTGCAGACGGTTGCCGAGCCCCAGGACTTCGATGCTTTCTGGCAGAAACAGAAGGCGGCTCTGGCCGTGGTTCCCCTGAAGGTGGAGATGAAGCCGCTGGCCGTGCAGAACCCCTTGCTGGTCGGCTTCGACATCAAGGTCGACTGCGCCGGCGGCAAGCCGGTCTCGGGCTACTTCGCCAAGCCGAAGGAGGCGCGGCCGAAGTCGCTGCCCGCGCTGGCCAGTTTCCACGGTTACGGGGTTGGCAGCGCGGTTCTGCGAGAGGATCCCAAGATGCTGACGTTGGACATCAACGCCCACGGCATCGAGAACGGCCAGCCCAAGGAGTTCTACGAGGCGCTGCGCAACGGCGAACTGAAGGACTATGCCTTCAGCAACACCGATGCTCCCGACAAGAGCTACTTTCTCGGGATGTTCCTGCGGGTGCAGCGGGCGCTGCAGTTCCTCGAGGCCCAGCCGGAATGGGACGGCGTGAACCTGATCGTGACGGGCGGCAGCCAGGGCGGGCTGCAGGCTCTGGTGGCGGCGGGGTTGGACACGCGGGTCACATTCTGCATGGCCAACCTGCCATGGTGCTGTGACCTGGGTGGGATCACCTTGGGGCGGCAGCGCGGCTGGCGGCCGGAATACACCCCGGCGATGGGCTACTTCGATCCCGCCAACCACATCAAGCGCACTCAGGCCTTCGTGCTGATGGACGCCGGGCTCGGTGACTACGTCTGTCCGCCGTCCGGCATCAGCGCGCTGTTCAACAACATCCCTTCGGCCAACAAGAAGCTGGTCACCATCCAGGGCGGCACCCACGGCTACACGCCGCCGGGGTCCCGGACCGCGTGGAGCGAGTACGGCGCTTGCCTGGCGAAGACGCTGAAGCCGCAGTAAGCGAACAGGTTCACTGCCGGCGGCGCAGTTGCTCCAACAGGATGCCGATCTGCTCGCGCCGGGCCGAGAGCGCTGCGGGGTCCGTGGTGAACTGGCTGAAGCTGGGGGTAAGGTCGGAGACGTCGAGGAGGCGCTTGGCTGCCGTGGCTTCGGTCGCCGTGGCCGTGGCGGCCGCCTGGCGCAGCAGGGCGAGGTAGTCGTAATCCTCGATGCTGTCGCGGGTGAGCTCGAGCCGGATGGAGTTGACCGGGGTATCCGGCTGGCCATCGCTGCCCGTCCGGGCGTGGACGCCGTCCACCCAGTAGTAGAGGCTGCCGTCGCCGTTGCCGCCCGGGTAGCTCAGCGGGTTTTCCCAGACATTCTCCTGCCAGTAGGTGACGGCCCAGTAGAGCGTTCCGGTCAGCTGGTAGCGCCAGAGTTGCCAGGCGAGGAGGCGATGGTCCAGGCCGCGGTAGTCGATGCCCCAGAGATTGGGGTAGGGCTTCTGGGCGGCGATGCAGACGTAATGCCAGAGTTCGTGACGCGGCTTTCCCCGCTGCCGGTCGAGGACCCGGAAGTCAGCACAGTCGATGTGCGGGACCCAGATGTCGACGGCACCCTCCAGCGCGGCGTAAGCGGCCTCGGGGCCGTCGGCGGCAGCCGGCAGCCACGGCCGGGTGGCGCCGTAGCCGAAGGTCAGCAGCGTCCGCAAGCGTGGCGCGTGCTGATGCACGAAGTCGAAGGCGGGACGGATCTTCTCCATGGCCTCAACCCCGGGTTCGTCGAAGGTGTAGATGTAGGCGTCGTCGAGCCAGCCCTTCTCCTCCAGGTGGGCCTGGGTCTGTCGGCAGAGTTCGGCGCTGACACGACGCTCACGCTCGTCCGCTGCGGTCTTGGCGTCGCCCCAGCCCGAGCCGATGCGCAGCCAGTTCACGTTGAACCCGGTGAGTCCGCGCTCGCGGTAGACGCTGATCTCCTGGTCGAAGCTGTCCCAGTCCATGGTGACGGTCCCGTCGTCCGCGATGGCGACTTGCGGCGCGGCGACGTTGCAGTCGCTGATCCGATGTGCCAGCAGGTTCAGGCGGAAGTTGCGTGCCAGGTTGCCGCCCTGCTCTCGGGGCAGGCCGCGCTCGAAGTCCTCGGCCAGGATGACCCGCTCGCCGGTGCCAGCGGTTTCGGTCACGCGCACGTTATCGATGAGGAAGGAGTGCGCCGCCCGCGAGCCGTGGTTATCATGCACAAACTCGATGCTGCAGGGCCGCACCACACCGCTGTCGGCCAGCTTGCACTCGGCATGCTGCCAGGCGCCAACCGTCTGGTCGGGGGGGGCGAAGAAGGCGTTCTTGCCGTCTCCGCCGCCGCCGAAGAGAACGAAGAGAGCGCCCGGGGTTTCGTAGCGGTAGTCGAAGCTCAGTGTTCGCTGCGGGTTGCCGCCCACCGGCGCGCGGAAGTGCACCCACTGCGACGTGCTCGCCTGGCCGGTGAGGGCGGCTTTGCCCGCGGCCGCCGTGGTCTCGGTCACGCTCAGACCATTGGCGTCTGCCACGTAGTTGGTCTCGTCGCAGGTCCAGGCCCACGGTCCGGGCAGGCCGTAGCGGGACACGACCGCGGACGGGTCGAGCAGGAAGCAGGTCCGCAGGGCGGCCGCACGGGGAGTTCGACGTCGAAGACCCGTACGGCGAGCGGCAGCTTCTTCGGCGGGCAGCCGTCGGCCGTCACGGTGAGTTCACCCATGTAGGTCCCTGCCGGCAGTTCTGGCCGCGCGTAGACGGTGAGCCAGAACGGCTGGGGTTGTGCGGCAGGGATGTCCACCGCCTGGTCCGGCAGCAGCGGGTCGGGCAGGAGGCCTGGCGGTTCCGCCGCGCCGCCGCTGGCGGTCTGTGTCCTCACGAAGCCCACGACGCGGTTGCTCCTCGCGGCCGACGTTGAACCGCCATTCGCGCGGCGTATCGGGACGCAGGCCAAGCTGGTCGAAGGGGATTGCCATCTCGGCCGCCCAGCCCCCCGGGAAGCGCGCCACGCCAGACTGCCAGACGGCGTTCCAGGCTGGGTCCGCGCCCAGGTCGTCCCGTTGCGTAGCGAGTAGATTGACCAGGAAATGGTAGTAGCGGTTCGCCTCCGCGTGGGGCGCCAGGAAGAGTTCGACGCAGTCGTCGCGGAAGACCTCGCCGTCGCGATCCTGCACGCGCGCGGTCAGCTTCTCCGGCTGGTCTTCGAGGCAGCGGAAAGCGACGTAGAGCCGGAGGTCGTCGTAGCCGATCCGGACCTCGGTCCGCTGCGTCGGCGCGGTCTTGCCAAGCCCGCCCAGTTCGAGGACAGGGCAGGCGGCCCAGCCGGCATCGCCCAGGTCGCCGTCCACCACGGGCGCCGTGCTCAGCCGCGTCGCGACGGCGACCGGCAGTTCCGCGGCTGACAGGCGGTAGGGGTGGGCCATCAGGCACAGCAGAGCGACGACGAGGGTGCGGCTGGGAGTGCCGGCGTGCATGGGTCTTTCCCCCTTGTTCTGGGTTTCCGGGGACGGCCGCAGACCGCGCCGCTCGTACCCGGCGACCCGGTGCCATCAGCATAGTGCGGTGGCCGCGCCTTGGCTACGTCCAGTCTCAGCGAGGGGCGACGTTGCCGCAGGCGGGGCCGCGTCCCGGGGGCAGGCGGCGGCAGGCCGCGCGTAGGGTTTTTCCCCATAGTGGAGTGGGGTTTCACCCCATAACAAGGGGCCCGTCTATGACCTAGAGTTACTTACATGTAGCTATTCAGGTACTCCACCGACCCCGATACCGACCACGACCACGAACTCGGGGTCAGGAAGCCTACCTGAGCGGTGACTCTCAGGTAGCCAGAAACAAGGATGATTCCTACCCATGCGTGCGCAGAAGATTGTGGTTGCCGGGTTGCTTGCTCCGCTCTTGCTGGCGGGGTGCTTGTTCCCGCCTGGACCTCGCGGCCCGGGCGTGGTGGTGGTGCCGGCGTTGCCCTCGCGGGTGGTCCTGGGGCCGGAGCCCTACTACGCCCACAGGGGGTACAACTACCATTACCGGGATGACGGTTGGTACTACTCGCATGGGCGTGATGGTGCGTGGGCTCCGCTGCCGCGAGACCGTTACCCCAAAGAGGTGAAGTTCAAAGGGAGCGGTCCTCAGCGCAAGGGTCCCGACCAGGACAAGGGACGGAAGCCCGGGCACCCAGAGCGCTAGCATCCTGCTCATCCAGAGCCGTGGCACGGTGCCGAAACGCTGCAACCTCAATCCGTGGAGTGTGGACTATGCGCCGACATCCTTCGCATCCTGCAAGCTGGCTCCTCGCGCTTCTTGTTCTGGCGCCGCTGACTGGCCAACGGCTGACCGCGGACGAGGATGGTCCTCCGGCACTGCCGGGGCTGGAGCAACCTGAGGTCCTGAGTCGTGGCCCGGTGCATGAGGCCTTCGCCGAACCGGTGAACCTGCAGGTGCAACTGGGGCTGGTGGCAGCCGAGCCACCGCCGCCCAACATCGATGAGGTGCCCCCGGCCGAGAGGCCGCAAGGCCAGCAGTTCGCCTGGATCCCGGGGTATTGGTCGTGGGACGCGGACAGGAACGGCTACATCTGGGTCAGCGCCTGCTGGCGCGCCGCCCCGCCGAAGATGTCCTGGATGCCGGGCTACTGGTCTCCGGTGCCTCGCGGTTGGGAGTGGATAGCCGGGTTCTGGGCGCCTGCCGGCGTCCGGGAGCTCGAGTACCTGCCGGCGCCGCCGGTGGTGGACGATGTCGAACCGCGTGGCACCCCTCCCTCGGCGGACATGATCTGGGTCCCCCCCTGTATGTACTGGGGCCAAGGCCGCTATGCTCGGCGCTCGGGCTACTGGCTGCCGGCGCAGTCGGACTGGGTCTGGGTGCCCTCGCACTACGTTGCCACGCCGCGCGGCTACGTCTTTGCGGAGGGGCATTGGGACTACTCGCTGGAACGGCGCGGCGTGCTGTTTGCCCCGGTGTTCTTCCCGGCCGCGATGCAGGGACGCTCCGACTTCACCTACACACCCAGCGTCGTCCTCGACATGGGACTGCTGCGCGTTAGCCTGTTTGCTTACCCGCAGTACAGCCACTACTACTTCGGCGACTACTACGACGACGCCTACCGGCGCGTCGGCATCCAGCCGTGGTTCGATAGTGCGCGGTTGCGCACGTGGTACGATCCACTCTACGAGCATGAACGCTGGCTGAACGGGCGCTCCGAACCGCGCTGGGAGGACCGTCAGCGGGACGACTACAAGCGCCGTCTCGCCGACCAGGATCTGCGTCCGGCTCGGACGTTCCGCGAACAGGAGTCCCGCCTGGCCAGACTGCCCGAACCGCAGCGCCGCGCCGCGCAGGTGGTTCGGCCGTTCGCCGGTGCCGTCGAGCATCGGGAGACTCCGCTGAAGTACGAGCGGATCAGCCCCGACGCTCGGCAGAGGATCGCCACGAAGGCCGGCGCGGTGCGGACGTTCCGCGATGAGCGGAACCGCTGGGAGTCCGACGCTCCGCGTCCGCCAGCAGCCCTGGCGCCCAGAGAGCGGGAGGGCACGGTGGAGGCACCCCCCCGGCGCCCGGAGGCGCCGCCGCCAGGCGTTGAACCGCCAGGTCCTTCCCGGCGCGAGGCGGCTCCGCCGCGGCCCCGTCAGGCCGAGGCGCCGCAAGCCGAACGGGTGCAGATTCCGCCCCCGCCTGCCGCGGGCAGGTCGGGGTTGCAGGACATCTTTCGGAGAGGCCCGCCGACGCGGCCTGCCGACGAAGGCAGAGACGCCGAGGGTAGGGACTTTCGCCGGGGCAAGGCGTCCGAACGGGACAGCCGCGGGGGCCGCGGCGAGCGCCGTGACGACTGAGTCGGCCGCGGGTGCACCGATTGCATTGGGTTCTGACGCGGGGTATTCTTAGCCCGCGAGCGTGAGGCCAGGCTGGTGGATCGGAACTGGCGGTGAGGCGCGGTCGCCCCGCCGCCAGCCGCAGTGCCTGACGCACGCTGACTACCCCGTGGAGGAACGCATGGCTCGGACCCTCTGTCTCAGTGCCGCCTTTGTGGTGCTCGCTGCTCTGCCGTCTGCAAGCGCGGTCACGGTCGCTGAGTTTGGCGCCAAGGGCGACGGTGTGGCCGACGACACGGCGGCCATCGCGAAGGCCTTGGCGGCGGCAGCGCCGTCCCGGGGCGTGGTGCATCTGCCTGCCGGCACGTACCGCATCACCGACTCGCTGAGTCTGCCACCGGGCACGACGCTCTTGGGCGAGGGGGCGCGCTGGGAAGGTAGTGCCACCCAGCTCGTCGTCGAGAAGCCCGGCTTCGTTGCTGTCCGGTTGGGGCATGTGGCTGCGGTCAAAGGCCTGGCCATCGTCTACCCGAACAACGCGGACAACGCGAATCCCACCCCGTATCCGCCTGCCATCCAGCTCGATGGCATCAACCCCTCTGTGGAGAACATCGTTTTCGTCAATGCCTGGATCGGGGTCTCGACGCCCCCGGGCGGAGGGAACGCAGGGCAGGGGATGTTCCGCGACCTCACCGGTTTCGTCCACCACGTGGGCCTCCATCTCTCCGGCTGCCGCGATGTGAACCGCATCCAGGACGTCCACTGGTTCGTCGGCGGCAAGGATACGCCGGGCAAGGACTCGTACTTCGCCAAGAACCGCGTCGGCTTCGAGTTTGGCGATGTGGACGGCGTGCTGATGGACCGCTGTTTCATGATCCTCGGGAAGACCTTTTTCCACCAGTTGCCCGTGAAGGACACGCCCGACGGCAAGAAGGCGGCCGCGCACTCGCTTGGTTTCCAGATCGACGAGTGCTGGATCGAGGACGTGGACTACGGCTTCATCTTTGAGGGCATGAGCGGTTTCACCATCAACAGTTCGAACATCCTGGTCCGGGAGGGCGGTTGCGGTGTGAAGGTGGCGGCCGACAGCCTGTTCTACAACGCGGTCATCGCCGGAGTTCAGGTGCGCGGTTTCGGCAAACCCTGCGTGGGCTTCGAGTACCACTGCAACACCCCGCATCCGCGGAACCGCCTGGTGATCGCCGACTGCCAGGTCACGGACGGCGCGCCGGCGGTGCATCTGAAGTCGGGTGGCTGGCGGGCCCAGATTCACGATTGTCATCTCTCTGGCCCGGTCGGGAAGCCGGCCATCCAGATCGATCAGGGCGCGGACTGGTTCACGATCACCAACAACATCCTGGGCGCCGGCGGGATCGCGGATAACTCGGGAACCGCGGCGCACAAGACCGTCAGCGGGAACCTGGTGGAGCAGGCCGTGCCGGCGGCAGACGGCGGGCGCTGACGTCTCTGCCAGTCCCCGCAGGAGGGCGGAGCGGGATGGGTCGGCTCTTCAGACTGGCGCTGCTCGGCGCCCTCATTCTCGACGGCGGCGTGCGCGCCCTGGCTGCAGCCCCCGCTGCCGACCGCGACACGCTCGGGCTCTGGCGTCTTGACGAAGGCCAAGGCGTCCGCGCCGGGGATGCGGCGGGCACGAACCACGGGCAGGTGGTCGGCGCCACCTGGACCGCGGGGCGTTCCGGCCCGGCGCTGCGCTTCGACGGCAAGAGCCATGTCGACTGCGGGACCGCCGCAGCGCTCAATCCCGCCACCGCGTTGACGGTCGAGGCCTGGTTCAGGCTGTCGAGCCTGGATTTCGCCGGGCGTCCGTGGGTGAACCTGGTCAACAAAGAGAGCTACGCCTCGGGCTACTGCCTGCTGTTCTACCTCGGCCACCTGGCCGGCAGCATCAGCACCGCCGCCGGTACCTTCATCGTCGAGGTCAACACGCCCGGCTACCTGCGGCCCACCTACGATCTGGACTGGCACCATGCGGCTATGACCTACGACGGGCATGAGCTCACGCTGTTCCTTGACGGCAATCTGGTCGGCCGCACCGCCGCCAGCGGCCTGCTCACGCCGAGTCAGGACAATCTCTGGATCGGAGGCATGCACTGGACCCAGTCGCGCTACTTCGCGGGCGACATCGGCGCGGTCCGCCTGTCCAGCGTGGCCCGTGAGCCGGCCGATTTCCTGGACCTAGACGCTGCGCGCCGCGCGGTTCCGACAGCCGTGGCCAGAGGCTCTATCAAGACCCGCAAAGGCCTCTTCGGCAAAGGCTACCTGCGCGAGGATGGGAGCCTGCTGGCGTTGGGCAATGGGACGGTTGAGTTCGTCTTCGACCGGCAACGGGGCGGCCAGTTGGTCGGCATGACCGACACCCGTGCGCCGGGGTTGGCCCTGGCGGCGGCGGGGACGAGGCTCGCGGGCCAGTGGGAGTTCGACCTGGAGGGCAGTCCCGCGTTTGGTTCCGCGACCGCCACTTTCCTCGCGGGCGCCTATGCCAGCGACCGGCAGGGGGCCACGCTCGAGATCCGGAGCGAGCGCTCCGGCGACGTGCGGTTGACGCAGACCTATGCCCTGCCCGGCGCGGGTGACTACCTGATCTGCAGGGGTGTCCTGGAGAACCTGACGGGCCGTCCGCTGTACCTCAAGCAGTACCAGTTCACGCTCGCGAACCTGGCCATCGGCGGCAGCCTGGAGGGCAACCGCTACGCCTATCCGCCGCACGTCTTCGGGTTCCTCCAAGGCGATCTCCGCGAGGCCACGGCGGAGTTCATGGGCAAGCGCTACATCTATGGGCACTTACAGGAGACCGGCAAGCTGATGCTGCCCTATGCGATGATCCACCACGACCGCCTCGGCGAATGCATCGCCATCGCCAGCGTCAACCCGCGCACCGTGGCCCGCGTGGGCGCGCTGGGCGGTGTCTCCGGTACGCTGACGGGCCACTTTGGTCTCTTCAAGACTCTGCAGCCCAGCCAGAAAGAGGACTTGGGGACGGTGTATCTTGCCCTGCACCGGGGCGACTGGCAGCAGGGCACGCTGGCCGAGAAAGCGCTGTTGATGAAAGAGGCGGGCTTCCGGGCGCCGCCCACTCAGCCGCAGGATCTGGCTGACACCGTGATCATGTCGGACGGCATCCCCGGCGTCAACGTCAGCACCTTCGATGACCTGGGCGACCTGCTGCCGGACTACCGCGCGGCTGGTATCACCACCCTGCACATCGGCGGCATGCATTTCTTTTGCCCCAGCGTTCTGGACCCGCAGAAGGGCGTGGAAGGGTTCATTCCCGTGCCCCTGAACGGCTACGCCACGCCCAATCCGCAAGCCGGCGGCAGGGAGGGGTTGGCGCGGCTCGTGGCGCGCGCACACCAACAGGGCATGCGCCTCACGGTGTGGGGGCCCTTCTCGATGTCCGGCATCTCGGTGGAGTCTGCCGAAGCCACCCGCGAACCGGACTGGTGGGTCTACGACAAGGACGGCAACTTCAGCTTCTGGTACCCGTTCATCGCGCCGGCGAACCCCAACTCGCCAGGCTGGCGGGCCTTCTTCCTCGACAATGTGCGCAAGCTCGTGACCGACTACGGCGTGGACGGGTTCTGGCTGGACTCGTCGTGGCTGGACCACTCGCTCAACTACCGGGCAGCAGACGGTTGGTACGGTGGGCCCAACGGTGCCAAGGCCAGCCTCATGGGGGAGATTGTTGACCTCGCCAAGGGGCTGAATCCCGACGTCCTGGTGATGGCTGAAGGGGGCGGGGCGGCGTACATGAGCAAGGTCGATGCCGCCTACACGCAGGCCTTCGGGATCTGGCCCGGCCTCAGTGCCGAAGAGATGCAGACTTTTGTGCTCGCCGAGGAGCTGAATCGGCTTCCCGGCGTCCGCCCCTTCGGCCAGATCTGCCAGGGCATCGGTTTCTTCGCCGACCTCCAGGGCCGGCCGCACGAGATGGCGGTGAAGTACAAGGATAGCTGGATGGCCAAGACGCTCCTGGTCAGCACCCTGGACCGCGTGCCCATCTACTTCGGACTGAACTGGGGCATCGGCTACATCCTGCATGCGGGTAACCTGCGCTTTCCGCCGGGCACGGAGAACAACCCCGAGCGGCTGGAGGCCGAACGCTCGCAGCAGGAGTTCGCCGTCTGGTTCGAGTCCTTCAAACGCATCAACCGCATTCGTGCGGAGAACGCCGAGATCAGGGAGGGCGAGACCAGCTTTGGTGCCTTCAGCGTCTCCTCGCCGTCCGTGGTTCACTATCTGCGGCACCGGCGCGGCCGCAGTTCGCTGGTGCTGGTGAACGCCGAGCCGCAGCCGCAGCAGGTCACGGTGCGGGTCGAGCAAGCGGCACTCTTGGGCCTCCGCCCGGGGCGCCACTATCGCGTCGACGAGTTGATGACCGGTACCCGACTGGCGCGAGCGGACGGCCGCAGCGTCTGGACCGGCGCCGAGCTGTTGGGGGAGGGGATCGGCGTGGCGCTTGCCGGCTATGGTGGTGCTGTCCTGCAGATTCGGCCTGCCGCCGGGGATTGACAGCGCCCCTTCGTCGCGGCAGTTTAGCCCCCGGCACACAGGGGCTGGCCGTCCACCGTACCTCAAGGGGCCTTGCCCGTGTGCCGCGTTACCCTGCGACTCCGGAGGCAGAGCCCATGATCCGCACCTGGCTTGGCGTGAGTCTCTTGCTCGGCGTGCCCCTGGCCGTGCCAGCGCAGGACCCGGCTGCCCCCGCGGCGCCGCTGGTGCTCCGCGCCGGTGATCTGCGCGTCGTGCTCGGAGAGACGGCCAGCGCCGCCGAACGCCGGGCCGCGGCGTTGCTGGTGGCGGAAGTGCAGCGGCGCACCGGCCTGGAAGTGCCCATCGGGGCGGCGCCCGCGGGGCGAATCGCGCTGCTGGTGGGCACGGCCGATTCGAGCGTGGCGCTGCGGGCTTTTCGCGCGGACCATCCAGAGGCTGGCGAGCTCGGAGCGGACGGCTACCACATCGCGACCCAGCCAGACCAGGAGCAGCGGCTGTTTGTGCTGGGGCAGAGCCCGAGCGGCGTCGTTGCCGGCGTGGGACGCTTGTTGCGGACCCTGCGCTATGCGGCTGGGGAGTTGACGATCCCGGCGCTGACGCTGAGCGCCGCGCCGCGGCTGCCAGTGCGCGGTATCTACTTCGCCACCCACTTCTACAACTTCTACCACGTTGCGCCGCTGGCCGAGGTGGATCAGGTCATCGAGGAGTTCGCCCTCTGGGGCGGGAATTCGCTGTGCGTGTGGTTCGACATGCACCACTTTACGAGCCTCAGCGACCCCCAGGCACAGGCCCATCTGGAGCGTCTCCAGCACTTCGCCGCGACCGCCCACGGGGTCGGCATGCAGTTCGGGCTGACCTTCATCGCCAATGAGGCCTATGCGGAGAGTCCGGCCGCGCTGCGCCCCAAGCCCAGCCCCGGCTCGTACGGTGTTGAGTTGTGCCCCTCCATCCCTGCGGGGCTGGCCCTCATTGGTAAGTGGCAGGCCGAGGTGCTGGATGCCTTTCCGCGGGTCGACTTCATCTGGGCCTGGCCCTACGATCAGGGCGGTTGCGCGTGCGAGCGCTGCACGCCTTGGGGCGCGAACGGGTTCCTGGTTGCCTCGGAGCAGTTGGCGCGCCTCTTCCACGAGCGCGTGCCCGCGGGCAAGGTGTGGCTGTCCACTTGGCTGCTCGACTTCATGGCAGGCAACAGCGGCGAGTACGCGGGCCTCTTCCGGTACATCGGGGAGAAGCGGCCGGCGTGGTTCCAGGGAATCCTTGCCGGTACCCACGGCGACACCATCCCGGCCCCGCTGCTGGAGCGCCCGCAGCCCGAGCGTTATCCGCTGACCTGGTTCCCGGAGATCTCGATGTGGGGGATGGAGCCCTGGGGCGGCTATGGCGCCAACCCGCTGCCGACGCTGTGCACGCGCTTGCGCGAGCGGCTCGGGGCCCAGACCCAGGGCGGCTGGCCCTACTCCGAGGGCATCTACGAGGATCTCAACAAATTCCTCTGGTGCCAGTTCTACGTGTCGCCCGAGCGCGCGACCGATGACATCCTCGCCGACTACGCGTCCTATTATCTGAGCCCCGCGGTCGCCGCCGACGGCGTGCGCTTGTTCCACCTGCTGGAGCAGACCCACCTTCACACCAACTGGCGGGCGCCCCGGCTCGGAGTGGCCGAGGAAGCCTGGGCGCTGGCGCAGAGCCTCGACGGGCGGCTGCCGGGGTGGGCCAGATCGTCGTGGCGCTGGCGCCTCATCTACATCCGCGCGGCACTGGACCACATCCTCAAGACGCAGGGTTACCGGACTGCGGCGGCGCAGGCCGCGCTGCAGCCGCTCGCCGCCGAGATCACCGCTATCTACCACGCCCAGAAGACGTTCATCCGTCCGCCGGACCTCCCGGCGCCGCGCCCAGCGTCGGCCGACAACCTGGCGCAGGGCTGTCCGGTACGGGCTTCCTCCACGCACCCGGAGTACAGCGGCTGCGAGCCGGCGCTGACCGACGGGGTCTACGCCCAGGAAGACGGCGAGAATTTCTGGGTGCATGATGTCCGCAAGGAGCCGACGGCCTGGGTGGTCATCGATCTCGGCAAGCCGCTGGCGCTCAAGGAGGTCCGCCTGCAGTACCGCGGCCTCTACGGCACCTTCTGGTTCATTCCGACCACGCTCAGCTTCGCGGTGTCCGCAGACGGCGAGACCTGGGAAGAGGCCGGTAGCTCCGAGGTGGTGCCGAAGGAGGGGGCATCGTATTCCCCGGCGTTCTGGGACTACCGTCTCGGCAAGAACGGGCGTTTCCTGCGTGTCAGCCTCGGCACCTCGCAGCATGTGGGCGATGCGTTCGCCGGGACCCTGGAACTGGTTGAGGTCGAGGTGCGGGGCTGGTGACCGCGCGGGAGGCTGTCCGGGGGACACGCGCAAGCGTGAACTCTGAACCCGTGTGGCACTCGCCAGTCCCATGTCGGTATGTCCGGCCGCAGCCGGGCCCCCGGCCCGGTGGAACGCGGGATCTCCGTATCCCGCGGCCGGGTTGCGGAGAACCCGGCTTTCAGGGGAGCGCCGGACATACCGCCATGCGAACCGCGAGTCCCGCACCCCGCCATGGGTCATTCGGCGGTCCACAAACAAGCCTGCCCGCAGAGCCGCGCGCCAGACTTCACTGAGGCATCGCGGCACCCCCGGTGCGACCCTTGCATTGCCTCGGTCAAGCGGCTATTCTCTGCATCTATTGTGGGGCGTTACGCAGGCGTCGTTGCGGCCAGGTGGAGGCGAAGGTGGCATGGACACCGCCAGGGCAGCGGGTGTAGTTGTGGGTATCGACCTGGGGACGACGTTCTCGGCGGTGGCACGTATGGATGAGCGCGGCCACGTTGAGGTGATCCCCAATAGCGAGGGGGCCATGCTCACGCCGTCGGTCGTGTTCTTTGACGACGACGACAATGTCCTGGTCGGGCGTGAGGCGGTGAAGGCGTTGACGGTGGAGCCTGGCCGGGGCGCCGAATGCTTCAAGCGTGACATGGGTTTCCCTGCCTATCGGGAGTTGGTCGACGGCCGTGAGCGGCGCCCCGAGAGCCTTTCGGCGATCGTCCTCGCCAAGCTGAAACAGGACACCGAGGCCGCCATCGGGCCGATTTCAGGCGCGGTGATCACCGTGCCGGCCTTCTTCGACGATACCCGGCGCAAGGCCACCGAGGATGCCGGGCGCATCGCCGGCCTCAACGTGCTCAAGGTGATCAACGAACCCACCGCCGCGGCGCTCTGGTATGGCTTCGAGGAGCCGGAGCGCCTGCGCCCGGGGGAGGTATCCCTCGTCTATGACTTGGGCGGGGGAACCTTCGATGTGACCCTCATGCGGGGGCTCGGGAACAGCGAGTTCGAGACCCTCGTCACCGACGGTAATGTGATGCTGGGGGGGCGGGACTGGGACGAACGCCTGCTGGCCTACGTGGCCGGCGAGTTCGAGAAGACGACGGGGCTCGACCCGACCAGCGACCGCGCCGCGCGTCAGGAACTCCTCCAGCGTGTGGAGGAGTGTAAGCGGACGCTCTCGAAGCTGACCACGGCCAAGGTTGCGGTCAGTTGCGGCGATCAGCGCCTGTGGGTGCCGGTCACCCGGGAGTGCTTCGAGGGTCTGACCGCTGATCTTCTGGCCCGCACCAAAGCCACGGTCGAGTTGCTGGTCGAGGAGGCGGGGCTCGGGTGGCGCGACATCGCGCGGGTCATTCTGGTCGGCGGTTCGAGCCACATGCCGATGGTCCAGAAGATGCTCGAACGCCTGTCCGGACGAGCGCCCGAGGCGCGCGGGCAGATTGAGCTCGCGGTGGCTCGCGGCGCGGCCGTGTATGCGGCGGCCCTGATGGGTTTGGTGGGGGTCTCCGACGACACCAGGCGCCGGGTACCCACGGATTTCCATGAGACCAACTCCCACAGCTTGGGGGTTGAGATCGATGGCGAGGATGGGCGGCCCCGCAACAGCGTGATCATCCCCCGGAATACGCCGATCCCCTGCCAGGAAACCCAGGAATTCAGAACCGCGAGCCGATCCGGTCCGGACTCGCGGATTCCGATCGTGATTCTCGAGGGCGAGGCCGCGGATCCCGAGGCCTGCGTTCGTGTCGGAACGTGCGAGGTCAGCGGGTTGCCGTCCGGGCTGCCGTCCGGGTCGGTTGTGCGGGTGACGTTTGCTTATTCGGGGGACGGTCGTATTACGGTGGAGGCGGAGGTGCCGGCGGTGAGCCGGCGGGTCAGGGCCGAGATCGCGCGCAGTGCGGCACTCACCGAGTCGAGATTGCAGCAGGAAACGAGCGCGGTCTCGGATCTGGTGATTCTCTGAGGCGTGCTGGCGGGGTGGTCAAGCGGGGACAGAGACGTCTACCTATGGGTGTGTCCTACGAGCAACAGATGTGGTTTTTCGTTCCGCCGTTAGGCATGGGCGACGCGGTTCCTTTGCAGAGGTTCCCCGTGTGCATCGGCAGTGGTGTGGAGTGTGCCATTCGCCTCCACGTTCCGGGGCTGGCCTCCCGGCAGGTGGAGATCGCCGCCAAGCGCCAGGACCTCGTCGTCGGGGATGTCAGCGGCAGCGCGTCGCTCTGCTGTGGCGGGAAGGTCGTTGACAGCACCGTCGTCGATCATCGCCTGGGGGCGGTTAGGGTGGCCGCCGGTCCGTTCGCCTTCCTGCTTTGTTACGGGACGGCGGCAGACGCCGAGCGCCATCGGCAACGGCTGCTCCCGGCGGTGCCGCATCCGCCGCCGCTCCTTCCCCCTGAGCCTGGGACTGAGCGGCCCGCACCCTTGGGCGACGGGCCGGGGCCGGGGCCGAACCCGGAGGGGGGCGAGATTACCTGTCCGCACTGCTGGTGGGAGTTCGGACTGGGGAAGATGCTGGCGGTCGCGCGCGGCCCCAACCAGATGGGGGACGCGGTGTTGGGGCGCAATGAGTACCGGCGTTACCTACCGACGAGGTTCGCCGGCAACGGCAACCCCCTCGATCCGGACGGTGCCGAGTCGCGCGAATGGGCCTGCCCGCGCTGCCATCTGGTGCTGCCCTCGACGTTGCGCACCGTGCGCACCTTCTTCCTCTCCATCGTCGGCGCCGGCGCCTGCGGCAAGTCGTACTTCCTGGCGGCGATGAGCTGGCGGTTGAAAGAGCTGATGCCGGCCAAGTTCGGTTGCGAGTTCCTCGATTTGGATGTGCGGGCGAATGCGTGGCTGAGCCAGTACGAGGAGGTGCTGTTCCAGGCCGTTGACGAGGATGCCCCCCATAAGATCAACAAGACGGCTCTCCGGGGCGACCAGTATCGGCCCGTGATGCTGGGCGAGCAGGAAGTCCTCCTGCCCCGTCCCTGTCTCTTCAAGGTGAAGCCCTTCGAGAACGCGACCCCGCCCGGCGTCGCGGACGACGCCTCCCGCCTGGTGGTCTGCTACGACAATGCTGGCGAGCATTTCCAGCCCGAGCACGACAGTGCGGCCGAGCCTGGAACCGAGCACATCGCCCGCGCCGGCGGCATCGTCTTCATGGTCGATCCCATCCTCGATGTCGGGTTGCGCCGTGCCGTGCTGCACTCTGGGGGAGTCGTGGCGAGCACACTGCCCGCCTACCCCCAGCACAACTTGCTGAACGAGACCTTCAACCGCATCCAGCGGCTGCGCGGCGTTGGTGCCGGTGCCAGTGCGAGCGGACTGTATGAGAAGCCGTTCATTGTTTGCCTCTCGAAGGCGGACGTCTTCCCGGCGGAGTTCGACCTCAGCCTGGAGCCGTGGGTCTGGTCGGCTGAGCACGGCGTCTATGCGTTGGACATGGCCCGCCTGGTGGCCATGTCCTATCGTGTCCGGGCTTTCCTCAGCCGCCACGCCCATCGCATCGTGCAGACTGTCGAAGGCCATGCCCGCCACGTCCTGTATGTCCCGGTGTCGGGCCTCGGCCACTGCCCCGGCCGGCATCGCGAGTCGGGCCAGGGCGGGGTCGTGGTGGAGGGTTTCTCCGAGAGCGTGCGACCGCGGGACGTGCGGCCAGGCTGGGTGGAGGTGCCGCTGCTCTACATGCTGGCCACCTTGGGCGATATTCTCAGCGTCCGCGGCGCCGAGCCGGAAGCCCTCCCCATCGAGCAGTATCACGTCAAGGGTCGGGTCCTGCGGGCCGTGCTCCCCGGTCGGGCGGAACCCTTGGATATCCCCGTGTGCTACGGCGGTTACGTCATCCAGGTGCCGGGGGAGCAGACCTGGCTGCGCGTGCCGCAGATCGAGGGCGTCGAGAGCCTCTAGCCTGACCGGCTCATGGACCGCCGGCACCCAGCATGGGTAGGGCAACATGGCGCAGGAACTGATCAACACGTCCGTGCCACGCGGCCTCAGGCCGGGGGCGCAGGGCTACTGCACAGTGGCCTATACCGAGGGCATGCCGCCTAACTACGTGAAGCTGGCCGAAAGCCTCAGCGCCTACTCGCCCGTTTTCCCGGCATCGGATCCCCGTTACTTCACCGCCAACCCGACGGCGTTCTCGTGCTACCAGGTGACGGTTGGAGGGCAGGCCCTCAATGTGCTCTCGCGCGTGGCCTGCCATGCCCTCGATTTCACCAAGCGCTCGAACTACCTGGCGCACCACCTGCTGATCGATCCGAGCAACGAAGCCCTGGCCGCTGCCGGTCCGGCTGCCGTCATGCACGACCCCGCCACCTTCCGCCGGACCTGGGACGCGCCGCCCCAGCTCATCCCGGACTCCCGGCCGCTGCCCGCCGTGCTGGAGCCGGCGAGTTACCGCGCGGCAGGCTGGTCGGCCCTGGGCGTCGATCCGGGCTGGGCCGGGCAGCTTGCGGCGTGCTTTCTGGACGACCCCGCCAGCGTGGCCTGGGTCTTCTACGACCCCGAGCAGGCTCCGGGCGGCAACCCGGACGGCTTCCTGGAGCTGGTGGCCGACGCCGTCCGCCTGGTACCCCCGGCGAAGCGCTGGCAGATCACCTTCACGACCTACTACCAAGGGCCCTTCCTGCGCTCCCCGTGCAACTGGTGCTTCTGTGCCCACGGCAGTCAGGCACAGAAGGGGGTGCTCTTCAGGGCGGCAGACCTGCGGCTTGATCTGGCCAAGCCTCTGCCGGAACTGGTGGGCGGCAACGAGTTGGTGGACTGCGCCCGCAGCGGGGCGAGGCCGACCTGGGCCCGCTGGGAGCCTCCGCCCAAACCCGAGCCCCGGCTGGAGGTTAGCGGTGACGCCCCGCCAACGCTGCAGGGACCCCCGCCATGGCCGGCGCGGGACTCCGCCGGGGACGCGCTTGCCGGCCACGTCGCTGGCGTTGCCGAGCCGGTACTGCGTCCTGTAGTGCCACGGCCGGGCGAGCACCGTCCGGCTGCTGCCGGGTTGGTCTGGGGAGCGTTCCTGGTCCTGGCCTTGGCTGCGGCCGCCTTCCTCTTCCACGTGGCGCGGAAGACCAACGCCAGCCTGCCGCGGGTGTCCCCCACGGCGCCGCCGGCCCGGGCCGTGCTGCCGGCTGCCACCCGCGAGTCCCTAACGGAGCCGGCAACGGCGTTGCCGGCAGAGCCTGGCCAACCCGTGGCGGCGGTGCCGCCCGCACCGCCCGCGCCGCCGGCGCTGCCGCCGCTTGTCCCGTCGCCGGCGCTGCCGGCGCCCGTGCCCCCGAGCCGGCCCGCCGTAGCGCCTGGACCTCTGGTTCTGGTGACGCCTAGGATGAGGGCGGAGACGCACAACCTGAAGGATCTCCAGCAGGCTCTCGCTGGGGCTGCGATCAGCGCGCCACCGACCACCATGGCCGAACTGCGCGTGCGGCTGTTCGCCGTCGGGCCGGGCGCTGCGGCACAGGCGCTGCCGACCGCCGACGTTCCCGTCCGGACGCCCACCCGCGACGCCAGCGCGGCGCCGACGGAGACGCTGCGTTACGCCTTCACCGGCGACAAGGCCAAAGGCAGCCTGGACATCCTCGAGCGGAGCTGGAAACTGAGCCCCAATGCCGCGGGGCCGGGCGGCCTCCTGCCCAGCGTTGCCATCGTCGAGCCGCCGGACGGTTCCGCCTGGCGGGCGCTGGACATTCTCCAGTGCCTCGAGTTCCCCTTGCGCCTCACCAGCGCGCTCTTCGCGCCCAGTGCCGACGGTGCGGAGGCGGGGTTTGGGGGACGGCTTGGCCTGGATCTCGAGCCGTTCGTTGCGGTCAGCCCGGCGGGGGTGGCGGAGGCGGTGCGCAGCGCCGTGATCGCTGCCGCCAGGGCTGGCGACAAGCCTGCCCGTTTCGAGTGGTCCGCCAAGCTCGCCCTCGTCTGTCCCGCCGCCGTCTGGGGCCAGGAACGTGCGATTGTGGAGGACAGCTTCTCCGGCGTTTGGGACCCGTCTCCAGCGGACGAAAGGCACTTGGTATTCACCCTGCAGCCGCAGTTTGGCAAGACGGTTGGGCGTCTCCTGAAGGACTACGAGAAGGCCGGCCTACGGGGGTTCTCCGAGGCGACTGCCAGGTCGCTGGAAAGTGACGAGTTGCTGCAGCTTGCGACCGCCTACGAGGGTAAAGCGGAGGCCGTCCTGGCCCAGTTCCCGGAAGACGACCGCAAGCGCCTCAGCGAGGAGGAATCCGAAAGCCTCCGGGAGGCCCTGGACAGTCTGCAGCAGGACTGGCAGAGAGGCAGCGCCAGCCTGTCGGTCACCGAACTGCAGCAGTTGCTGGACACCAAGAGCTGGCAGGACCTCGCCCCCTTGGTTCGGCGCTATGGCGAGGTCCTGGCCGCGGAGACCTGGGAGCAGGGGCAGGCCACTAAGGGGAAATCGCGATCGAGGCCGAAGAAGGGGGAGAAGAGCTCCCGCGAGATCTACCGGGAGGATCTGCTGCCGCTGCTCAGGGAGCAGCGCTGGATCGCCACCGCCGACCCCGACCGGCGCGCTGATCCGGACCCGCTGCTGGCGCTGCTGCGCGCGGAGCTGCGCGTTCTGGACGGGGACTACCCCAAGGGCGTTCGGCTCAACGAGCCGCTCTTCCTCACCTACCGCCGGGACTCACTGAAACTGCTGTGGCTACGCAAGCTGCGCGCGGCCGAGGGCAGCGCTCTCGCCGCGGCTGCCGAGCGCTTGTCCGCACTCGACCGGCAGCGTCTGCACGGCGCCTCACCGGAGCTCGACCGCGCCCTTGCTGCCCTGCTGCGGACGTGGGGCGAACGCAGCCTGCCAGAGCTGCAGGAGCTGCTCCGCGCCGACAGCGCCGAGGACGAGGTGCCGCGCGGGCCGAAAAAGGAGCCGCTGGTGGATATCGTGCGGTTCGGCGACTATAGGAGAGACACCTTGCAGCGGCTCTGGCTGCGGCAGCGCCTGGAGCAGGACGGCGCGGAACTGGCGGCGCGCTGGCAGCAGGTCGTTCGCCGTCAGGGGTACTGGCTCGAGGTCCGGGTGCTGGAGGTGACGTGTCGCAGCGCCGGGAGTCCGGACCCTTTCCTGCGGGCCCGGCCGGAAGGGCAGCGTCTCGCCGGTTCGGCCATTGTGCCGAAGGCTGATCCTGCTGCCACGCAGTGATTGTGAGTGCAGTCGCGACCCCGAAGTACGAGGCTTGGCCACGGCCGCAACGCTCCATGAGAAACACACCAGAACAGCTTGCCGACCGGATTCGCGGCATCCTCGCGGGGCGGATGCCGCGGGGCGTCAACCCGGCCGAGGTCGCCGCCGAGTACGCCGCGCACTGCCGTCGGGCGGAGCAGTTGGTGGGGGAGTGCTGCCGGCTCCACCGCGGCGGGCAGTCTGCCGAAGTCGTGCGTACCGTCAGAGAATCGCGTGTCTTCGAGCTGCTGGCGGCACTCGAGTTCCCGGACAGCGAGCGTTGGCGTGAGCGCTGCGCGCAGAACGGCTGGGAGGTGCCGGCGCCCTTCAGCGAACGCGATGTCAATGATCTGAACGAGGGCTATGCCCAAGGCACTGACCTGGCCGGCCTCCTGGAGCGGCGAGCCATCGCCACCCATGACCCTGACCATAAGGCCGCCGTAACCTGGTTGCGCAAGCTGCGTGAGAAGCAGCCGGGAAATCCCGACTGGGAGAGTGAGTTGCGCCAGGCCGAGGCCAGGCGCCTTGAGGAACTCGCCGTTGCCATTGCGCAGGCGATCGCCGCCCAGGACCGGCCGCGCCTGGAGACACTGCGCCAGGAACTGGGCGCAGACTGGCTCTGCCGCGGGCCGGCCGCGACGCTGCGTGCCAACCTCGGTATCGTCGTCTTCAGATATGCTGCCGAGGAGCTTGCCGAGGCCTTGGGCGCTGCCCGTGAGGAGGCCGTGCGGGCGGCGTTGGCGAGGGTCGACGAACAGCGCGCTGCCGGTGCTTTCACCGTGCCCGACGAGTTGGTGCGGCAGATCGATATGGCCCGTGCCTGGGTGGACGAGCGTGACCGTGAGCAGCGGAGCGCTAGGGAGCACCGGGAGCTGGTGGCGCACCTCTACGACAGCGTGCGCTCCGACCGCCAGAACCCCGGCCTGGCTGGGCTCTGGCAGCAGCTCCTGACCATGGAGCGTGAGGTCCCCCCCGACTTGTCACCCATGGTCAGCGGCGCCTTGGCAGAGCAGGAGGAACACCGCCAGGCGGCGGCTCGGCGGCGACTCCTCACGCAGCTCGCGGCCGGTATCGTGGTGCTCGTCGGCGTGACGGCTGCTGCCCTCGCCTATGTGACCTGGAGCGGGGCGACTCGTTGGGAGTTCACTCTGGGCCAGGTGCTGGAGCGCCGCCAGGTCAAGGAGGCGCGCCAGTTGCTGGACGAGCTGACCTCGACCCACCCCCACCAGGCCAAGTGGATCGATGTCCGCGGTCTCGAGGAGCGCACGACTGGCCTGGCCCAGCAGATTGAGGCAAATCGGGAACGGGTCGCCCTGGCCACCGACCGCCTGCAGCGGGCCCGCGAGGCCGGCTGGAGCGCCGCTGACGACGAACTGACAGGGCTGTTCGATGATCTCGACAAGGCGCTGACCGCGGGGACCCTCGACGTCGATCCCCAGTACCGTGACCAGCGTGATGCCCTGCACAGCGAGTGGGAGACTCTCCGCGTGCAGCGCCAGGCCGAACTCGACAAGGCCTTCCTGGACCGGGTCCTGCAACTGCAGGGGAGCGTCGGCGCCCTGAGTGCCGCTCTGAAGACTCTCGACCCCGATGAGCTGAAGGCCACGCTGGCGGACGTCAGCCGACTGCAGGACGAGGCGGATGGTATCCTCAAGGCCGGCGACCGCGCCTCTGCCCACGTCAAGGCGCCATTGGAGGAGGTCAGTGGGACACTGCGAACGGCGCGTGAAAGTGCGGAATCCCGCTACCGCCAACTGCTGGCGTTGCGCGATGCCCCCACGCTGGAACGCTACTTCCAGGCGGCCGCCGAGTGTGCCGACACCTGCGGCGATGAGACCTTTGCGAAGACCCTGGGCCGCCTGGCGGCGCTGGCGGATCACGCCGTGGCCATCACGGCCTATCCGGGAACCCGAGAGGTCGCGGCGCTGACGGAGGCGCAACTCAAGCAGTCCAGCGCAGGGATCGCCGAGAGCAACGTCTACTGGTATCGGCTGCTGGCCGACGGCATGGGGTCCTTGCGTTCCCACGACGAGAACAGCGCCGCCGTCAAGACCGCGCTCGGCGACTACCGGGAGAACGCGCTCTTCGTGCGTGCGTGGCAAGCCGTGTTCGCTCCCGCCGATCCGGATGACAGTCGCAAGTGGAAGAGTCCTCGTTTGGGGGTCCTCAAGACGCCCCCGTTGGTGGCCTGGGCCAACCGTAAGGAGCACCTCTACTACGGTATGGCCCTGGATGAGCTCTGCAGCGCCTATGCCGCCAAGACCGCGCGCGAGTCGCGGCCCGCGGGCGAGGCCACGACTCCACTGGGGCTCAAGGACGCGAAGATCGCGGCCTATGCACCGGCGCCTGACGACACCGAGCCGGCCTTCGAAGAGCTGAACCTCATCTACCTCGGCAACCGCATTCCCAAGCTCCTGCCGCATTGCGTGTTCATGCGCGCCTTCCTGGGCGAGTACGAGGCCCTCGCCGACGCGGATCTGGTGCGCTTCCTGCTGCGGCAGGCCGGTCACCTGCACAGCGAGTGGGCTCGGCTCCGCGCCGCGGCCGATACCGACACCGCCCTGGAGCCGCAGGTCGTCCTGACCCTCATGACCGACTTCATCGGCTACGCGGAGCGCCTGGCCGGGCGCTGGTGCCTGCCGGCACGCCTGCGTGACTTCCAGGACGAGGCCAGGAAGCTCGACCTCAAAGGCTCCTGGCTGTGCAGTGCCTCCGCATCCTACCGCGCCGAACGCAACGCCGTCGAGCACCTGCTCGAGAAGTTCAGCTTCCCCGCGGCAGACCTGGAGCAGGAGTATGCGCTCCGCCTCGCTGCCGCCGACGCCTGCCTGCACCTGGGCGTGCAGTGGGCCGGGCGGACGGCCCTGCTGCCGCGCGAGAACGCCTGGGTGTTGCGCGCCCCGACCCCGCCCGCGGAGTTGTGGGTTCTGCGCGAGACCCGTGATCGGTCGCGGCTGGCCCTGCGGTTGGCGGTGAGCCGTGGCGCGGACGGCACGCTCAAGCCCGCGATGCCGGTTGACGCCTTCCGTCCAGGGGAAGCCCTCTTCTCGGCGGGTGCGACCAAGACTGCCGAGGAGGTTCTTGCCGCGGTGGCGCGTCTCCGCGGTGTCGATAGCGAACGCCTGCGCGACGTCCTCCAGCGCGAGGAGTACGGCTGCTGGCCGGCGCGGCAGCGGACGACAGGGGGGGACTGATGCGCGATCCAGACAAGACCGCCGCCGGGGTTCGGTCCGGCCCGCCGCCGGCCTTCTACTACGTGCGCTGGCAGGGCGAGACGACCGGCCCCTTCGATCGGGCGACCATCGAGCGCAAATGGCAGGCGGGCAGCATCAGTCGCCTGCATCAAGTCTCCAGCGACAGGAAACAGTGGCAGGCGCTGGGGGCGCACCCGGACCTGAAGCGGTTGCTCAGCCCCGCCGCAACCCCGCCGCTGCCCCCGCCGCCGGCGGGGGACCCGGATGCCACGCCTGAGGAGGCCGCGGCTGCCTCTGCACGCGCCCCGCTGCAGCCCGTGTCAGCGCGCCTGTCGGTTCCCCCCATGCCGCCTGGCCTTCCCCCGCCCGTGCAGGCTACGTCTGGGCCGCCGCGACCGCCCGTGGCGCCAGCGGACCTCGCGGCGTCGGCGGTGGGCCCGGCGGCGTGGGGCCGGCGCCTGACGGCAGCCTTGCTGGATCTGGCGGTGTTGACCCTGGTCGGCATCTGTGGCGGGTTGCTGCTGCAGGCGGTCGGCCTGCCCCTTGGCGGGCAGACGCCGGCACAGAGGCTGATCTGCGGGCTGCTCCTGGCCTACTGCGGCTGGCTCTACAGCGCCGTTCTGGAGTCCTGCGCCTGGCAGGCCACCCTGGGCAAGCTTGCTGTTGGCCTGCGGGTGCAGACGGAGGCCGGCGAACCTTTGGACTTCGGCACGGCGGCACTGCGTGCGTTCATGAAGTTCGGCTCGGCACTCCCCGCCCTGGCGGGCGTGTTCAGTGCCCTGTGCAGCCCGAGCCGACAGGCCTGGCACGACCGCGTGGCCAGGACGTCTGTGGTGGGAGGCTTGGCTGTGCCCCGGGGGGGCCCCGGCCTCGGTGACGACAGCGTGCTCTAGGGCGCGCCCGGTATGTCCGTTGTTCTATGTTCAACGCATCATCAGGCTTGCCGTGCGCCCACATGGAGGGCGAGCGGCCTCGCGAGCCGCGTTGTCGGCGCCTTGGCGAAAGACAACGGTTCCGGCGGACGACACACTAGGGCGCGCCCGCGGCGCGCTCAGCGACGACAGGAGACGGAATCGTGGCAACGTATAGCGTGCAGCCAGGCGCGGGCAGCGAGGCGTCAGGCGAGAGTGTCGACCTCGTCCTGAGTTGGCGGCGTCAGGATATCGAAGCGCGCCTTGGCCTGAAGGCTGGGCGCTACACCGACACCGGGCTGGTCCTGCCGCTGGCCCTGGGCCTGTTCATCGGGGCGCTGTCCTACCTCGGTTTCTTCGCCGTCCGCGAGACGCTCCTGGGGGCCATCTTCCTGCAGCGCGGCTCGATCCCCTACTGGATCACCCTGTTCACCGGCTGGGCCTTGGGGATCCTCTACGTCAAGTACAGCAAGTTGAAGCTCCAGCGCCAGGCCCTGCGCCTCCCCATCATCCCGCCGGCGCGGGATTTCATCCTGGCACCGCGTACCGCGCCGCTGGTGCTGCGCCGCATCTACGGCATGGTCGATAACCCGCAGCACTTCATGGTCCTGAACCGCATCGAGACCGCCCTGTCGAATCTGAAGAACATCGGGCACATCGCCGACGTCTCCCAGATCCTGACCACGCAGGCCGCCAACGACGAGGACCGCATGGTGTCCAGCTACTCCCTGACCAAGGGCTTCATCTGGGGGACGCCGGTGCTGGGCTTCATCGGCACCGTCCTCGGTCTATCGGAGGCCATCGGTGGCTTCGGCGGCGTTCTCACCAAGTCCCAGGACGTCGCCGACATCACCTTGGCCTTGAAGAAAGTCACAGCCGGGCTCTCCGTGGCCTTCGACACCACGCTGGTCGGTTTGGTCGCGGCCCTGGTGCTGCAGTTCCTGCTCACCATGCTCATGAAAAAGGAGGAGGATTTCCTGCACGAGTGTTCGGAGTTCTGTTCGGTCCATATCGTTGGCCGGATGCGGCTGCTGGACACGAGTCCGCCGCCGGGGCCCGCGGTCGAGGGACACTGACCATGCCAAGGCGCCGGTCAGATGAGGTACCCCTGAGCCTGTTCTCGTTTCAGGACATCATCACGTCCGTCTCGGGGATCATCATCCTTGTGGTGCTGCTGTTGGGCCTGAGTGTCGCCACCTCCGGCAGCTCCGGCGGGGCCTCTGGCACGCCCCCCACCGACCGGGTCCCTGACCGGAGTCCCGAGGTGGCGCCGCTGGAGAAGGAGTTGGCTGACCTTCGGCAGCAGTTAGCGATGCGGGCGAAGCCGCCGCCGCGGGCGAGTGTTCCGGCGCGGCCGGTCAGCGACCTCGACGCCCTCCGGGCGCTGCTCGCCAGCGAAGCGACGCTGACCCAGAAGCTCGAGGAGGCTGCCGCCACGCAGGCGGCCGCGCAGAGTGCCAACGCCAAGCTCAGAGACGAACTGCGGCGGTTGGAGGAGGAACTGGCCAAGATCCAGGCACAGAAGAAGGACTTGCCATCCGACCTCTGGTTGCGGCCGGATCAGCCCACCGATGCCCCCATTATCCTGGCCGAGTGCAGCCGGGACGGCGTCCGTTGCGCCCTCTGGGGCGAGAAGGGTCTCAACCCGATCAAGAGCTTCGCGGCCTCTGATCTCCGCGGTCGTTCCGGTTTTGTGCAGTACGCCAAGTCGTTGGCGGCTCGCGATCCGCGCTCCAAGCTGGTGCTGCAGCTCAAACCGTCCAGCATCAAGTACGCCATGGACCTGGTGCAGGACCTGCAGAAGGCTGAGGTCGCCGTGGGCTGGGATGCGCTCGAAGAGGGCCGCAATATCTTCACGAGGAGCCAACCGTGAGCAGGCGTCGTGGCGATGGTGGCGGTGTGGGCAGTCTCGAGATGCTCCTCGACACCATGTGCAACACCTTCGGCAGCCTGATCTTCATGGCCGTGCTGCTCGCCATCATCAACCAGCGGGTCAGCCACACCGTGCAGTCCCGGGCCCAGGAGGGCGTCAGCCAGGCGGATGCGGACGGCCAGGCGGCCCGGATCGCCGAACTGCAGGCCACCGTCGCCGGGCTGCGGCAGACGCTGCAGCAACTGGCTGAGCTGGAGAGCCGGACCACCGAGATCAAACCCCAGGACCTGACCGAGGCCCTGCGCCGACGCCAGGACCGTCTGGCCCAGTTGGAGCAACGCCTCAAGGAAACCGAGACGCAGCGCGCCCCCGTCAAGGATGAGGCCGCCGAGTTGCAGAAGCAGGTCGCGGAAACCAAGGACAAGGTCAAGCAGGCCAAGGACAACCCCGGCCCCACCGCGCAACGCACGTTCTCGGTACCCTCTCTGCACGCGGTCGATCGCGAGCAGAAGCTGACCTGCGCGCTGAAGGCCGGCAAGCTCTACCGCATCTTTGACACGCAGAGGTCCTGGCATGAGGCCCACGTGGAGGTCGCCAAGAGTGGTGAGGTGTTCGCGGTGACGCTCAAGGAAGGCGCCGGTATCCCGATCGGTCCCGAGGGCCTCGACAAGGCCCTGGCGGAGGTGTTGGCGCTGGACCCGGCCAAGGCCATGGTGATGCTGCACGTCGCTCCTGACTCGTTTGCCGAGTTCCAGTTGGTCAAGCGCGTGGTGGTTGACCGTGGCTTCGAGTACGACTGGGCGCCGTGGGAAGGTGCCTTGGTCTTCAGGACCAGTCGGGATCCCCTGTACGGGCAGTGAGCGGAGTCCATGGCGATGACGTATCACCACCCTGCAGCCGGCCGTGGCGCGACGCGGCGCACCCGCATCGCCGTTGGCATCACGGCCGTACTGGGGCTGTCCCTGCTGGTTGCCCTGCTCCTGACCCTCAAGGCTCCCCCGGACTCCGGGTACGGCGGCACGGCGGAGGGTGGCGGCGCCTTGGACGGCAATGGCGAGAACCCCTACGCGGCGCGGTTCGACCGGGGCTCCGGGTCTGGTACCGGGGATGACGGTGCCGGCCAGGGCAGTGCGGGTACAGCTCAGGAGGGCGTCGGCGGGAGCCCCGAGGCCGAGCGTACCGACCGGGCCGCCGGGGGCGGTGTCGCCGGAGCCGCGGGCAGTCCCAGCGTCGAGGCGAGCGAGGACACGGCCGCGGCCGCAGCCGCGCCGGAGCCGGATGCCGCGGCCACGGTGGACGCCAGCGCCGCCCCGGAGACCCCGCCCGAAGTCCCGCCGGGCACAGCCAGCGCCCCGCCGCCTGCGGGGCCGCCGGTGGCAGACGTGCCGGCCATCGCCCTGGTCGACAAGCCGCCGGCGGTACATGACGCGCACAGGATCAGTAGCGAGCCCGTCGACCGGACGGCGACCGCCCGCGCCCCGCAGACCGCCGGGGGTGGGCCTTACGGGCAGCGCAGCGGCAGCGCCGGCAAGCGCGGCGGTGGCCGCGCCCGCGACCGGGGTATGACCGACGAGTCAGAAGCGGCCGTCGAACGGGGACTGAAGTGGCTGGCCAAGGTGCAGACGGCGGATGGGAGCTGGAACATGGGGAGCCATCCCGTCGGCGAGACCGCACTGGCCCTGCTGGCGTTTCTCGGCGCCGGCTATACCCACAAGGACGGCCAGTATCGGAGCACGGTGCGCAAAGGGCTCGACTACCTGCTCAGCCAACTCCCCGGCCGTGGCGCAGCCGCGCGCGAACGGGTGAAAAGCAAGCCGCTTCGCGCTCTCGCTCCCCGTCCGGCTCCGGTTCCCGGACCGTCGTCGGAGGGCCGCTTCAGCGAAAGCACGTTCTACTCCCAGGGCGTGGCCACCATGGTGCTCTGCGAGGTCTATGGCATGACCCGCGACGCCAGCTTCAAGGAACCGGCCCAACAGGCGCTGAAGTGCGTCTTCGAGAATTGCGGGCCAGACGGTGGCTACGGCTACGGCGGGCCGGGCGACGACACGCACGTCACCAGCTTCCAGGTGATGGCCCACAAGGCTGGCCTGCTGGCCGGCCTGACCAAGGCGGACGCGGGGAAGTGGCGGTCCAAGGTGCTGGGTTACTACTCGCGCGCGCTGTCCAGCGATGGTACCACGGGCTACACCTCGGCGAGTGGTGACGGGGGCAGCCCGCCGCCAGAGCTGCCGCGCGGCAAGCGCAAAGGCGCGGCGCCCGCGCCCGCGCCCATGCCCGCGATGCCGCCGGGGCTGCGCGGCGACCCCAGGGGCACGCGGACGGCCGTCGGGCTCTTCGTACGCATGTTCCTCGGCTGCGACGCCGACGATAAGGAGGTCCAGAGGATCGCCAAGGTCCTGGACACGGTCGGGCCCCAGGTCATGAATGCCTTCCAGGTCTATGACGGTTCGTACGGCATGTTTCAGGTTGGGGGCAGCCACTGGAAGGAATGGAACCGCAAGTGCCGTGACGAGGTGGTCGCGCTGCAGACCAAGGAAGGCGACGCCGCCGGGTCATGGTCCACGGGGCAGGGGATGCAGGGCGGCCAGGTAGTCAACACGGCGTTCTACATCATGTCTCTCGAGGTCTACTACCGCTATCTCTCGGTGAACCGCAAATGACGGCTCTGGTGCGCACACAGGGTCCGCCGCCCCGTAACCCGCGGCCGCTGCTTGCCACCCTCGCCACGCTGCTGGTTCTGGCCCTGGCGCTCTGGGGCCTCGGCCTGGGGCCATCGGCGGGCGGCTCGGGCGGGACGGGCGGCTCGGGAATGGGGGACGGCGTCGGCGCGGGCGGCGGCAGTGGCAGCGGGGCGGGAGCCGGCGCGGGCGGCGGTCAGGGCGAGGCAGCCGTCCGTAGCGAAGCGGCCGTCGACGCGGCCACGGCTGAAGCGGCGGCTGGCGGTGCCCCGGCGCCGGCCGTGGACGAGCCTGCCGCGGCGGCGCTGGCGACCCCGGTGCCGGCGTCCACGGTTGCTGCCGACGCGCCAGAACCAGAGCCGCCGCCCGAGGCGGCGGCCGACGGTATCCGTCTGACGACGGTTGGGCGCGGCGCGGCTGCTGACGAAGCCAGGGGCAGCGCTGCCGCCGCGGGCGGGCGGCGCGGCCGGGGCCTCGGTACGGGCGACCTCTCGTTCCGGCTCTACTGGAAGCCGCCCCGGGAGGACCTCGACCTGCACGTCGTCGACCCGAAGGGGCATCGCCTGAGTTTCCAGAAGCCGAGCTGTCCCTGTTCCGGCAAGATGGACCGCGACGACACGGTTGAGGGTGGGCCGGAGAACATCTTCTGGCCGCGCGGCACGGCGCCGAAGGGCGTCTACCGGGTCCAGGTGGAGTTCTACGCGGGAACGGGTGCTGAGCAGTTCACCGTCGAGGTGCGTCACCAGGATCAGCTCACGCAGACCCTCACCGGCACGCTGCAGAAGAAGGGCGAGCTGAGTCAGGAGTTTGAGGTGTCGTACTAATCCGCCCCGATCCTGTCCCAGTAGCGCTTTCGGCGGTCCTTCCAGGCCTCGTTCGGGTCCACCCGGCGGGCGCTGGGTTCGGCGCCGAACAGGCCCCCGCGCGTGGGCGTCGTGGGTCCTATGCCGCCAAAGCCGCCGCCCACCACCCCGCCACCGAGGCCGGTGCCGCTGTCGGCATGTGGGCCGGAAGCGAAGTCCACGTCCTCGTCACGCCCGCGGGGGCCTTTGGGCGCCAAGCGGTTCAATCCGTAGGTGGCGGTGAGCATGGCCAAGGCGCGCTTGGCCGCGTCGCGTACCAGCGCGGACTCGTCACGGTCCGCCGCCTGGCGCAGCGGCCTCTCGGCGCGTCCGTCACCGTATACGGACAGGGTCTGAGCACAGGCGAGCCGCACGGCCACGTCGCGGTCGGTCAACAGTCCACGTTGCAGCGCCGGTCCGGCGACGTCGACGGCATAGCGGAGGCCGGCCAGGCCGGCGACGGCGGCCCAGCGCACGCTGGCATCGCTGTCGACGCACAGGGCTTGAGCCAGCGCCGCCACGACGGCGTCATGGCCGGTCGTCGCCTGGCGGAGGATGGCCACACAGGCCAGTCGTTCCAGGCGGCCGCTGGCCACGCCAAGGAGCTTCCCGAGGGCCGCCACCACCGCCCCGCCGTAGCCGCCATCGAGTTCACGGCCGATACGGCGTTCGAGGTCGCCCGGGGTGATGCTGGCGGGCCTGGCGCCGATCGCGGCACGCGGCGCTGCCGCGAGCAGCCGGGGGTCGATCCGAGTGCTGACGATGGTGGCCAGCAGGCGGGCCACGGCGACGGCATCGCCGGCCTGCTGCGGGCGGCGCTGGACGGTCGCCACAAGCTGGCTCCACAACCGTTCCTGGCTGGTAGCGTCCAGGCCCTTGGCGTACGCCACGATACGGTCGAACTGGCGTCGGAAGTGCACCATCGCGCTGCCGGCTTCGGGGTCCAGAGTGAGCGCCCGGCGGCTCTGGAGTGCGCCCAGGTAGGCCGTTACCGCCGGCACCGTGTCAATGGCGGCGAGGGCGTCGGCGGCGGCTCCGCGTCCTTGCGCCAGGGCCTCACCCAGGATCACTACCGTCTCCGGGCTGATGTCCTTGTGCAGCCCCAGCTCAACGATGCAGTCCCCTTCTGCGGACTCCCTGCCCGTGGCGATCTGGTCGGCGATGATGGCGGCCGTGGTCACCGTACGGCATGACGGGATGTCCACCCCCGCGACCTCCATGAGTTGGGCGACCCGCCGGCGGGTGTTGGTGTCCGGCTCCGTCAGGCACATGCGGTACAGCCATGGTCCGCACACCTCGGGGGGAGCCAGGCATGCCAGAGACTCCGCTATTTGCAGGCGCCGGGACCTGCTGCTCGGGTCTCGCCACAAGTCGTCCGCGGCATCGAAATCACGTTTGCCAAGATCGGCCGCGGCCACCAGCACACTCGTCTCCACCGCCGCCTCCATGACCTGCACGCCGAGGCGGCGGAGGGCCTCCTGGGCCGCCCTGGCAACCCTGGCATCGCGGTCGGTCAGGAAGACCCGGTACAGCGCCGGTGCGCTTTCGCGCACCTGCTCCGGATGCCGCTCGAGCTGCGCGACCGCGGCCGCGCGGCGGCTGGGGTCTGCTTCGCTCCTGAGCGCCGCGAGCCACTGGTCCGCGCTCGGGTTCGGCATGGTTGGCGCGGCCGGAGCCGCGGCGCGGGTATCGACGCTCAGTGGCGCGGCGGTCGTGTCGGGCGGGTCAGCCAACGTGCCTGTCCGCACCGCCGCCATCGCGTCGTGGCTAACGCTTGTCGGGAGCGTCGGAAGAGCCGTCACGGGGGGGAGAAGCCGCGTGGCGCTCCCGTCCGTCACTCCAGGGCCGGAACGGTGGTCGGGGGCGGGCGTGCCGGGCGTCGGCGTCGTGCTGTTGGCGGTGGTGCGGGGGTGCGAGCGCAGCGCGGGGAGCGCGAAGATGAGCAAGACCCCCAGGGCTGCCGTCACGGTCAGGGTCAAGGGGGTTTGGGCCAAGCGGCGGCCGACCAGCCTGCCAAGACGGCCGCGGCGCGCTGGGGCCTGACCGCCAGCCTGAGCGGCGGGCAGGGCTGCCCGTATGTCTGCTGCTGGCGGCGGTGCTGGCGGCAGGTCCACGCCGAGTGCAGCCGCCAGGGCGGCTTCATAGCGGCTGCGGGCGGCGGGGTCCTCCAGCGTCGCCTGGGCTGCGGCCACCTGGTTCTGGAGGTCCTGCACCGCCGCCTGCGTCTCGGCGTCCGGGTGCAGATCCCAGGCTTTGAGCGCGCGCATGCGCTGCAGGCTGGCGCCATGGATCGTCGCGGTGTCCCGCTCGAAGCGTGCCAAGCCCAGCAGGTCATAGTGATCCGGCGGCCGTGGCCCTGGAGCCAGGTCGAGGATCTTGCTGTAGAGGTCTTTCCCCATGGGATGTTACGCCTAGCGCGCCGCCGCCCGCCGCCGCCCGCCGACGGGACAGCGTCTGCATCGTTGCGGACCGCGCATCTGGCTGGATGCCGTATCGCTCAGGGCGTGATCCGACTCCACGAAGATACCCGGTCCGGGAGTTCGATGCAACGCCACCGGGAATCGCCAGGGGCCGCGTACTCCCACTCGGCCTCCGTCGGCAGTCGGTACTCATACCCATCCGGCAGGCGCCCGGCTGTCCGCTCGCGCTTCGACAGCTTGGCGGCGAAGGCGATGGCTCCCCGGTTCCGGTGCGGTGCGCCCGGGTCCGTGGGCGGCAGGTCCACGCCCAGCCTGAGGGCCAGGGCCCACTCATAGCTGGCAGCGGCTCACCCCGTCCGATCCGGGCTGTGGCGTGCACCCTTACGCTTTGAGCGTCTGGATGGGGTAGCGCGCCATGGCCGCGTCGTGTGAGACCAGCACAAGACCCTCCACCAGGGCCTGGGCCACCAGCAGGCGGTCGAAGGGGTCGCGATGCAGGTCGGGCAGCCCGCCGACGCGGAGCGCATGGGACCAGGTGATGGGGAGCTGGGTGAATGGCTCTGCTGCCAGCGCCTGTTCCCAGTCGTCCGGCATCTCCAGTTTGCCGAGCGCGCGCTTGACGGTGATCTCCCAGGCTGTCACCGCACTCACATGTACCACGTTGGCGCGGTTGGCGATGGCCTCGCGGGCCACGCTCCCCAACTCGGGAGCGTCGGCGAGCCACCAGAGCACAACATGGGTGTCGAGCAGCAGGTTCATGACGGCTTCGCCCCGAACGCCTCAGCCCACTCGGGTGCCAGCACATCGAAGTCCGGGGCCATCCGGATCTGGCCACGCAAGCGTCCCGGTTGGCGAGGCCGGCTGGCCTGTTGATAGGGCTCGAGGACGGCAACGGGCTTGCCGGCCCGACTGAGGATGACCTCCTCGCCCCTGGCGACGCGATCGAGGAGTTCGGAGAGATGGGCTTTGGCTTCCGTTACCGTGTTGATGACCATGGTACACCCCAGTAGCAGACCAGACCAGACCTGGTCTGATAGCTGACGTGAACCTAACAGTGCTCCCGTGGTCTGTCAACCGCGCTGGCCGGTCAGCCTCATTCCAGCCGCGCGAGGCCGGCCGCGGGCAGGTTCCAGGTGGCCCCGGAACCGCGCCACTGCAGCCACTCCCGGCCGGCACTGCGGCGCACCCCGAGGTTGAGACCGAGGGTGAGGCCGGGCCGGTAGGTCAGTCCGGCGGCGGTCAGGGGGATGGCCCACTCCGCGCTCCACTGCGGTTCGCGGACGCTGGCGGCAAAGCGCACGGCCGCGCCGAGTTGCAGCGCAGCCATAGCCGGGGCCCCGGCTTCGCTGACACTCTCGTGTTTGCCGCTGGCAAAGCCGTGGATGACGAAGATGGGGCCGGGCTGTGCTCCGGAGCGGTCCTGGAAGCAGACTTCCGCCGCGTCGGCCTCGCCCCACCCCGAACCGAGTTGCAGCGTGGCCCCGGCCGGCACGGGTACGGTCACCGCCACGTACAGCGTCGTGCCGTCATGGCCAAGGCGGACCACGGCTGGGGCCGTCTTGAGCGCTGTGCCATCCGGGGCCTCCTGCAGCCGCAGGCTGGCCTCAGGCCACTCGCCCGGCGCGCACTCGCCGTCCAGCACGGGGGCCACGGTCAGCTTCGGCACCGTGACCTGGGGCGCTGGGCGCCGCGCTTTGGCCGGGAGTTCGATCGTCGTGTTCACCAGCGGCGTCTCGCGTACGCCTGGCGCCTCGACGATGGGCCAGGTGGCCCGCCACGGGCTGGCGTACGGACCGATCTGGTCGACCGGGATCGGCTCGAAGCCCAGGGCGAAGGCCGGTGATTCGGGACGCAGCCGATAGTCGTCCTGCGCGGCGTCGACAAACAGCGGGTCGGCCACGATGGAGTGCGTGTCGAAGCCGCGCTTCTGCCACTCCGCCCATTGCTGCTCCTTGGGCACATTGGGAAGTCCCAGGTCCAGCGGCAGGCCCTTGTGCCAGATGAGGTTGTAGTCGGAGGTGTTCTGCTCCGGCACGTCGTTGCGCGAGTACTGGAACAGCTTCGCCTGCGGTCTGCTATAATAGATAATATTGCGGCGGAACTGGTTACCTGCCATCAGCCAGAGGCTGTTCGGGTCGGTTGCGGCCAGTTCGGGGTACTTCTCGCGGTAGGCCGGCTTGGCGATCGCCTGGCGGAATTCCGCCAGGTGCGTGGCCACGACCTCGGACTTCGGGTCGTGGCCCGAGTACTGCATCTGCTGCTGGCTGTGGTCAACGAAGATGTTGTTCTCCAGGCGGTTGTCACGGCCCGCATGGATGTGCGCCCCGCCCAGGGTGGTACGGGCTACGATGTTGCCATAAACGTGGGCGCCGCTGTGGTCGTCGTCGAGGTAGATTCCCCAGGCAAAGTGGGGGCTGGTCCAGGTGTCGCCCGAGCGGCCGTAGCCGAGCACGTCGTGGATGTAGTTGTAGCGGATGATGTGACCGCGCACATGCCAGTTGCCGCCGACGTAGTAGCCGCCGGTGTCCTCGGTCTCGAGATTGACGTGGCGGATGTGGTTATACTCGACCACGCAGTCGTTGCCGCCGCCGAAGATGCCGCAACGCGTGGTGTCATGGATCAGGTTGTGTGACACCCGCAGGCCGACGCCGGCCAGGTAGATGCCGCAGCCATGGCCGTTGAGCACGCCGATGTGGTGGACGTAGTTGTTGTCGGCGTAGTGGCCGCTGGGAGTGAGCGTGTCGCGGGCGCTGCTGTTGCTTTCCAGGCGGATGCCGTAGTTGCCGACCTCGAAGATGTCGTTGCCCACGACGCCGCAGTCCTGCCCGCCTTGCACGGTCACCGCGGCGGTCGAGGCCAGCCTGCCGCCGGTGTCATGGACCGTGTTGCCGGCGATCAGGCAGTGCACCGAGTCGCGGACCACGATGGCCGCACCCTCGCAGCCTTCCAGGGTGAACCCGCGCAGGGTGATCCAGTCGGCCTGTGGCCCGATCTCGATCAGGGTCTCCACCACCGGCGCCCGGACCGTCGACTGCCCCAGCGGACCGGGCGGCTGGAAGTACAGCGTCTGGGTCGCCGTGTCGAGATACCACTCGCCGGGCGCGTCGAGTTCCTCGAGCAGATTGCGGACATAGAAGCGGTCGAGCGGGCGGATGCCACGAAAGCCGGTGTACTGGCCCCAGGCCATGTCTTTGGCCAGGGTGATGGTGCCCCGTGCCGGGTCCGCTGTCGCGATCGGCATTGCCCAGTTGTGCCAGTTGTAGCGTGGGAAGATGATCACCTCGCCCAACTCCGGGTGCGCCCAGGTGCGCCCATCGCGCGGTCTGCACTGGATGACCCGTACATTCTCGTTCGGCAGGTCCGTGTACATGCTCAGGGGTTCGCCGTCGACATAGGCAAAGCCGCCGCCGTGCGGGTTTGCCGGGTCGGCATTGGGGTAGCGTGCCAGGACCTGCCGCCGGCCGTCCAGGAAGAGTTGCCGGAAGGCGATGCCTTTGAACCCTTGCGCGCCGACATCCGCCTTGAGGATGGCGCCCTGGTGCGGCACGAAGCCCGTGATCTGGCGGGCCCCGGTCAGCACGACGCGTTCGCTGGGGTAGGCGCGGTAGACGACAGGCGCCGCCGCGCTGCCCGCATCGGCCGCGGTCAGGGCGAAGGTCGGCGTGATCTCGTAGGTGCCGGCCCGCACCAGCACCGCCGCGCCGTCCGGCAGCAGGCCGGCCTGCTTGAGTCGGCGGAGTTCGTCGCGGGCCCGTGGCAGGGTCGCGAAGGGACCATCGGTACGCTCGGCGTTGGCTGCCGGTAAGGCCCCGGTCCAGGTGTCCTGGCCCGTCGGGGAAACGTAGACTACGCGCGTGGGCAGCCGTTCGGGCAGCAACTCCTGGCCGCTGGCCGCGACGCCCAAGCCGACAACCCCCAGACCCCAGGCCGCTGCAACCATCCAGCGCATGGCAGGGCTCCGCGTCGCCAGCCTCAGCCGTACCACTCCCGGAAGAGCACGACGCCGTTGTGACCGCCGAAACCAAGGGAGTTCGACATGGCCGCACGCACCCGCGCCTGGCGGCCGACATTGGGCACGTAATCGAGGTCGCATTCCGGGTCCGGGTCCTCGAGGTTGAGGGTGGCCGGCAGGAACTGGTCGCGCAGGGCGAGGATCGAGACGATGGCCTCAAGCCCGCCCGCGGCGCCGATGCAGTGGCCGGTCATCCCCTTGGTCGAGGAGACGGCAAGGCGGCGGGCATGCTCGCCGAAGGCCGCTTTGATGGCCTTGGTCTCGACCGGGTCATTGATCTCGGTCGAGGTCCCATGGGCGTTGATGTAGTCGACGTCCGCCGCCGTCATCCCGGCATCGCGCAGGGCTTCGGCCATGGCCCGCGCCGCACCTTCGCCCGCGGGATCCGGAGCGGTGAGGTGGAAGGCGTCCCCCGTACCCCCGTATCCAGCCAGTTCGGCGTAGACGCGAGCGCCCCGCCGGGCGGCATGCTCGGCGGTCTCGAGGATCAGGACGCCGGCGCCCTCGCCCATGACGAAGCCATCGCGCCGCCGATCGAACGGCCGACTGGCGAGCAGCGGCGTGTCGTTGAAGCCGGTGCTGAGAGCACGCAGCGCACAGAAACCGCCGAGGCCGTACTGGCTGATGGTCGATTCCGTGCCGCCGCTGACGATGACCTCGGCCCGGCCGGCGCGCAGCAGGTCCAGCGCTGTGCCGATCGCGTCCGTGCCTGAGGCGCAGGCCGTCACCACGGAGTGCACGCGCCCCTTGATGCCCAAGGCCATTGAGATGTTGCCGGCGGCCTCGTTGACGATGATCTTCGGAATGGTCAGCGGCGGAATGCGCCCCGGACCGCGCTCGAACATGCGGCGGTGGGCTTCCTGATCGACCTCGTTGCCGCCAATACCATTGCCCAGAACCACCGCGGTGCGCAGCAGGTCCGGCTCGGCCCCGGGCCCGAACCCCGCATCGCGCCACGCCTGGACGGCTGCCGCGAGGGCGTACTGGGTGAAGAGCGCCATGCGCTTGGCGTCCTTCGGGTCGATGTACGCTTCGGGGTCGAAACCCTTGACCTCGGCGGCGATCCGGCAGTCGAGCCCGGCGGTGTCAAAACGGGTGATCGGCCCGACCCCGCAGAGGCCCGAGCGGATGGCCGCCCAGAAGGTCGCCACGTCATTGCCGATCGGGCTGATCACGCCCATCCCTGTAACTACTACCCGCCGGTCCATCGTAAACCTTTCTTGATCCGCTGCCGAGCGAGCCCGACCGCCCCCGCCGAGGTATGGCGCGCCCGCTACCACAGAATGGCGTTGCCACCGTAGGTCAGGCCGGCTCCGAAACCGGTCGTGATGACCAAGTCCCCCGCCCGCAAGCGGCCCGACCGATCCAACTCCGCCAACGCCAGGGGAATGGAGGCCGCCGAGGTGTTGGCGACCTCGGCGATGTTCATGAAGAACTTCTCTGGCGCAATGGGCAGGCGCTTCTGGGCCGCCTGCAGGATGCGGATGTTGGCCTGGTGCGGGACCACGAAACTGACCTGCTCCGGACTGAGCTGCAGGGTCTCGAGGAAATGCAGCACAACCTCGGCCATCGCCTTGACTGCGAAGCCGAAGACGACGCGGCCGTTCATGTGCGCGAGGCGGGCTTCGGTAACCGGCGGCTGCGTCCGCAGTCCGCCGCCGCAGTACAGCGTGTCGGGGTTACTGCCTTCCGCCCGCAGGTAGGAGGCCAGAATGCCGCGCCCCGCCTCGCTGGTCAGCTCCAGGACGGCGGCGCCGGCGCCATCGCCGAACAGCACGCAGGTGTTCCGATCCTTCCAGTCGACGATGCGGGACATGGCCTCCACGCCCACCACAAGGGTGGGTCGCGCCCCCCGATCACAGTGCATCAGACCGCGGGCGACCTCCAGGCTGTAGACGAAGCCGGTGCAGGCCGCGCTGATGTCCAGCGCTCCCGCCTGGGTGGCGCCCAGGCGCCCTTGGAGCAGGCACGCGGTCGAGGGGAAGCCGCTGTAGTCCTGCGTGGTCGTGGCCACAATGATGTAACCGAGGTCGGCCGCCGCGACGCCGGCGCGCTCCAGCGCCACACGGGCGGCCCGCTCGGCCATGTCGCACGGACTCTCGTCAGCGGCCATGATGTGCCGGGCACAGATACCGGTGTGCGAGACAATCCAGTCGTGGGACGTATCCAGCTCCGCAGCCAGATCGTCATTGGTTACGCGCCGGGCCGGCAGATAGCCGCCCGTGCCACTAATCTTCACGCGCTGCTCAGACTTCACCGCTGACGCTCTCCACTTGTGCTGGTATGGGCCGCGCTGGACACCGCCACCCGCGCCCTGCGGTACTATGGCATGGCTCGGCGGAATTGAAACGACAGCCAGCCCGGAAACGTCCGCGCGGGGCCGGTACACGGGACCGCTCTTGGCAACGGGCATCGCTGCAGATTACGGTAGAGGGCCTAGGCGGTCCGGGGGTCTGGCCTCTCCGCTCCGCAGGCAGGTCCGGGAGTTCATTGCCGGCCAGTCACCCGAGTGCCAGGCCGAGTACCAGAACATAGTCGACCGTCTGGAGCACGACGGTTACCTGGTGGAACCCTACGCCAAGAAGGTGGGGGTCGACCTGCTTGAGATCCGCGTACGTCGTGGGCGCCAGGTGCGGGTTCTGTACTTCTACCATCGGGACGATCTGGTGTTCGGGGTGCATGCCTTCGTGAAGAAGACCCAGCGGGCCCCGAAGTACGAGCTGGACCAGGCAGCGCGCGTGGTACGGTCGATCAGGCAAGGTGACTACGATGAATAGGGGCACAGTCAAGAGAATGAAGGTGGCCACCGCCACTCAGGCCGCCGCGATCCGGAAGCAGCCCTGCTTCGATGCTGTGAGCCAGGAGTTTTCGGTTGAGTCCGAGATCGCCAGGGAACTCGCAGACGCACGCCGGGACGCGGGCCTCTCTCAGGGCCAGATCGCGGCCCTGATGGGCACCACGCAGAGCGTTGTGTCCCGTATCGAGAGCGGTGCCAACGTCTCGGTGGAGACAGTCGCACGGTATGCCGTGGCCTGCGGCAAGAGACTTGAGGTACGCATCCGCTGAGCCGCGGGCCCTGGCCCGCTGGCTCGCGGGGGTGGTTGGCGGCCGGCAGGTCTGGAACGCCGCCGAGGGACTCTGCCCCTGCGCTTACGCTCTGTCGACCGGCTGCCGCCGGATTCCCCACGGCAGCACCAACCTCGGTCGCACCCCCGCTCCTGTGCGTCCCCTGATCACCCCCCGAGTCCCGCGCCGTGGCCCTCCGGGCGCCCGCGCCATCACCGACCGGCTGCCGATGCGTCGAACTCACGGTAACTTGGTCCCATGGGGGACACCCGACAGCGGCGGAGACCTCGGCATCCCCGGAATCGCAACGCCCCCTGATCCATAGGGCGCCGGAACGCGCGGCCAGGAAGCACCGGTGTAGTAGCAGGCCGTCGCTACTACAGCCCAGGGCTGGGGCGCTGGACCAGTAGAGATCCGTTGGAGGAGACCAGCTTCCATGTTCTTGGCCTACTACTGGGCGGTTGCTGCAATCTCAAGAGGGGGAAAATGGTAGGCTGTGAATGCTCGGCGGGGGACTGGTGGAACCACATCCCCGATATCCCCTGCAACGCGGACGCCCCAGAGTACTTGTACGTGACCTGGCGCGGTACCTGTCGCCCCACAGGCTTTGCCGGCTGGCCGAAGCCTGATGGCCCTGAAGAGCTTGTTCGCCACGGTCTCCCAGCCAAATTCGCCTAAGACGCCCAGCCCCCTTGCCATCCCGCCTCGTGCCAGCTCTGGGCTCTTGAGTTCCCGCCATCATGGCTGTACAGTCAACATCACGGGGTGTTACAGCCCGGCGGCCTTGGTGAGTGGGTGCTGGGTTGTCGTGGTTCGGTTGCCCTGACGGCACGACTTGGCGCCGTGACCAGAATCCACAGCCCGTATGCCAGAATACAGATTGGGGCGCACCTCGTTACCATCTTGCACCGCAGGGCTTAGCAGTACTGAGTCACGGAGTCCGGCCGGTCCGATGAGCAACGAGAAGGCACCAGCGCCGGTACACTCGTGGTGCGACTCGCGAGTAAGCAGTTGGGTCCAGTTGGGTAGCGTTTGGGTCGGTGAACCAGACCTGATTTAGTTCTACGCCAATGCTTAACGATGCAGCGTTTGGGCATTCGGCCGATTTGAGGGGTACAGGGAGAGGCGAGAATCGGGCCTCTCCATAAGTGTAGCGGCTCCGGCCAATCCCTCTGCCCAGTCTACCTGCCCTTCCGGCGACCGCACCTTATCCAGCAGGGCTCCGCTTGTCGTTCGCGTTCACTGTGGCACTCACGCGGAGTGCAGAACGGACTTGCGGGGCGGCGCATGGCATGTGATCTTAACACTTGTGGCCCAGAGACGCGCGTGTCGGATCAGGAATGCAGACTATGAGTGTCGCACTGAAACTCAGCTTCGACCAGATCAGGGATCTGGTGGCTCAGTGTCAGCCGGACGAGAAGCTGGCCCTGGTCAGAGACCTCGAAGAGCAGACCTTTGCCATCCGGTTTCCCCGCCTCCTCGGTCGGCTCCGGACTGCGGGCCTATCGCTGGAAGACATTACCGCCGAAGTCGAACAGGTGAGGGCCCGGCGTCATGGCCTCCGAACGACCCCGGCTCGTCGTTGATACCAATGTCTGGATCAGCTTCCTGATCGGCAAGACGCTCACGGGACTCGGCGAGTTGCTGGTGGACAACCGCATTGTTCTGCTGCAGTGCGATGAGTTGTTCAGCGAGATGCTCGAAGTGCTGGAACGGCCGAAGTTCCGGCAGTACTTCTCGCCGGACGACATCAGGGAGCTTGTTGAACTGATCAACCTGAGGGCCGAATGGGTCGACGTCGTGCCTGGGACGCAGCTCTGCCGTGACCCCAAAGACGACTTCCTCTTGGACCTCTGCCTGCTCGGGATGGCCGATTTTCTGGTGACCGGGGACGAGGATCTCCTTGTGCTGGGCCAGATCGGCACGACTTCGATCGTCCATTACAGGGATCTCATGGCGCGCCTGTGACGGCCCATGCTGCCGTGACCGTCGCCGCATCAAGGGGCAGGGACTTTGAGCCGTTCAGTACCGCCCATGGTCCGGCATGCCCGAACTCACGGCACACCCTATTCTCTAGGACGCCAGAACGTGCGGCCAGCGAACACCGGTGTAGTAGCGGGCCGTCGCTACTACAGCCCGGCGATCGGGAGGTGGGTCAACCGAGATCCGGCGAAGGAGTCAGGGGGAATCGGCCTGTACGTTGCCGTTCAGAATGCTCCCCAAGTCTCGGTGGATCTACTAGGCCTCTGGAAGCTCCGCCCCGTGTGGGTTGAGATTCCGCTCCTTCCTTCCAGTTCGATTGCGCAGGAATGGAATGACGCCTTCGATGACGTCAAATCCCGGGTCCCCGCACTCATCGCCCGCGCTCAGTCGTGGCTGGTAAAGGCGAACGAATTGCCCGACGATTGTCCCTGGAAGGCCGGGGTTCTCGGGCAGCTGAAAGACCTGCACATTCGCCTCGTAATGATGAATCAGGATCTCACGGACACGACGAACGAACTACCAGTACGCCTACGCGCCCCGACAGATATCTTCTTCCCGGGCGCTGACGGCTACACACTGTCTGGTGGCTGGACGGCGCCCTACGAGTTCTCGCTGCACCTGAAGGTATCGACCTTCAATGGGCCTAGCCGCAACAAGATCATCTTCCACGAACCCTACCACATGACCGAGTGGGGGGGGGGGGATTGTGGATGGGCCCGGACCTGCGTCCCGCTGGGTCGATGACGCACATGCATCGAACGCTCTCTGGGACAATCCCGACTGGAATACCTGCAGGATCGTGAGCGACGTCGTCAATGGGGACTACAGCACAGACGAAGGGGGAGTGGGAACGGGAACAAGCGACTGTTGTCCCGAATGGGGTGACTGGTGTTACTATCTCGACCCATGAGAATTCGGCTCTACATCATGCTCATCGCAACGACGGCTTGCTTTGCACTCGTCATGTACCTGAACACAACGAGTTCGGGTTCCTGGGACCACCGTCGGCAGCAGGCTCAGTCGGAGATCCAGGGCATCGCCACAAGCATCGCCATGTACCAAGCGGACACCGGTGCCTCTCTGGCTCTAGGGAGCGAAGGCTGCACGGACCCAAATGAGTTTGCGGGCAGGGTTATCGATCAGCTCTGCCCTTCAGTGCAGGTCCAGCGTGTTCCTGCTTTTGGTCGCAAGGAGTATCTGCTCGACTTACGGAACAGAGTCTGTGGCCTTGCGCTTCTTGACCCGTGGGGCCGCCCGTATCGGATGACCCTACAGAAAGCTGACCGGGGCACCGCGCAGGGCGGCCCGGCGGCAGGGATCTTCATCTGGTCGGTAGGTGGGAACGGTGTAGACGAAGGTGGCCAGGGAGACGACGTTGTGTGGCCAGACCACGCACCGGGCGGGAATCTCTGAATGGGGGCCGGTGCCGTTCCCACAAAGCAAAGGCGAGTCAGCAAGATGGGGTTGTTGGCACGGGGACGTACATTGGTATATTACTCCATATAAATAGCTTACGACGCAGATAACTCGCTGTTATAATTGGGGACGTATTATAATTGGGGACGTACGTGCGCTATACATGTATGACGAGGTACTTACATCGTCATGATCACCGTATAATGGCCTTACCGTAGAAAGCTGATTATAATTGGGGACGTACGTGCGCTATACATGTATGACGAGGTACTTACATCGTCATGATTACCGTATAATGGCCTTACCGTAGAAAGCTGCATGCAGTAGGTTTTCTTATAAGGGTACATGGTACATCGAGACGCGATTCTGGCGCGAATGGTCCAAGCGAATGCCGTTAGCGTAGGTCCGTAGGCACGGTATTTTTTCACTTAATCCGTAAATGAATGATAATTGGAGGCGTATTTAGCTTGTTACTAATATGATATGTAGATACGTCTCCAATCAACAGAATCGCAGGTTTGGTCGACTGATGCGTAAGCAGAAGGCGAAGCAGATGTGGTTCAAGGCTATGTGCGGCAAACTGTTGGTTGTTGTCTCAGCGCTGGCGCTTAGCTCTGGCTGTACTACGCACACGATCCATCGGACAGGTGAGTTCCGTGTTCGCGATGCGGATCTGCTGTACCCGTGGTTCAGTGAGAAGGACAGTGGCGTTTGCTGGGGTTTTGTCCGTGCCGATGGCTCGGTACACACTCAGCCATCCTACAGCTCGATTGGAGGCCTGCAGGGGGGCCTGGCGTTAAATCCGTGTATTGACCTAGGTAGACCGCGTTGGGTGGTTGCCGTGGGGGCGGCGGGATCCCTGAGGGAGTGGCAGGTTGTCTCAGGGATGGCTGGGGAGCGGGTCGTCTCCCTTCGCATGGCGTTGTTCGAGTGCTCAGACATCCAGGGCGACACCTTCTACGGGACGGGAACAGACTCGGTATACCTCTTTGACGTCTTTGGACGCGTGCTGGCGCGTGCTCCGTACCGGGAACTGTCAATCCCGCTAGGTTTCCCCTGCGACGGCGTGATGGCTGCTTGCGACGGCTTGGGCAAGTGGGGGTTCGTCAGCACCCGCTTGAAGTGGGTTGCTGAGCCGCAGTTCGATTGGCTGCAGCTTGATTTCTCGGAAGGGGAGGCATGGTTCGGTGTTGCCGGCGATGGACGTGAACGCGACCGATGGGGCTTCGTGTCCCGAGATACGTTGGCGCAGTCTATACCCCCGCAGTTTGCAGGGACCGGGCGTTTCCGAGATGGGTTGGCTCCAGTTGCGGTGTGGGGCCCTGGGGGGCCGAACGCTGATATGGATTGGTCGAGAGACGATGCGGCGGTCCCCGAGATGCTGTGGGGCTATATCGATCACTCCGGTAGCTTCGTTGTCAAGCCGCGCTTCGAGTTCGCGTCTGAGTTCTCATGTGGCTTTGCCGTCGTCAGCCATGGCGGACGCGACTACTTCATCGACAGTAGCGGCTTACTGCAAGGTTGGGGGGGGTATTACGAGGCCAGGCCATTCCAGATGGATAGGGCCGCCGTCCGTACTGGTTCAGGTTGGGGGTTCGTCGACGCCTGTGGTGCAGTCTGCCTCCCGTGTGAGTACGACTACGTATGGGATTACTCTGGCCCGCTAGCACTCACAAACAGGAAGGGCCGCCTTACAACTGACTTCAGCCCTGAGATCAGAGGAGGTATCTGGACATATGTAACGCGTTCTGGAGACACAGTATTCACTTGGGGTACACGGCCTGATGATTCGGTGCCGTTCCCACAGAAGTAAGGCAGCTATGCCGCAGCGGTAGTCGACATTGGGGTCGCACCGAATGCCTCCCAACTTAGGGCCGGTCATGGGTCGATCTGGCCGTAGCTGATGCCGAGCAGGTGCATCTCCTCGCGGATGGCCTCGCACTTCTCGAGCTCTTCCCTTTGGGCAGTTGCCTTCTGGCGGACGAACGTGCTGGGAGGGAACTGACAGATGCGGGGCCTGACGCGCCAGGGTTCGTAGAGGAACCGGCAGTTCCGCATGGCCGTGAGCCGTCGTCGGAGGTCGGTCTTCTAGCCATGGCGGGCGAAGATCGCGGCCAGAAAGAACGCCTCGGACAGTTCCAGGATGAAGGCGAAGCAGTGGATTGTGATCTTCGCCTTGGGCGGGAACAGCTCGGTTGATAATTGGGGACGTTTGATAATTGGGGACGTACGTGCGCTATACATCTATGACGAGGTACTTACATCGTCATGCTCACCGTATAATGGCCTTACCGTAGAAAGCTGCATGCAGTAGGTTTTCTTATAATGGTACATGGTACATCGAGACGCGATTCTGGAGCGAATGGTCCAGGCGAATACCGTTAGCGCAGGTCTGTAGGCACGGCATTTTTGCACTTAATCCCTAAATGAATGATAACTAGAGGCGTATTTAGCTTGTTACTAATATGATATGTAGATACGTCCCCAATCAAAATTTAGCTTGTTACTAATATGATATGTAGATACGTCCCCAATCAAAAACTGCAGTCCTTTGTGATTGCTTTTACGTGGTACCCGCTTGACGGCGTCCGTTCTCCCGGCATACTGGCGGTGTGTCC
>CAILUI010000308.1 GCA_903837355.1 uncultured Victivallales bacterium
AGGGCCGCCCTCATGGCCAGCCCAGGGCTCCCGCAGGCCTGAAGGGCCGACCTCATACCAGCCCAGGGCTCCCGCAGGCCTGAAGGGCCGACCTCATACCAGCCCAGGGCAAGGGTGTACGCACCCGTCGCCCTGGGTCAATGACACCCCCGATGATCTTGCAGGCCTGAAGGGCCGACCTCATACCAGCCCAGGGCAAGGGCGTACGCACCCGTCGCCCTGGGTCAATGACACCCCCGATGATCTTGCAGGCCTGAAGGGCCGACCGCATGCCTATCAGCCTGGCCCACAGGCCAGCGTGCCCCTTCGCGGTGTCCCGCGGGGTGGATGAAAATGGCACGTCGACGGCACCGTTACGCGCAGCGTCTTGTCTCCACGTCGCCAGGCGCTACCGTAGCCGGGTGGTAACGGCAGGGGTGTAGGTGCGCCTGCCGGGGGCAGGAGGTGCGGTTGTGTCGGCGCGGCCGGGGTAGCATGCTTCCCCCAGCATGCAGCGCCAAGGCTGGGCGCCATCGTGGACCGCGCGCCGGCCCATCGGGTGCCCCGCCCTGGCGGGCCTTGGACACGGGACTGAAGCAGGTTCATGGACAAGAAGTCGCTAACTGAAGCGGACGGAATGCGAACGGCTCCTCGCCCAGATCGCCGAGACCCGCGCCGCGCTCAAAGCGCAACTGCAGGAGGCGCTCACGCGATGACGAGGAAAGCCGCTACCGCAAAGGCCACGCCGGCGCCGGCAACGCATCCGGTCGCCGGCCTCGCGCCGCTGGTTGCCGAGCTGCGCAGCCTGATCCAGTCCGCCCGCCACGCCGCCGCCACCGCGGTCAACACGCTCCAGGTGCTGACCAACTTCGAGATCGGCCGCCGTATCGTCGAGCATGAACAGAAGGGCAAGCGCCGCGCCGAGTATGGCGATCTGCTGATGAGCACGCTGGCCATCCGCCTGACTGAGGAGTTCGGCCGCGGCTTCTCGAAGAGGAACCTGGACTACATGCGGCGGTTCTACCTGGACTACGCGGGCCGCTTGCCCCGAATTGTGCAGAAGCCTTCTGCACAATTGGCGCCTGCCGGGGTTCCCCAGGCGCCGGTTGAGGGATTGGCGATTTCCGAGAAGCCTGTTCGGAAATCCCCAAACCCATTCGCTCTGAGCTGGTCGCACTACGTCCTGCTGCTCACCATCAAGGACCCCGACGAGCGTAGCTTCTATGAGATCGAGGCCAGCAACGAAGGCTGGTCGCTGCCCGAACTCAAACGCCAGAAGGCCTCCGCCCTCTACGAGCGCCTCGCCCTCAGCCGCGACAAGGACGGCGTGAAACGCCTCGCCGCCAAGGGCCAGGTCGTCACCCGGCCCGAAGACGTGCTCAAGGAACCGTACGTCCTTGAGTTCCTCGGCCTCGACGAGAAGGCGGGCTACTCCGAGACCGAGCTCGAAGCCGGCCTGATCACCCACTTGGAGCACTTCCTGCTCGAGCTCGGCAAAGGCTTCCTCTTCGAGGCCCGCCAACGGCGCTTCACCTTCGACGAGGACCACTTCTTCGTCGACCTCGTCTTCTACAACCGCCTCCTGCGCTGCTACGTCATCATCGACCTCAAACTCGCCAAGCTCACCCACCAGGACCTTGGCCAGATGCAAATGTACGTCAACTACTTCGACCGCTACGTCAAGCTGCCGGAGGAGAACCCCACCGTCGGCCTGCTGCTGTGCAAGTCGAAGAAGGACGCGGTCGTCGAACTGACCCTGCCCAAGGATGCCAACATCCACGCCCGCGAATACCAGCTCTACCTGCCCTCCAAGGAGCTCCTCAAGGCCAAGCTCCTCGAATGGACGCGCGAGGACGAGGCCTTCTCCCGATGACCTCCCATACCGCCTATGCTTCTCGGCCTCTATCCCTACCGTGAGCTTCGGGGGTGAGTTGGTGCTCGCACGGGCCGCGCCCCGTCGACGTCGAAGGGAAGTGTGAGGCAACAGGGATCTCGTTTCGGCCACACGCCTGTACCCCGGTATGCAGGCCGGCCGAGGAAGTGGACCGTATGAACCTGAGACACTTCGGTGACTCGTACGACATCGTCAAGAAGTCCCTACTTCAGTGGTTGTCCGCCTTCGGCCCGTGGGCGGCTCACCCAATGTTCACTCACGTCGTCACGGCGGCTGCTGCCGATTCCTTCTCGCGCTTCCTTGGCGTGGACTTGGTCTCGACCGAGGTGCTTGATGGAGCCTGTGAACGTCGGGCCTACCTGGCCGCGTGTGGGAACTGCCGTAGCATCTTCCTTGATCCTGACACGGGTGTGCGGCTTCGCAGCACCAAGGGGAAGCGATCCACCGAGTTCATCTTCGGCGACGAGCTTGTGGAGATCGCCTCTGCTCGTCCGCACGGTCTGGTGCTCGCCTTTGACCAGAGCCTGGCGCGCGGTAGCGAGCGCGAACAGGTACAGGAGAAACTCGATCATTTCCTCGACCACGCTGTCGAGGGGTTTGCCTACGTCTCCCACGCCTCTTTCCTGGTTCTCGGCCAGTCCGGCGCCCTGGTTCGGGAGGCCAGGGACCGGGTGCTCGTGGCATCGGGGCTACCGCTGGCCAGGATCGTCACGGCTACGCCGCCCGGCAGGACCTCGCGGCCGACTGCGACTGCTGCGCCCTGAGTCGCGCGCCTGACTGCCGCCGTTCGGGCCAGTTGCTCCCGAGCAGGCGCCAGCCCGACGGGTCCCTTTTCCACCCCATGAGCGCTTGCCCGGCGCACACGTTGGGCTACTCTTCACGAGGGAGATCCACTGGATGGGGTCTCCGGGTCGTAACCATGGGGCGTATCACCGCGACCAGCGCCAGCGGGCGGGTTCTTGATCTACATGGCCACCGCGAAGTCCAACACCTCCGGCATCCGCGACAACCACGGCCGCGGCACTGTCGCCGATTTCCTGCGGCAGCAGCTCAAGGCAGGCGCCGACCTGGACCTGGTCACGGCGTTCTTCACCGTCTTTGCCTACGACAAGCTCAGGACGGAGCTGGATGCGCTTGGCCGCATTCGGCTGCTCTTCGGGGAAGCTGCCTTCATCAAGACCCTCGACCCCACGAAGACGGAGGGTGCTGCCTTCCTGCTTAACCCCGACGGGCTCGTGCTCGCCAGCGGCCTGTCCCAACGGCACATTGCCCAGGCCTGTGCGGCATGGATCCGGGACAAGGTCGAGGTCCGGTCCGTGACTCACAGCGGCTTCCTGCACGGCAAGATGGCGCACATTCGGCGTGGCGAAATGACGGCGGCCATCCTCGGCAGCTCCAACTTCACCACCCGGGGGCTTGGCCTGGCCGCTGCCAACAACAACGTCGAGCTGAATCTGATTGTGGCCGACGACCGCGACCGCGCGGACCTGCAGGCCTGGTTCGAGGAACTCTGGAACGACACCTCGCGGGTCGAGGACGTCAAGCAGGCGGTGCTCGACTACCTCTTGCAGGTCTACAAGGACCAGTCCCCCGAGTTCGTCTACTTCAAGACCCTGTTCCACCTGTTTGAGCGCTACCTCAACGCCGGCGCGGAACTCGATGCCGCCCTGCGCCAGACCAACTTCCTGGACACGTCCATCTGGCGAGCCCTGTTCGAGTTCCAGAAGGACGGCGTGAAGGCGGCCATCAGCAAGCTTCGCCAGTACAACGGCTGCATCCTGGCGGACAGTGTCGGTCTTGGCAAGACCTTTGAGGCCTTGGCGGTTATCAAGTACTTCGAGCTGAAGAACGAACGGGCGCTCGTCCTCTGCCCCAAGAAGCTGGCCGACAACTGGCTCGTGTACCGGCAGAACAGCACGATGAATCCCTTTGAGCGTGACCGCTTCCGCTACGATGTTCTGCATCACACCGACCTCTCCCGCGAGTCTGGCCTGTCCAACGCCATCGACCTGGCCACCCTGAACTGGGGCAACTACGACCTCGTGGTGATCGACGAGTCACACAACTTCCGCAACAACGCGGTCGGGCCTAAGGGAGAGGATGGTTCCCCCATCCGCCGCACCCGCTACGAGCGGATGATCGGGGACATCATCAAGGCGGGCATTCGCACCAAGGTGCTCCTGCTCTCCGCGACTCCGGTCAACAACGAACTGGCCGACCTGCGCAACCAGATCTCCTTCATTGCGGGTGGCGATGTGGCTCGCGACGGCGAGGCCGACGCCGCCTTTGAGCCGACCCTTGGTCTGAGGAGCGTCAAGATCACCACCCGTGACGCTCAGGCACGCTTCACCACCTGGGCCAAGCTGCCCCCGGCCGGGCGCGACAAGCGGGACCTGATCAACGTCCTCGGCGGCGATTTCCTGAAACTGCTCGACGCCCTTACCATCGCCCGGTCGCGGCGCCATGTTGCGGGCCACTACCAGCAGGAGATGGTCCGGCTAGGCGGGTTCCCACAGCGGGTGCCGCCCGTGTCGATCTACGCCGACATCGACACCGCCGGCCAGTTCCCGAGCTACGACGCCGTGGCGCAGCAGATCGCCAACTACAAGCTCTGGCTGTTCCGCCCGTCGGATCACCTGCGCCCCGATCTGCCGGAGGCGACCCGCAAGGGCTACGAGCGCCGCATTGGCGGGTTCACCCAGCAGGGCCGCGAGCGCATCCTCACCGGCATGATGCGAGTCAGCCTGCTGAAGCGCCTGGAGAGCTCCATCGACTCCTTCCGCATCTCGCTGGGGAACACCCTCGGCAAGATCGACCGGCTTGAAGCGCGGATGGCCCGCTTCGAGCAGTTCCAGGAGGAGAACCCAGATCTGGACTACGACACTCTGTCGCCCGAGGAAGTGGATGACCCGGAACTGGCCGACGCCTTGGAGGTCGGCCGTCGCGTCACCTTCAAGATGGCGCATCTCGATCTGGCCTTGTGGCGCACACGTCTGGCCGAAGACCGGCAGCAACTCATGCAACTCCTGCACCAGGCACAGCCCATCACTGCCGACCGCGATGCCAAGCTCGCCGAACTGAAAGCCCGCATCGCCGCCAAAGTGAGGCAGCCACCGACCGACAAGGACGGCCGGCTCAACCGCAAGGTGCTGGTCTTCACCGCCTATGCGGACACCGCGCGCTATCTCTACGACCAGCTCCACACCTGGGCGGGCTCCGAACTTGGCGTCTGGGCCTCCCTGGTCGTCGGTAGCGGCGAGAACGACTCGACCTACACCCGTTCGCGGGAGTTCACCGAGATCCTGCTTGATTTCTCGCCCCGCTCGAAGCACCGCGCCGACCTGCGCAAGGGTGCAGCAGAGACCCAAGTCGACCTGCTCATCGCCTCGGACTGCATCTCCGAAGGCCAGAACCTGCAGGACTGCGACACCGTCATCAACTACGACATCCACTGGAACCCGGTGCGCATCGTCCAGCGCTTCGGGCGCATCGACCGTATCGGTTCCCGGGCCACCCACGTCCACCTGGTGAACTTCTGGCCGACGCCGCACCTGGAGCGCTACATCAACCTCAAGCTTCGCGTCGAGGCCCGTATGGCTCTGGTGGACCTCACCGCCACGCAGACCGACAACCCCTTGGACGAGAAGCAGCTCGCCGACCTGGTCACCGCCGACCTGCGCCTGCGCGACCGTCAGCTCGAGCGCCTGAAGAAGGAGGTCCTGGACCTCGAAGACTTCGAGGACACGGTCACCCTGGCCGATTTCTCCCTCGACGACTTCCGCATGGACCTGCTGCGCTTCCTGGAGGCCAACCGCGACCGCCTGCAGAGCGCCCCCCTGGGGCAGTATGCCGTAGTGCCGCCGACCGCGGCACTGCCCATGGCCCGGCCGGGCGTGATCTTCTGCCTGCGGCACAAGGGGGGAGATGTCGCCGCCGGGAACGAGAAGGTCAATCCGCTGGCCCCCTACTACCTGGCCTTCGTGCATGCCGACGGCCAGGTGCGCCTAACCTTCACCCAGTCAAAGACCATCCTGAACCTCTTCCGGGAACTGGCCCTCGGCAAGGCGGAGCCCTACGCCGAGCTGTGCCGGCTCTTCGACCGGCAGACGGAACAGGGGCGCTCCATGGGTCTCTACAGCGACCTGCTGGCGGCCTCGGTCGAGGCGGTCACGGCAGGCTTCCAGCGGAAACTGGCCGACGGGCTCCAGAGCGGCCGCCACTTCGTCATCCCCAACCTTGCTGAACAGGTCAGCCCCGACTCTGAGTTCGAACTGGTCACCTGGCTGGTCATTCTGGAGGCAGCTCAGCCCCCATGAAGACGTTGGAGCAGATTCGGGACCGTCGCCTGCAGATCCCCATGTCGGTGTCGTGGTACCTGTCGGACATTGGGCGTGCCCAGGGCCTGCAGGAGCTCTACACGCGCCAGTCGCCCCAGCGCCTGAGAGTCCTGCGCGAACACGCCATCGCCCAGAGTGCCATATCGTCGAACCGCATCGAAGGCGTCGAGATCGACCAGGCACGCGTCGGCACGGTGGTGTTCGGGCACCCGGCCCTGCGCGACCGGGATGAAGAGGAGGTCGCCGGCTACCGGGATGCCCTTGACCTCATCCACACGCAAGGAACAGCCCTTCCCGTGTCCGAGGGGACCATCCTGCAGCTCCACCGACTCGCCCGAGGCAACGTGTGGGACGCCGGGCGCTATAAAGACAAACCGGTGGACATCATCGAGAAGCTCCCCGGCGGCGGCGAGCGGGTCCGGTTCCGGAGCGTTTCCCCGGCAGAAACCCCCGCGTTCATGCGGGCTTTGGTCTCCCTGTGGAGTGACCAGAGCCGTGACCATGACATCTCCCCGCTGATCGTGCTGGCGGCGTTCAACCTGGACTTCCTCTGTGTGCATCCCTTCCGCGACGGCAATGGCCGCGCCTCGAGACTTCTTCTGCTGCTGACCGCCTATCACCTCGGCATCGAGGTCGGGCGCTATGCCAGTCTCGAACGCCTCATCGAGGAGAACAAGGGGCGCTACTACGAGACACTCCAGCTCTCCTCGCAGGGCTGGCACGAAGGCAAGCACGATCCCTGGCCCTACATCGGCTACCTGCTGTACATCGTGAAGAAGGCCTACGACGAGTTCGAAGCACGCGTCGGCCAGACCAAGGCGCCCAAGGGCGAGAAGACCGCGCTGGTCATCGCTGCCATCCGCAATCGGAAAGGCCCTTTCCGGCTAACCGACATCGAGCAGGCCTGCCCCGGCGTCGGCCGGGACTGGATTCGAGCGATCCTCTTCAGTTTCAGCAAACGGGGACTGGCCACCTGCGCCGGTAAGGGCCGAGCGGCGCGCTGGACCTACGCCGGGGAATGAGTGTACTACCCCGATATAAGTGTATTATTGAGTGTACTGTGGGCCGCAGCGAATCTCCTCGACGCCCTCGTTGCCGAACTTACGGCGCGGAGCTGAGCAATGCCTTTGACCACCCAAGTCCTGTTCGGTCTACCCCAGTGCGAGATAGCAGCGATCATCCAGGACCGCCTGGCGCGTTGTCACTCCACTTCCATCGTTTCGGGATTTGTGACGGTAGCGGGCGTCAAAGCGATTTCCGCACCCATCCGGGCAATCCCAACAAAGCTGGCAACACTGCTAGTCGGAGCGGGCACCTACGGGGCATTTGAGGCTTTGGACGGGCTTGTTGCTGCCGGCGTGCCAGCAAACCGATTGTTCGTCCACCTCGGGCACTCGTCGATTGGTTCCGGGAAGTCGTTCTGCAAGTACCGCCCCATGCTCCACAGCAAGATCTACTTGATGGAAAACCCGGACGGGACCTCCTGTGCGTTCGTGGGCTCGCACAACTTGACTGACTTCGCGATGAATGGGAAGAATGGCGAAGCCGGCGTCCTGATCGAAGGCCCCTCGTCCGATCCGCAATTCGAGACGATAAGGCGGCATATCGCAGAAGCGCGACGTCAAGCGGTTGCATACTTGCCGACCATGAAGGCGGCCCTGAATTGGTGGACGGTTCAGTTCATCGAGGGGTTTCGGGCCGAGGTCAAAGACGCACCCCGTGAGGTCACAGGCACAAGAACCATCGTTGCATTGGCGGCCAGAGCGGATGGTCCTTTACCGGGGATCGACGACATAATCTACTTCGAGCTCCCCACCGATCTCGGCAAGATCAACTCGCTGACGACCGAGGTGCACATCTACATTTTCCCCGAGAGCCCGGCCACATTCGCCACGGGACTGGAAGCCCTGGACCAGGCACGCTCGGGTCTCGTCTGCAGAACGACGGGCCTCGAACTGGAGGAGGGAGGAACGGAACTCAAGGCCGATTGGATTCTCGACGGGAAGGCTGATCCACTGCTATCGCGCGCGCCCAACCCCCTCCGACCCATTCCTTCGCCTGGGGTCAAACAGATCCGAGTCAAGGTTGTGCGCCACACCGAACACGAGTTCGACTACCTCTTCGAGAACCCGAAGCAAAGCTGGGAGCCCGCCTTCGAGGAGCGGGCGTTCCCCGTGCTGTCGGGCGGGCGCGAGGAGAATGGTAAGGTGTCCAACCGCCAGTGGGCACTCGTAAAGGGCCTCACCGAAGCTGGGCTTACAGAACACATGGCTCTTGGACAACTCTTGGTCGAGGGCATTGCAGGCAGGGGAAGCTATGTGGGGATCCTGCTACGCCGTCGCAAGGTGATCCCGCTCCTCGAAACCACCATAGATGACCCACTGCTGGAACAGTTGGAGGATGACGCGGAGCAATGAGCCCAGTCACGCTTCGCTCTGGACCTCCCCTACCCCCACCCCGTCGGCGAACTCACCGCCAAGGACTGACTCATGCCACTCTACGAAATGACATCCGATGCCTTCCGCCCGCTCAGCCGGGCGTCGTTTGCCGACCTCAAGGTCCGCGAGCGTGGCGACCTGCAACGCCTCCTCCGCACCCAGGTCGAAGTGCTTGGTGATGACCTCTACGTGCTGACGGAGGAGTTCGGGGACTGGGACGACAGCCGCCGCCGCATCGACCTGCTGGCGATCGACCGCGAGGCGAATCTGGTCGTGCTCGAACTCAAGCGCACCAATGACGGCGGGCACATGGAACTCCAGGCCATCCGCTACGCCAGCATGGTCTCCGCCATGACCTTCGAGCGTGCCGAGCAGATCCACGCGGAGTTCCTGGCGCGGATCGGCGAAGCGGCGGACGAAGCCCAGAGCCGCATGCTGACCTTTCTGGGCTGGGATGAGCCCGACGAAGAGAGCTTTGCGCCCGACGTGCGCATCCTGCTGGTTTCCGAGGATTTCGGCAAGGAACTCACCACCGCCGTACTCTGGCTGCGCGAGCGTGACATCGACATCCGCTGCGTCCGCCTGCGGCCCTACCAGGATGGCGAGAAGCGGCTGATCGACGTGCAGCAGATCATCCCGCTGCCTGAGGCTATCGAGTACCAGGTGCAGCTCCGGGAGAAGGAGCATGTCGGGCGCAAGAAACGGGCGGAACGTTACGACGTGCGCCTGCAGTTCTGGGAGGGGCTGGTGGCCATTGCGCGCAGCCGCAACACGCGCCACGCCAACATCAAACCTGGAGCCTATCACTGGCTGGGTGCGAGCTCCGGCATTCGCGGCCTAGGCCTTAACTACGTCATCGTGCAGGAGTACGGCATCGTCGAGCTCTACATCGACCGGGGCGAGGCCGTCGAGAACAAGCGCATCTTCGACCAACTCCACGCCCGCGAAGCCGAGATCGCGAAAGCATTCGGCGGAACCCTCTCCTGGGAGCGCCTGGACACCAAGCGCGCCTGTCGCATCAAGCACACGATCGAGCGCGGCGGCTACCGCAGTCCGGAAGCGCAATGGCCCGAAATCCAAGCCGAGATGGTCGATACGATGGGCAAGCTCGAGGCCGCCCTCAAGCCCGCTCTGGCATCCCTTGGGCTCTAGCAGGCGCTGAGATATGCACACTACACGGCACCCATGGATCGTGGCCGGGGTTGATGTCGGCGGCCCGCGGAAAGGCTTCCATGCGGTCGCGCTGCAGGGCGGCGCCGTCCTCGGTTCGACCCGCCTGGACGACCCGGTGGAGGTCGTGGCATGGTGCTTGGGGAGAGGGGCTCAGATCATCGGCGTGGACGCCCCCTGCCGGTGGAGCGCCGACGGCCACGCCCGGCCTTCCGAGCGGAAGCTGATGGCCGACGGGATCTGGTGCTTCGCCACTCCCACCCGTAGAGCCGCCGAAGCGCACCCGACCGGGTACTATGGCTGGATGCTGGCCGGCGCCGAGCTGTTCCGCCTGCTCGAGACCAGGTACCCACTCTACACCGGCGGCACGGTGCGGAGAGGCCAGTCGGTTTGCTTCGAGACGTTCCCCCACGCCGTGACCTGCGCCTTGCGGGGCGAGCTCGTCTCTGCGAGGAACAAGCGCAGAGACCGTCCAGAGGTGTTGGCGCGTGCGGGCATAGCGCTGCGACCGCGCGCGTGCATCGACACCGTGGACGCCGCACTGTGCGCCCTTGCCGCCCTCCACCTGGCGGCCAACACGGTCAGGCTCTACGGCGACGCTGAGACCGGCCTGATCGTCGTGCCCAGAGACGCGCGCCCGTTGTGACCAAACCGGTTTGAGTGCCCGGCGGTACGCCACACCGCGCCGGCATCCTGGTGGGGACATCACTTGGACTTTTCCGGAACGGCATCGAGCTCCTGCCATGCCCGAAACGAGATGGGCAAGCCCGCGCGAGTGCAGGGTGCGAACCGAACCCTGGTCTGAACCGGGACCAGCAGACCGGCCATACGCCTCTTTGCTCTTGTACTGGGGCAATGAGGTCCCTATGGTAAGTCCGTTGTACGGCGGTGAGCTCCCTGGCCCGTGGAGAGAGAGTGTGACGATGCACGTGCGAATAGCTTGTTTCCTTCTCGGCTGGCTGGCCCTCGGCCTGGCGTGGGCCGCGGATCCAGTAGTGTCTGGCGTACAGGCGTGTCAGCGTGCCGGCACTAAACTGGTGGACATCTCCTATGACGTGGTGGACGAGGACTCTGTGACGGTATCTGTTGGCATCGCCATCTCGAGCGATGGCGGGGCAACGTGGACAGTGCCCTGCACCCACTGTACCGGCGACATTGGGCCAGGCAGGACCCCCGGCACCGGCCGGAGCATCATCTGGGACGCCGGGGCTGACTGGAACGGCCAGTGGTCGGACCACATGCGCGTTGAGGTGTCGGCGGATGATGCCTACACCGTTCCTGTAGGTGACTATGCCGTCATTGATGTCTCGGCGGGGCCATCGGCGCCAAGCTATCCTGTCAGCTACATGCTCGGTTTCTCGCCCGGTAGTGGTTGGTCTGACGAGTACAAGACCACGAGGATCGTGCTGCGCCGGTTGCCCGGCGAACCGCCCTACGTATTCACCATGGGATCGCCGCCGGCAGAGGTGGGGCGGGATCCGCAGAACACGACGAACGAGGCGCAGCACCAAGTGACGTTAACGCAGGCTCTATACGTCGGTGTGTTCGAGGTGACGCAACAGCAGTGGGAACGGGTGATGGGTACTTGGCCAAGCTACCACTGGAACGAGAGCGTACGCCATGGCCGCCCGGTCGAGCAGGTCTCATACAACGATATCCGTGGCAGCAGTGCCGGGTCTGGCTGGCCGGCAAACAGCGCGGTCGACGCGGACTCCTTCATTGGTAGGCTCAGAGCGAGGACAAACCCGCCGCTCGCGGGCCTCGATCTTCCTACAGAGGCGCAGTGGGAGTTCGCATGCCGGGCTGGCACGACCACGGCACTGAACAACGGCACGAACCTGACAGCCACCACGGAGGATACGAACATGAGCTTGCTAGGCCGCTATTTTTACACGGGAGGCTGGGGCGAAGCGCAGGACGCAGGCCTGGAGAACGCGACGGCCAAGGTGGGCACTTACCTGGCGAATGCTTGGGGCCTGTTCGATATGCACGGTAACGTCATGGAGTGGTGTCTGGATTGGTGGGAGCAACCCTACAGGCCCCCCCCGACAGTGACCGATCCCAGGGGGCCTGCGTGGTACCTCAACCGCGTGATCCGGGGCGGTCACTTCCACAATAACGCTAAGGGATGCCGGTCGGCTCTCCGCAGTTCCGCGTCTCCCGACTACCCAAGGAACTACACCGGCTTCCGGCTCGCGTTGCCCGTGGCCCAGTAATGGGTTCGCAAGGGACGCGAAAGCGCCGCGTATCCGCGGTTCGGTCCCAAAGGGTTAGAACAAAGCGGAGTATCTGATGGGGTGGAGAGCGCAAGTGATAAGGGTGCGTACGAGACCAAGTGATGGCCAAGCGTGGGTTCTAGTGGCACTGTTGATGGGCCTGGGCGCGGCGGCCCAGGGCGCGGCGCATTCGGCCAGGTCACCGGAGTTCATCGTGGATACGCGGGAGGCTCTCGCTTTCGAGGCGGGAGCGTCTGCGGTTGCGGAGTCCGCGGAAACGGTGGATATCCCCGTTGTGCTAACCGCTGCCACCATACCCATAGTCACGGTTCATTACGCCACCAGCGATGACACGGCCGTGGCCGGGATCGACTACATGGCCACCAGCGGCACGCTGACCTTCGCACCAGGCGAGACCGTGAGAACTATCGCTGTGCCGATCATCCCCAACACCTTGGACGAGGCCAATAGGACCTTCCTCGTGACCATCTTGAGCCCCACCAACGCCAGGCTGGGACCCCCCGCGGTGCACACGCTGACGATCACCGACGATGACGCGCCGCCGACCGTGAGCCTGAGCCGGGAAAACGCGGTGATCGCCGAGGCCGGCGGGGTAGCCACCTTCATCGCCACGCTGTCCGCCGTCTCGGGCCTGCCGGTGACGGTCGACCTGGCGTTCAGCGGCACGGCTACGCCTACGACCGACTACACGCGTTCGGGTACTCAGATTGTGATCGCGGCCGGCAGCACCAGCGGCGGCATCACGGTAACCGCAGTGCAGGACGCGCTCGATGAGGACAACGAGATAGTAATCGTGGACATCAGTGCGGTCACCAACGGCAGCGAGAACGGTACCCAGCAGCAGACCACCACCATCACCGACGACGACGCGCCGCCGACGGTGGCCCTGAGCCGGGACAACGCGGTGATCCCGGAGGCGGGTGGAGTCGCCACCCTCACCGCCACTCTGTCCGCGGCTTCGGGACTGCCGGTGACGGTCGACCTGGCGTTCAGCGGCACGGCTACGCTTACGGCCGACTACACCCGCTCAGGTACGCAGATCGTGATCGCGGCCGGCAGCACCAGCGGCAGCATCGCCGTCACCGCGGTACAGGATGGACTCGACGAGACCGACGAAACGGTGATCGTGGACATCAGCGCCGTCACCAACGGCACTGAGAACGGTACCCAGCAGCAAACCACCACCATCACCGATGATGACATGCCGCCGACCGTAACCTTGAGCCGGGACAACGCGGTGATCGCAGAAGCCGGCGGGGTGGCCACTTTCACCGCCACTCTGTCCGCCGTCTCGGGCCTACCGGTGACGGTCGAGCTGGCGTTCAGCGGCACGGCCACGCTTGCGGCCGACTACACCCGTTCCGGTACGCAGATTGTGATCGCTGCGGGCAGCAGCAGTGGTTGCATTGCGCTGACTGCAGTACAGGATGAACTCGACGAACCCGATGAAACGGTGATCGTGGACATCAGCGCGGTCACCAACGGCACGCAGAACGGTGCCCAGCAGCAGATCACCACCATCACCGACGACGATGCGCCGCCGACGGTGACCCTGAGTCGGGACAACGCCTCCATCGCGGAGGCGGGCGGAGTCGCCACCCTCACCGCCACTTTGTCCGCAGTCTCGGGCCTGCCGGTGACGGTCGACCTGGCATTCAGCGGCACGGCCACGCTCACGAGCGACTACACGCGTTCCGGTACTCAGATCGTGATCGCTGCGGGCAGCAGTAGCGGCAGCATTACGGTGACCGCACTGCAGGACGGGATCGACGAGCCCGACGAAACGGTGGTTGTGGACATCAGCGCCGTCACCAACGGGACTGGGAATGGTACCCAGCAGCAAACCACCACCATCGTTGACGATGACTCAACGCCGGTGATCACGCAGGGCGGGAGTGTCGCGCAAACGGTGGATGAGGATGGCTCACCCCTGGCCTGGAACGCGCCCACGCTGAACGCGACCGACGCCGACGGCGACACGTTGACTTGGTCGAAGGCGAACGGCCCGGCGCATGGGACTGCGACCGTCAGCGGTACGGGGGCGTCCCCCACCACGTTCACCTACGCCCCGACGCCGAACTGGAACGGCAGCGACAGCTTTGTGGTGCAGGTGGCCGATCCCTATGGCGGGACGGATACGATCACAGTGAACGTGACGGTAAACCCCCGCAACGACCCGCCGAACTTCACGGTTCCCCCGAGCGTGACTGGGGTTTATCAGGTCGGCCAGACGCTGACCGCGGTGAACGGCACCTGGGACGATACCACAGACCAGACACCAGGAACGCTGGCCTACACCCACCAGTGGCGGTGGGCGGATGACGCAGCAGGCGCCAATGTGGCAGATATCCCGGGCGCCACGGGTCCGGCGTACGTGCTGCAGAGCGCGGACAACGGCAAGCACGTGTGCGTACGGGTGACGGCGACGGACGACGGCGAGGGCCTGCCGGCAACACGGAGCACGTCGGTCTCGAGCGCCTGGTCGGCGCTCGGATGCGCCCAGATCCCGTATGTGGGCTTCGCGCTCGCAGCATCGGTACTGGCGGAGTCTGCGGGGGAGGCCGCGCTCGACGTCCAGTTGAGCACGCCGTCGACGCTCACGGTCACGGTTCAGTACGCCACCAGCAACGCGACGGCGCAGGCCGGTAGCGACTACACGGCCTGCAGCGGCGCGCTCACCTTCGCTCCAGGAGAGACGACGAAGACGATCACGGTTCCGATCACGGGCGACGCCCTGGATGAGGACGACGAGACTCTGACCGTAGCCCTCTCCGATCCCACCAACGCCTTGCTGGCGGGACCGGGAATGCGGCGGGACACGATAGCCCACGGCAGCACAACCATCACCATGGACTTCGTGACCATTGGGGACGCGGGGAATGCGGCCGACACGACAGGCGACCCCAACCCGTGCGGAACTGTCGCCTACAGCTACCGCATCGGGATGTATGAGGTGAGCGTGGCCCAGTGGACCCCGGTGAACGCGGCTGCCGGGATAGGGAATGCAGGAACGTGGACGGGGAGTCAGCCGGTGGCGTCGATCTCATGGTACGACGCGGCACGCTTCTGTAACTGGCTAACCACAGGAAGCACGGCGTCCGGGGTCTACACCCTCAGCGGTAACAGCGTAACGAGCATCATGGACCACCAGTCTGCCGCAGCGACCTACGGTACGGCCTACTTCATCCCGACCGAGAACGAGTGGTACAAGGCGGCTTACTACGACTCGTCGAGGTCGGCCTACTCCAACTACCCGACCGGGAGTGACGCACCGCCAACCGATGTACTCGGCGGCACCAGTCCTTTCACGGCGGTGTACGATGGCGCCATTGTCACTCCCACGGCCCCAGCGGATGTCTACAACAGTGGGGGGCTAAGCCCCTACGGAACCATGGGTCAGGGCGGGAACGTATCCGAGTGGAACGAGACGATGATCGGTGCGGACGCTGGTGAGCGCGGCGGATCATTCTTCTTCATCAGCAACGCTTTGCTCGTCGGCTGGCGCAGCTACATCAACCCCACGTACGAGATCTACGACATCGGGTTCCGTGTCGCCTCAACCGCTGCCGTTCCTACCCAAGACGCATTGGAGCCGATGCATACTCTGACGATCACTGACGACGACCCTGAACCCTCGGTGTCGGTTGGAGACGCCACCGTCACGGAAGGGAATGCCGGGGCAACCAGCCTGCAGTTCGAGGTCACGCTGTCTGCGGCATCCGGACGCACCGTGACCGTGGACTGCGCGACAGCAGACGGTACCGCAACAGCAGGGGGTGACTATACGGCCTTACCAACTACGACGGTAACGTTCATCGCAGGCGACACGTCGGAAACAGTCTCGGTGGAGGTGAATGGTGATGAACTGGATGAGGGAAACGAGACGATCTTGCTCAACCTGTCGAACCCCGTGAACGCTGCAATCGCAGACGCACAGGGGGTCGGGACGATAACCGACGACGATCCGCCGCCGACCGTGACCCTGAGCCGGGACAACGCGGTGATCGCGGAGGCCGGAGGGATCGCGACCTTCACCGCCACTCTGTCCGCCATCTCGGGCCTACCGGTGACGGTCGAGCTAGCGTTCAGCGGCACGGCCACGCTTACGGCCGACTACGCCCGTTCCGGTACGCAGATTGTGATCGCGGCAGGCAGCACCAGCGGCGGCATCACGGTAACCGCAGTGCAGGACGCGCTCGATGAGGACAACGAGACGGTGGTGGTGGATATCAGCGCGGTGACCAACGGCACTGAGAGCGGCACCCAGCAGCAAACCACCACCATCGCCGACGACGATGCGCCGCCCACGGTGGCCTTCGCCGCCGCTTCCTCGTTCGTGGTCGAATCCGCCGGCACCGCAACGCTCAGCGTCAACCTAGACGGCACATCGGCATCCACCGTCACCGTGCAGTATGCCACCAGCGCTGGCACGGCCACGGCCGGTAGCGATTACACGGCCGTCGGAAACACGCTGACCTTTGCCTCAGGTGAGACTACGAAGACGATCTCGGTACCGATCCTGGACGACACCTCATACGAGGGGGACGAGACGGTGATCCTGACGCTCAGCGCCCCGACCAACGCGGTGTTGGGCACGCCGGCCAGCCACACACTCACGATCCAGGACGATGAGGATGTCTGCTATGTCACCACCACGGCCGACAGCGGGGTTGGCACCCTACGGGCCGCCCTCGACTATGCCAATGTCCATCCGCGGACGCATGTGGTGTTCAACATCTCCACTACCGATCCGGGCTACAACGCTACCGACGGCACTTTCACCATCCGGCCCACTTCGCAATTGCCGGATGTCACGGCAGACCACGCCAGCATCGACGCCACAACGCAGACCGTCTTTGCCGGTAACACCAATCCGGTGGGACCAGAGGTGGTGCTGAACGGCGCGTTAGCCGGTGCAGCGAGCGGAATTCAGTTCGGGGGCACATCCTGCCTGCTTCGGGGCCTTGTGATCAACGGTTTCAGCTACTATGGAGTATTCGTGGGTGACGGGCCCGGCCAGCATCGTATCGAAGGTTGTTACGTCGGTACCGACCCGACCGGCACGAAGGCCGTGTCCAACGCGACAGCCGGCACCTACCTGGTTGGCATCGCCATCTGCGGCGGCAGTGGAACCGTTGTTGGTGGCACCAGCCCAGGCGCGGGCAATCTCATCTCCGGCAACGGTACCGGCACGGCCTTCTGTGACGGAGTCGCGCTAGCTGGGACCAGCACCAACGACAACCGGATCGAGGGTAACCTAATCGGCACAGACCGCACCGGTACGGTAGCGCTGGGTAACAGCCGGGCCGGTGTAGTGTTCTATCAGTGTGGTGCGGGTAACGTCGTTGGCGGGAACAGCGCAGCGAGCCGCAACGTGATCTCCGGTAATCTTCAGAATGGGGTGATTGCCTCCGAAGTGACGTCGCCAGGAAACATCGTAAGCGGCAACTACATCGGCACTGACTACAGTGGCGATGCTATCCTAGGGAATCTGGGTGCGGGTGTCCTCTTGCTGAGCACCCAAGGCGTAACCGTCGGGGGTACGGCAAGTGGTACAGGGAACTTGATCGCATCCAATGCTGGAAGTGGTATCTGCGTGGAATCCGGCTTGGGTAATACGTTGCGTGGCAACTCGATCGTGGGTAACGGCCAGCTCGGAATCGACCTTGGCGGCGACGGTGTTACGCCCAACGATGCCGACGACACCGACAGCGGTGCCAATGACATGGTGAACACTCCCGAGGTCCGGTCGGTGACGCTCGAGAGCGGCAACACGCGGATCGCTGGTACCATCGACTCAGGAGCCCCTGAGCCGATCACAGTGGAGGTGTTCGCAAACGCTGCTACCGACCCCTCCGGCTACGGCGAGGGGGAGACCTTCTTGGGCAGCGCCGCCGCTTCCGGTGGCACTTGGTCGCTGACGGTCAGCGGTGCGCTTTCCTCGGCTGTGATTCTGACTGCTACCGCTACAGACGGTAACGGCAACACCTCGGAGTTCTCCCAGGCGATGAGCCAACTGCCACCCTCGGTCGCCTTCCATGTCGCCTCCTCCAGCACCTCTGAATCCACTGGAACGGCGGATATCCCCGTTGTGCTGTCCGCTGCTACCATGCTCACAGTCACGGTCCATTACGCCACAGGCGGTGGCACGGCCGTGGCCGGCAGCGACTACACGGCCACCAGCGGCACGCTGACCTTCGCCCCGGGGGAGACAACGAAGGCCGTATCGGTTCCGCTCACGCCTGACACGCTGGACGAGAACGACGAGACGCTGGACGTGACCCTCTCCAGTCCTGCCAACGCCACGCTGGGCGCCAGCACGGTACACACGCTAACCATTATCGACGACGATGCGCCGCCGACGGTGACCCTGAGCCGGGACAACGCCTCCATCGCGGAGGCGGGAGGGATCGTGACTCTTACCGCCACGCTGTCCGCCCTCTCGGGCCTACCGGTGACGGTCGACCTGGCGTTCAGCGGCACCGCCACGCTCACGGCTGACTACACCTGCTCGGGTTCTCAGATTGTGATTGCAGCCGGCAGCACCAGCGGCAGCATCACGATGACCGCAGTGCAGGATGGACTCGACGAGCCCGACGAAACGGCAGTTGTGGACATCAGTGCAGTCACCAACGGCACGGAGAACGGTACCCAGCAGCAGACGATCTCGGTTGTCGACGATGATGCGCCACCAACGGTGACGCTGAGCCTTGACAACGCGCTGATCTTGGAGGCCCACGGAGTCGCGACCTTCACCGCCACGCTGTCCGCCGTCTCGGGCTTTCCGGTGACCGTGGACCTGGCGTTCAGTGGTACCGCCACGTTTGCGACGGACTACACTCGCTCCGCCACGCAGATCGTGATCGTCGCGGGCAGCACCAGTGGTAGCATCACGGTGACCGCAGTCCACGACGCCTTGGATGACGCCGTTGAGACGGTGACTGTGGACATCAGTGGCGTCACCAACGGCACCGAGAACGGTTCCCAACAGCAAACAGTCACCATCGTCGAAAGCAATGTACCACCGACGGTAACCTTGAGCCGGGACAACGGGGTGATCGCAGAAGCGGGCGGGATCGCGACCTTCACCGCCACACTGTCCGTTGCCTCGGGCCTGCCGGTAACGGTGGACTTGGCGTTCAGCGGCACGGCCACGCTTACGGCCGACTGCACCCGCTCCGGCACGCAAGTCGTGATCGCGGCCGGCAGCACCAGCGGCAGCATCACGGTAACCGCTGTACAGGATGGACTCGATGAGCCCGATGAAACGGTGGTTGTGGACATCAGCGCGGTGACCAACGGCACTGAGAGCGGCACCCAGCAGCAGACCACCACCATCGCCGACGACGATATGCCGCCGACGGTGATCCTGAGCCGGGACAACGCGGTGATCGCGGAAGCCGCGGGGGTCGCGACCTTCACCGCCACGTTGTCCGCCGTGTCTGGCCTGCCGGTGACGGTCGACTTGGCGTTCAGCGGTACGGCCACGCTCACGAGCGACTACACCCGTTCCGGTACGCAGGTCCTGATCGGCGCGGGCAGCCCCAGCGCTAGCATCACGATAACCGCAGTACAGGACGCGCTCGATGAGGACAACGAGACGGTGGTGGTCGACGTCAGCACGGTCACCAACGGCACTGAGAACAGTACCCAGCAGCAGACCACCACCATCACCGATGATGACATGCCGCCGACGGTGACCCTGACTCGGGACAACGCCTCCATCGCGGAGGCGGGCGGGATCGCCACGTTCACCGCGACGCTGTCCGCCGTCTCGGGCCTGCCAGTGACGGTGGACCTGGCCTTCAGTGGTACGGCGACCTTCCCGACCGACTACACGCGCTCCGGCACCCAGGTCGTGATCGCGGCCGGCAGTACCAACGGCAGCATCACGGTGACTGCAGTGCAGGACGCGCTGGACGAACCCGACGAAACGGTGGTGGTAGACATCGGTGCCGTCACCAACGGCAGCGAGAACGGTACTCAGCAGCAGACCACCACGATCACCGACGACGATGCGCCGCCGACGGTGGCCCTGAGCCGGGACAGCGCGTCCATTGCGGAGGCGGGAGGGATCGCGACCTTCACCGCCACGCTGTCCGCCGTCTCGGGCCTGCCGGTGACGGTCGACCTGGCGTTCAGTGGCACGGCTACGCTTACGGCCGACTACACGCGATCGGGTACCCAGGTCGTGATCGCGGCCGGGAGTCTCTCGGGCAGCATTTCCGTGACCGCGGTGCAGGACGGACTCGACGAGGCCGACGATACGGTGGCTGTGGACATCAGTGCGGTGACCAACGGCACTGAGAACGGCACCCAGCAGCAAACCACCACCATCACCGACGATGACATGGCGCCGACCGCAACATTGAGCCGGGACAACGCCCTGATCGCCGAGGCCGGCGGGGTGGCCACTTTCGCTGCCACGCTGTCAGCCGTCTCGGGCCTACCGGTGACGGTCGACCTGGCGTTCGGCGGTACGGCCACGTTTACAGCCGACTACACACGCTCCGGCGCCCAGATCGTGATCGCGGCCGGCAGTACCAACGGCAGCATCACGGTGAACGCAGTGCAGGATGGACTCGACGAGCCCGACGAAACGGTGATCGTTGACATCAGCGCGGTGACCAACGGCACGGAGAACGGTACCCAGCAGCAAACCATCACCATCGCTGACGATGATTCGGCACCGGTGATCACCCAGGGCGCCAGCGTCGGGGCGACGATGGACGAAGACGGAGCACCGGCGGGCTGGAGTGCGCCGACGGTGGGCGCGGCCGACGCCGACGGCGGCTTGCTGACCTGGTCGAAGGTCAGCGGCCCGGCGCACGGTGCGGCGACGGTTAGCGGGAGCGGGGCTTTCCCCACCGCGTTCACCTACACCCCGACCGTGAACTGGAACGGCAGCGACAGTTTTGTGGTGCAGGTGGCCGACCCCTATGGCAACGCGGACACGATCACGATTCAGGTCACGGTGAACCCCCGCAATGACCCGCCGAACAACACGGGGGCGCCAAGCGTAACGGGCACCCACCACGCGGGGCAGATGCTGAGCGCTGCCAGCGGTGCATGGAACGACAGTACCGATCTCGCGCCGGGCACGTTGACCCTCACCCGCCAGTGGCGCCGGGCAGATGACGCAGGCGGCCTCAATGCCGCGGACATCGGCGGCGCCACCGGGACGACACACGTTCTGCAGGCGGCCGACAACGGTAAGTACGTCTGCGTGCGGGTGACCGCGACGGATAACGGCGAGGGGCTGCCGGCAGCGCAGAGCACATCGGAGGCAAGCGCCTGGACGCTGGTGACCAACGCGGCGCCGGTGATCACACAAGGCGCGAGCGTTGCGCGGACGATGGATGAGGACGGCTCACCCCTGGCATGGAACGCGCCCACGCTGAACGCGACCGACGCCGACGGCGACACGTTGACGTGGTCGAAGGCGAGTGATCCTGCGCACGGTACGGCGACGGTGGCCGGCACGGGGGCGTCCCCCACCACGTTCACCTACGCCCCGATGGCAGACTGGAACGGCAGCGACAGCTTCGTGGTGCAGGTGGCCGATCCCTATGGCGGCACGGACTCGGTCATGGTTCAGGTCACGGTGAACCCCCGCAACGATCCGCCTGTTATCACCGGACAGAGCGCACTGACGGTGCGGGAGGGCAGCTCGCTGGAGGTTCGCCTTGCCGACCTGGTTGTTACCGACCCAGATAACACGTATCCCGGTGGCTTCACGCTGAGAGTTCTGGCGGGAGCGAACTACGCCGCCGCCGGTAGTACCGTTACCCCACACCCTGGTTTCACAGGCGTCTTGGCCGTCCCGGTAACCGTGAATGACGGGGGCGACGATAGCGCCCCGTTCGGCATCGCCATCACGGTACTGGCCAAGCTGGTCCCGACCATCACCTGGGCCGCCCCCGGCGCCATCGTCTACGGTACGGCGCTGTCGAGCACGCAGCTCAGCGCGGTTGCGGACACTCCCGGTACACTCATCTACGACCCGCCCGTTGGCACCGTGCTGGGTGGTGGCAGCCACATCCTCGCGGTCGCCTTCACCCCGACCGACGGCGTGAACTGGGCGGCAGTCGGTGCGTCGGTGCCGCTGACGGTGGAGAAAGCGACCCTGACTGCCACGGGACAGAACGCATCACGCCCGTACGGGGACGGCAACCCGACACTCGTGGTGGCCTGCACGGGGTATGCCAATGGCGACGACGCAAGCGACGTGGACACGGCCCCGTCGGCGACGTGCGGGGCAACACCAACCAGCCCGGCAGGCGCCTACGCGATCGTGCCTGCAGGTGGGGCGGACAGCAACTACACGTTTGCGTACGTGGACGGCACCCTGACCGTTGATCCGGCGCCACTGACCTGTACGGCGGACGACAAGAGCCGTGCCTACGGCAATCCGAACCCGGCTCTAAGCATCCGCTACGCCGGACTGAAGAACGGGCAGACGGCCCCCGCTACACCGCCAACCGCCGCCTGCGCGGCCAACGAGACCAGCGCTGTGGGCGCCTACCCGATCACCCTGAGCGGCGGTGTCGATCCGAACTACGCCCTGAGCCTGGTGTCGGGCACGCTGACCATCGGTAAGGCGGATCAGGCGATCAGCTTCGCCGGCATCCCGGAGAAGACCTACGGCGACGCGCCTTTCACGGTCCCCGCCACCGCGACGTCGGGCCTTCCGCCGACGCTGAGCAGCAGCAACGAGAATGTGGCGACCATCGAGACTGGCCGGGGTGACTGGACCGTGACGATCAGCAGCGCCGGCAGCACGGTGCTCACGGCCAGGCAAGTGGGCGATGGCAACTGGAATGCAGCCCCGGCAGTACAGCGTACGCTTACGGTGGTGCGAGCGGCGTTGACGGTCACGGCAAACAGCGCCGTCCGCCGCGTTGGTCAGCCCAACCCGACCTTCACTTGCATCGCCACTGGCCTACAGAACGGCGACACACTGGAGTCCATCGGGCTGGTTCCCGCCTACGATTGCGCGGCAGAGGATACGAGCGCGCCGGGACCGTACGCGGTCACACCCTCTGGTCCGGCCACCACCGCAGACTACGCTGTGACCTACGTCCCCGGTATGCTGACGGTGACCAATAAGCAGATCCCCGTCATCTCTTGGACTGTCCCCGACCCTATCGTCTACGGCACTCCGTTGTCAGGCACGCAACTCAGCGCAGGTGCCGATACCGACGGCACCTTCGTCTACGCTCCAGTCGTCGGCACCGTGATGAACGCCGGCGTCCATGGCCTGGCAGCCAGCTTCACGCCCGCCGACGCTGCGAACTGGGCTGAGGTGACGGTAACCGTCTCACTGACAGTGGACAGGGCGGTGCTGACCGCCAGGGCCCGGAACGCCTCGCGCCCTTACGGGGACGAAAACCCGGTTTGTGCGATCGCCTACACCGGGTTCGTGGACGGGGACGACGCAAGCGACGTGGACACGGCCCCGTCGGCGACGTGCGGGGCAACACCAGCCAGCCCCGCGGGCGCCTACGCTATCGTGCCTGCAGGCGGAGCGGACAACAACTACACCTTTGCGTACCTGGACGGCACCCTGGCCGTTGATCCGGCACCACTGACCTGTACGGCGGACGACCAGAGCCGTGCCTACGGCAACCCGAACCCCCCACTGACGGTGCGCTATTCCGGACTGAAGAACGGCCAGACGGCCCCGGCTACACCGCCAACGGCCGCCTGCGCGGCAACCGAGGCCAGCGCTGTGGGCGCCTACCCGATCACCCTGAGCGGCGGTGCCGATCCCAACTACACCCTGAGCCTGGTGGCGGGCGCGCTGGCCGTCGGCAAGGCCGATCAGACGATCAGCTTCGCCGGCATCTCGGGAAGGACCTACGGCGACGTACCTTTCACGGTTTCAGTTTCCGCTACCTCGGGCATGGTGCCGACGCTGCGCAGCAGCATCGAGGGCGTGGCGACGGTCGCTGCGGCCCGTGGAGAGTGGACGGTCAGGGTGCATGGGGCCGGGGAAACCGCAATCACGGCTGAGCAGGCTGGTGACGGCAACTGGAACGCAGCCCCGGCCGTACAGCGCACGTTTACCGTGGAGCGGGCGCCCTTGATAGTCAGTGCAGACGACGCCACCCGCCGTATCGGCCAGCCGAACCCGACGTTCACCTGTACCGGCTCTGGCCTCCAGAATGGCGACGCCCTGGAGTCCATCGGCTTGACCCCCGTCTACTCATGCACCGCGGACCTCACGAGTATTCCGGGCCTCTACCCGGTCACGCCCGCAGGGCCGGCCGCGACGGCGAACTACACCGTGACCTACGTCCCCGGCACGCTGACGGTGGCCAGCAAGCGAATCCCGGTCATCACCTGGGCCGCTCCCGACGCCATCGTTTACGGCACGGCGCTGTCGAGCTCACAACTCAATGCGGTAGCGGACACCCCTGGCACGTTGGTCTACGACCCGCCCGCCGGTACGGTGCTGAACGCCGGTGCCCACGACCTGACGGTCGCCTTTGTCCCGACCGACGGCGTGAACTGGGTACCTGCCGGGGCTTCGGTGCCGCTAACGGTGGAGAAAGCGACCCTGACTGCCACGGGAGAGAACGCATCACGCCCGTACGGGGACGGCAACCCGGCATTCACGGTTTCATGCACGGGGTTCGCCAACGGCGACGACGATGGCGACCTGGACGTGGCCCCCACTGCGAGTTGCGTTGCCACGCAGGCTAGCCCGACGGGCGTGTACCCGATCAGAGTCGAGGGTGGCGCCGATGGCAACTACATCTTTGCCTACGAGAACGGCACGCTGACCGTGGAGCCTGTCACACTGATCTGTACGGCAGAGGACAAGGCGCGGGCCTACGGTCAGACCAACCCGGCCCTGACCGTGGCTTACACGGGGCTGAGGAATGGCGATACCGCCCCCGCCACATCGCCAACCGCCGCCTGCGCGGCCACCGAGGCCAGCGCTGTGGGCGCCTACCCGATCACCTTGAGCGGCGGTGTCGATCCCAACTACGCCCTGAGCCTGGTGGCGGGCGTGCTGGCCGTCGGCAAGGCCGATCAGACGATCAGCTTTGCGGGCGTCCCGGCGCGAGCTTACGGCGACGCGCCCTTCACGATCTCCGCATCCGCGACCTCGGGCATAGTGCCAACGCTGAGCAGCAGCAACGAGGGTGTGGCGACGGTCGCTGCAAGCCGTGGAGAGTGGACGGTGACGGTACATGGGGCTGGCGAGACGGTGCTTACGGCCACGCAACTGGGCGACGGTAACTGGAATGCAGCCCCGGCCGTACCGCGCACACTCACCGTGGAGCGGGCGCCCTTGGTGGTCACGGTGGACAACGCCACCCGCCCTGTCGGCCAGCCAAACCCGACGTTCACCTGCACCCCCTCCGGCCTGCAGGCCGGCGATACGCTGCAGTCCATCGGCTTCACCCCCGTGTACTCGTGCACTGCGGACCTTACGAGCATTCCAGGTCCATATCCGGTCACGCCCGCCGGGCCGGCCACGACGGCGAACTACGCTGTGACCTACGTGCCCGGCACGCTGACGGTGACCGCCAAGCAAGTCCCGGTCATCACCTGGGCCGCCCCCGACGCCATCGTCTACGGCGCGGCGTTGTCGGGTACACAGCTCAACGGGGTTGCGAACCTGCCCGGCACCTTCGTCTACGATCCGCCCGCGGGTACGGTGCTGAACGCGGGTGCTCACGGACTGGCGGTCACCTTCACGCCGGACGACGACGCCAACTGGACGTCGGCGATAGCGACGGTGTTCGTCGACGTGGCTCGTGCTGCGCTGACGGTCACGGCCGACAGTCAAACCAAGCCCTTCGGGGCGGAACTGCCGACCCTGACAGCGACATGGTCCGGGTTCGTGAATGGTGACGACGCGGGGGATCTCGACACCCCAGTTGCTCTGTCCACCACCGCCACCGCAACCAGCGATCTCGGGGTCTACCCGATCGCCGCCATGGGTGCCAGCGGCCGGAACTACGACATTACCCACGTGAGCGGAACGCTGACAGTCGTCCCGGCGTCCCACACGGTGCGCTTCCTGGCCGGCGCCAACGGCAGCATCTCGGGCCCGACAACGCAGACGGTACTGTCAAGAGGCGATGCGCTGCCCGTAACGGCGGTGCCATCCTATATGTACGTGTTCCGGCAGTGGAGCGACGGCTCGACGGCCAGTTCGCGCACCGAAACTGACGTGACCGAGGACCGCGCATTCACGGCGTCGTTCAGGGCCGCTGGCCAGGTGCCGCCCAGCGGCACCTTCTTGGCGGTTGTCGACGCGGCGGCGGTGGCGGCGGGTCGAGGCCTCTGGCACCTGAGCGGGACCTACTCGACGATCATCGCCGGCAACCCGCTGGTGCTAAGTCTGGTGCATGACCCAAGCGGCAGGATAACCGGTACGGCGACGTACACGGTTGCCAAGGCCACCGTGCTTGCCATGCCCGTCAAGGGTAGCGTCAACGGCTCCGCCGGGAGTGTCGCTCTGGCCGGTACGCTGAAAGGTGCCAGTCCGGCACAGACGGTGAACATGACGCTCTCGCTGAATCTGGCCGTCGACACTGCCGATCGTCAGCTCACGGGCTGGATGGTGGGCAGCGTGACGACGGGCCGGGTTACCACCGCCATCGACGATCCCCTTGTCCTGGACCTGCCGGCGTCGATGGATGGCACCTGGACACTGGCGCTCGACCTTGACCAGGCCGGTAGGGCAGTTGCCGGCACGGCGCTGCTGACGCTGTCGAACGGGGTGATCCACTCCTTCGTGACGCAGGGCAGAATCAACGGCGCCAACGCAGTACTTGACCTCCAGCCTGGTCCATTTGATCCCGCCGCGAGGGGCATCAGGATCAGGACCACGATCACCTCCCTGGATGGCGCATGGGCTCGCCTGAACGGCTTCTCAGGCAGGGGCTACGGACAGACGGTGGGGTGGTAGGAGGATGCAGCACACCTGCATGGAAGGCCGCCGCCGCTTCGCCATGAGGGTGTCGCCCTCCCTATGACGGCCATCTTCGCCTGGCCCACGGCAGCCCCAGACGCCCGGCATCGCCGCGGACGACCATGCGCACGAGGCGGGCGCCGGGGGGCGCGGGCGGGCTCGTAGTTCCTGCACGGACCGGTAGGCGTATCGTGCCGGAATGATTGATGCGGCACTGCTATCCAATGCCACGGTGTAGGTCCTCGCTGGCCGTCCACGCCGATGCCCTCCTGACCCCAACCCATACGGCCACTTGCATACCTCGCCGACGCACTCATGGTAAGACCATTCCTGGCTTGCGCCGCAGGAGAGAGACACACAGATCCACGACTGTCACGGACGCGTGGATGAGATTCCATGCCGACTCCGGACGGCCGTCCGGAACAGGGAGGTCGTTGTGACGAAACCCGTAACCGAGAGCTGCAGCGTGATAGTGATGCGCCGGGGGCTTCTCCATCGTTGGATGCAGAACCTGGTTCAGTCACGCGGGTCACCATGTCGAAATCGGTTTCTTGCGGGGCTGCTGGGCCTCGGTGTGCTCCTGTTCCACAGGGCCCAGGCAGAGAGCCTGCCGGCCGGAGTGCCGACCGATTGGTGGAGCCAAGCTCAGAGCAGCCTTGCCGCCCAGGAGTACCAAGTGAGCTGGACGGAGGCCACGACCATCCATGATTTGGGTGCCTGCTGGCAGGCACCCAACCGAACTCACGGCCTGCGCACGTACTTCTCACCAGCTGGGCCGCGGGTGGCGCCGCGAACGGAGGACGCCCCGTCATGGACATGGGGGCTCGAACTGGTCGGCTTCGGGTTCGCAGAGGGCGACCGTGTGCCAGCACCCCCGACCGTCACGACGACATCGGCCAAGGGTAACCGTATCGAGTTCGTTCGCAGCGCCGGACTGACCGAATGGTACGTCAACGACGCCAAGGGCCTGGAGCAGGGGTTCACCGTTGCTACCCCTCCTCCGGTGAGTACAGCGGGGGACGGCGGAACCGCCTTGGTCGTCGACCTGGCGGTTCGGGGGAGTCTGATCCCGGGCATGGCACCCGACGGCCAGGCGGTCGAGTTCCTCACTGCTGGCGGCGTCGGTGTGATGCACTACGGGGGGTTGCGGTGCGTCGATGCCGAGAGTCGGCAGCTTCCGGCAGAGCTCCGGCTGGATCCCACTCAGGACGGATCGGGATCGGCACGGATCCGCATCGTGGTCGACACGACCGCTGCAGTCTATCCGGTGACCATCGACCCGCTCGCCTCCGCCGCCGCCTGGACCGCGGAGAGTAACCAAGTCGATGCACGTTTCGGCACCAGGGTTGCCACTGCCGGCGACGTGAATGGTGACGGTTACAGCGATGTGATCGTCGGCGCGCCGCTCTACGACAACGGCCAGGCAGATGAGGGCCGCGCCTTCGTCTACCTTGGCGGCGCATCTGGCCTGTCCGCCAGCCCCGCGTGGACTGCCGAGAGCAACCAGGCTG
>CAILUI010000309.1 GCA_903837355.1 uncultured Victivallales bacterium
GCCCGCGACGAGCGCCGGCGCAACGCCGTGCCCCCCTATGCTCCATAGCGCGACCGCAAGGGGGCCTCGGGGGTGCCCAATGGCGATCGCAGACCCAGCCGTCGGCGCCCTCGCCGGTTTCTTAGAACCGCCCTGGCGGCGCGGCAGGGGTCTGGCAATCGCCCTGCAGGTGCGGTAGATTGGGTGTGGCTGTACGACCAGGTAACGATGCCGCGTCGCGGGCCGAGTGCGGCCTGCGGGGCACGGACGGCGGAGGGCGAGTCATGGCCCAGGATCTGCAGAATACGCGCGTCCTGATCACCGGCGCTGGCGTGCGCATCGGTCGACAGATCGCCCTGTCCTTCGCACGCGCTGGAGCGCGGGTGATCGTCCACTACAACCAGTCCGAAGAGGCCGCTCAGGAGCTTCTGGCCGTGCTCAACGGCATCAGCAATGGCCACTGCTGCGTGCGTGCGGACCTGACCAACTCCGAGGAGCGCCAGACGCTGATTCCCGGACTGATTGCCGGTGGCCTCAGCCTGAACTGTCTGATCAACAACGCCTCGGTCTATCGGCGCTGCCCGCTGGCGCACGTCATCTCCGAGCGCTTGCGCGAGGACTACGAGATCAACTTCGTGGCGCCCTTCCTGTTGATGCGTGACTTTGCCTTGTACTGCGAGGAGGGCTGCATCATCAACCTTCTCGATCAGCGTGTGGCCAGCGTCGACCCCTCGGCCAGCACCTACGGCTTCGCCAAGAAGAGCCTGCGTGACGCCACGGAGGCCGCCGCGGTGCAGTGGGCGCCCCGGATCCGCGTGAATGCGGTCGCGCCGGGCCTGGTGCTGGCCCCGGAGGGCGTGGCGCCGGAGAGCCTGGCGCGGCTGGTCAAGCAGGTCCCCATGGCTGAGCCCTCGGCTCCCGAGGAGATTGCCGATGCGTGTCTGTTCCTGGCCACGGCGCGCACCATCACCGGCCAGATCATCTACGTCGACGGCGGTCTGCACCTGACCGGGGCGCCACTGCCAGAAAGAGAAGCGGCCGACTACTCGCGGCCCTAGCCCGCGGCCCCGTACCGCCGCGGTAAGGAAGACACTGTGGAAACGCTGACGATCATCGGAACCGGGCCTGCCGGCCTCACGGCGGCACTCTATGCGGCCCGCGCCAACCTGGCCCCGCTGGTGCTGGCGGGGAACCTGCCCGGCGGCCAGCTCACGCAGACGACCGAGGTGGAGAACTACCCCGGCTTCCCGGAGGGCATTCTCGGCTTCGACCTCATGGAAGCCTGTACCAAGCAGGCCGAGCGCTTTGGCGCCCGCCTGCAGAACGCCATCGTCGCCGCGGTGGCGTTCACGCCCGGCGGTCCGCAGAAACTGACCCTCGGCGACGGCACCGTGATTGAGAGCCGGGCCGTGATTATCGCCACCGGGGCCCGGCCACGCTGGCTGGGACTGGATTCGGAGAACGCCCTGCGCAACAAGGGCGTCTCGTCGTGCGCCACCTGCGACGGCGCCTTCTTCCGCGATGTTCCCATCGTCGTGGTCGGCGGCGGCGACAGCGCTCTGGAGGAGGCGCTGTTCCTGACGCGCTTCGGCTCCAAGGTGCTGGTGGTCCACCGGCGCGAGGAACTGCGCGCCTCCAAGGTGATGGCGCAGCGGGCGCGGGAGAACCCGAAGCTCGAGTTCATCTGGAACGCGGTGGTGGAGGAGGTCTTGGACGTCGCCCAGGATAAGGTCACGGGCGTGCGGCTCCGCGACCTGAAGACGGGCGCGCGCTCGCAGATCGACTGCGGCGCGCTGTTCGTCGCCATCGGCCACCTCCCGAACACCGATGTCTTCGCGGGACAGATCGCCATGGAGGATGGCTACATCGTGCTGCCCGACGGGGGACGCAGTCAGACCAACGTCGAGGGCGTGTTCGCCGCCGGCGATTGCGCGGACCACGTGTACCGGCAAGCGATTACGGCCGCCGGCATGGGCTGCCGGGCCGCCATCGACGCCGAGCGCTGGCTGACGCGCCAGGGCTCCTGAGGTCCTGCGGACGGCGTCTTGCGTACGGCGTCTTGCGTACGGCGTGTTGTGGCCGGCGTGTTGTGGACGGCGGGCCTTGTTTGGCGCCTGTCCAGTGCGTCCAGGTAGTCCAGTGCGTCCAGTTCCCCGTCCGCCCTCAGCCGCCGCGTGCGCGCTCGGCCGCCACCTGCCGCAGCAGCGCCTCGAAGCGGTCCACGTAGGCGCCGATGCTCAGGGACTCGGCCCGTCGGCGCGCCTGGGCGCCGAGGTCTTGTCGCCGCTCCGGGCGGGTGGTCAGCTCAGCCACTGCCTGCAGCCAGCGGGTGCGGATTTCGCGGTGTCGGCCGAGCACGGGCAGGACCCTGCCGTCGAGGCCGTCGGTGAGGACCTCGGCAGAGCCGTTGCGGTCGCTGGAGACCACTGGTAGGCCGGACGCCATGGCTTCCAGCACTACATTGGCGCAGGCGTCGTAGAGGGTGGGGTGCAAGAGTGCGTCTGCCGCGGCGTAGGCGCCCTCCGGCCGACTCGAGGTACCCGCGTAGATGAACCAGGGCGCCCGGAATCCGGGGTCGTGCCGGCCGAGGAGCACCAAGCGGGCGCCGGGGAGCTGTTCGCGCCCGGCCGTGAAGACCTCCCGCAACAGGCCGAAGCCCTTCAGGCCGAGGTTATGTGCCACCAGGAGGAAGGCGACGTCCTGCTCTCCCAGCCCCAGGCGTGCCCGTTCCGCGGCCCGGACTCCGGGCCGGCCGCCGGCCACGAACCGGCGCGTGTCGACGCCGTTGTGCAGGACATGCAGCCGGGTCGCTGGGAAGGGCAGTGTGCGGGCCACCTGATCGGCAACGAAACGCGATACCGCCAACACCTGAACGCCGGGCCGCGAGAGCAGGCCGACCTCCCGCCGCGCGATCCGGCGGTGGCGGGGCGACGCCGCGTACAGCAGGCGCTTGGCCAGCCGTAGCGGCAGGGGCACCGCCGCGAGGACCAGGCGCTGGAATTCGCGGTGCGTCCCGCCGCCCAGGCGGTGCAGGTCGGCGGGAGCATTCAGGCCCCAGTCGACGACCACGTCCGGCGCCAAAGGCTGCAGCCGGGACGGAGCCGAGGCCAGCGGACCGAGCAGGACCGTGGCCCCTTCGAGACCGCCACCATCGGCAGCACAGACGCTGCAGCGATGCCCGCGCTGCATGAGTTCGCGGGCGACGGTCAGGGCAAAGCCCTCGGCGCCGCCGGACTGGGCTGACAAGTGTTCGAGGATGAGGCCGATATGCATGAGCGAACGGCGCTGGCCCGGAGGACTCATCGGACCGGCGTCACCTCCCAATGCTACTCACTTCCCGGCTCTGCTTGGCAACGCCGGGGGATTGTCGGCCGCGCGCCCGGCCCGCGGCCGGGGTCGGGTACTGGCACCCCCGACCTACTGGCCCGTCTGCAGCCGCGGGTGCAGCCACTCCACCGCCAGCCTGCCGCGTCCTACTCGCGCGGCGCCGCCCGGTGGGCGTTGGCGTCCGCCGCCCCGCTGGGCAGGTGGATGCCGTAGACCTCAGCGGTCCGCTCGAGGCGGTTGAGCAGGGTCGCGGTGTTGGCGATGCGCTTGCCGAGCCGCGGCACCGTACACTGGCCGATGAGCTGGGCCAGCTCCGGGAACTCGGCCAGCTCGGGAATCTCGGTGACAGTGGGCTGATCCACACTCGCCAAGTGGTAGCGCGCCTCGGATCTGAACTGCCGACTCTTGAGTTCTTCGGCGCTCTGTCGCAGTTGCTTGCCACCGAAAATCACGGCGAAGGTGACACCGAGGGCGAAGATGTCGGTGGCCTCGGTGAGCGGATCGCGGACGATCTGTTCCGGCGAGAGGTAACCCGCAGTGCCGGTGATGGTGCGCGGCTGGTGGCCGAGGGTCACCGAGACGCCGAAGTCGATCAGCTTCACGCGACCCTGAGTCACCATGATGTTGGACGGCTTCATGTCCAGGTGAATGTAGAGGCGGTGGTGCATGAAGCCGAGGGCCTTGACGGTCTGGTGGAAGATGCCGATCTTGTCGGTCACCGAGAGGGTACGGGTAAAGGAGCGCTCGCTCATGTCGGCGCCCTCGATGTGCTCCAACAGCAGGTCATAGCCCATCTCGAGACCGAAACGCCGCACCTTGCGCAGGGCGTAGACACGCACGATCGGGGTGTCCGTCTCGTCCTGCAGCGCCCCCCCGACGGCGAATTCGTTGCGCAGGTGCCGCACCTTGTTGCGATAGGAGACGTCGCTAAGCTTGCTCTGGTGTTGGCGCGTCGCGGCGTGCCCGATGGTCAGTCCCAGGAAATTGCGGATAGCCTTGGCGCAGAAGGTCGCAGGCCCGGCGCTGGCGCGGTAGAGAACGCTCTCGGCGCCCCGTGCCAGCATATTCTGGATGGTGTAGCTGCCGCTCTGAGCCGCCCGGGCGAGCTCCTCCCGCACCAGGTGGGAGGTGCCCGGCCCCGCCGCCGCGCCCGCCGCCGCTCGCGCCACGTCCTCCTGCACCAGGCGGGCCAGTTCGGAAGCGGCTGCCGGCAGCGGGCCGGCCGCCCCCCGAGCGGCGGCCGGGGCCACGCTGGGAACCGTGGCAGCGGCCGGCGGCGGCGCCGGCTTGATCTCGCTAGGGCTCAGATAGCGCCGGTTCTTCTCTCCTGCCGCCGTGCGCTCGGCCGGTCCCGGCGTTGATCTTTTTGACGGCATGAGGTCCCCATCACAGCCGAGAGCCACCCTCGACCGGGCCACGGCCCCGGCACCCTCGATTCCAGGCAAGCCCAATCTCTCGTACAGTATAAGCGCCTGGGCGGGGGACGCAACCGCCGTCGTGTTGGCTTGGCGCCTTGGCAGGCTCACGGACGGTCCGCGGCTGGCAGAGCCACCGCTCGGGCCGTAGCGTACGCGCACGGTGATGACCACCGCCGGAGCCCAAGCCGATGACCTTGACCGCCGCCGAACCCAGCGCCGCGCTGACGCACGAACTGCGGGCCCGCCTGCGCGGCCAGGTACTGGACAGCCCCGAGGCGCGGCGGCGCTTTTCCACGGACCAGAGCCTCTACGCCGTGCCGCCCTTGCTGGTGGCGGTGCCGCGGGACGAAGGGGACATCGTGCAGATCCTGGCCGTGGCGCAGGAGGCCGGCCTGGCGGTGACCCCGCGGGCAGGTGGCAGCGGCACGGCCGGGGCGGCGCTCGGCCGCGGTATCGTGCTGCACTGCGGCAAAGAGGGGCCGCTGAACCGGCTGCTCAACCTGACGACCGACCAGGCCGGGATCCGGGCCACGGTGGAGCCGGGATTGCTCCATGGGGACCTGCAGCAGGCACTGCGCGCGGCAGGGGTCTTCCTGCCGGCAGATCCCTCCAGCGGCGGCATCTGCCTGCTCGGCGGCAACCTGGCGACCAAGGCCAGTGGCCCGCATGAACTGCGGCACGGCGCCATCGACCGCTACACCGAGAGCCTGCGCCTGGTCACGGCCAGCGGTGCCGTCATCGATACGGCCGACCCCGGATCGATCCCCATCGCCCTGGTGGACGGGCTGCGCGCCATCCGTCGGGATATTCTGGCCTCGAGCGCCAGCCATGGACGGCTGCTGGCGCGCCTGGACCGCAAGATCGCGTCTGGCTACAACCTCGGCGGCCTCCTACGTTCCGAACGCCCCCAGGACTGGGTCACGCAATTGCTGATCGGCAGCGTGGGAACGTTGGGCGTCATCACTCAGGCGACGCTCCGTACCGAACCGGCGCCGGCGGGACACGCGACCACCCTGCTCTACTTCCGCGACCTGGCCGAAGCCGGCGCCGCGGTTCCCGCGCTGGTGGCCGGCGGCGCCGCTGCGGTCGAGATCATCAATCACCGGACCCTGCAGATCGTGACCGCGCGCCGTCCCGATCTCGTGGTACCGGACGGAGAGGTCCACATGCTTCTGGTCGAAAGCGTCGGCGTGGACCGGCATGACCAGATCGAGCGTCTGCGCGCCGACCTGCGCGCCGGCGGCTACCGGCTGGCGGCGGCGCCGCGCACGGTCGAAGACGCCGCCGATCAGGAGGCCGTCTGGGCACTCCGGAAGGCCCTGCTGCCGGCCATCCGTAACTTCAGTCCCGAGTGGCGCGCGCCGGCGATTGTGAACGACGTCGGGGTGGCGGTCAGCGGCCTGGCGCCCTTCATTCGCGACGTTGAGGACATCTTCGACCGGCTGGGGGTCCCCGCGGCCATCTACGGGCACGCCGGCAGCGGTAATCTGCACCTCCGCCCCTTCGTCCGGCCCGACGATCCGCATCTGCGCGATCTGCTCCATCGCCTGGCCGACCAGGTCTATGGGGCGGCCATGCGCTACGATGGCACGATCACGGCCGAGCACGGCATGGGCCGCGCCCGGGCCCCGTACCTGGCCCTCGAGTGGGGCGAGGCGCTGACCGCTTTGATGCGTCGCGTCAAGGACCTCTTTGACCCCGCTGGTATCCTCAATCCGGGCGCCATGTTTCCGCTGGCCGACCTCACCGACGATCTGCGGCCGCTGTGACCGGTGGGTGCCGTGGCGCGCGCCGGCGCGGGTTCAGGGCGGGCACTCGGCACAGATCGAGCGGAAGAGGTTGGTGGAGAGGTAGCGGTCGCCGCGGTCGGGCAGGAGGGTCACGACCGTGGCCGTGGACGGCAGTTCGGCCGCGAGCTGGCAGGCGGCCCAGACGGCAGCACCGCTGCTCATCCCGACAAACAGCCCCGACTCGACCGCCAAGCGTTGCGTCATGGCGATGGCGGGGCGGTCTTCGACCATCAGGACGCGGTCCAGGCGCTCGCGTTCGTAGATCGCCGGCACGATCGCTTCCTGCATGTTCTTCAAGCCCTGGATGCCGTGCCCCACCACCGGCTCGACGCCCACCACCAGGATACGTTCGTCGAACTCCTTCAGCCGCCGGGAGATGCCCATCAGCGTACCGGTTGTTCCCATGCCGGCGACGAAGGCGGTAATCGCGCCGCCGGTCTGGGCGAGGATCTCGGGGGCGGTGGTCTCGTAGTGGCTCAGCCAGTTGGCCGGGTTGGCGAATTGGTTGGGCATGTAGTAGCGCTCTGGCTCTTCGGCCGCGATCCGCAGCGCCGCGCGGATGGCCCCGTCGGTGCGCTGGTCGTGGGGCGTGAGGACCAGCTCGGCCCCGTAGGCCAGGAGGATCTGGCGCCGTTCGACGCTGACGCACTCGGGCAGCGTCAGTTTGACGCGGTAGCCTTTGCAGGCGCCGATCATGGCCAGGCCGATCCCGGTGTTGCCCGAGGTCGGCTCGAGGATGGTCTTGGCCGAGGTCAGCAGGCCATCGCGCTCCGCGCTCTCGATCATATACAGCGCCGGCCGGTCTTTCACCGAGCCGCCCGGGTTACAGCCCTCGAGCTTGGCGAGAATGCGGGCACCCCCCCGGGGGCGCAGGCGCGGCAAGTCCACCAGCGGCGTGTTGCCGATCGTGGCCAGCAGTCCCCGCGCGCCGGCGCCGGCCGCAGCCATCGGCAATGCCGTCGTACCGCGATGTTGGCTCATCGTCATCGCCCCTACGCACCCAGATGCCGGCGGAAGAAGGCCAGCGAGCGCTGACCGCCCCAGCCGTGTTCGCCGGCGAAGAAGTCGAGTTCCAGGTTGTTCTCGGCGCCGGCCACTTCGTAGATGCGGGCGACGCGGCGGAAACAGGCCATGGCCGTATCGACGCTGAAGCAGGTGTCGTTGGCGCCGATATCGACCAGCAGCGGTCGCGGACAAAGCAGGCCTTGTGCCTCGGGCAGATCAACCAGCTTGAACAGCCCCGGCGCCACCTGCATGCCGCAGTAGTTCAGATCACGGAAGCCGAAGTGGGCCCACAGATCGCTGTAGCAGATGATCTCGGAGGCCTTGAGGCGGGCATCGCAGAGCGTGCTCCAGAGGGTCATGGTGCCGCCGCCGCTGAGGCCCATGACCCCGATCCGCTCCGGATCGACGTAGGGCAGACTCTGCACGAAATCGACGGCTGACATGCCATGGCTGACGTTGATGGAGATGGAGGTCATGCCCAGCATGGTGGCGTGCAGGTAGTAGAGGTTGCACCAGTCGCGGGTCTGCGGCGTGTAGTGGTTGGGCTTCTGGCAGTCGTGGCGCTCGCCGCAACCGATCCAGTCGATGGCGAAGGTCACAAAGCCCGCCTTGGCCATCTGGTGGCCATAGTTGTAGTTGGCCTGGGCGATGCTGGCGCGCAGTTCCGGACTGCTGTCGTTGCCCATGACCGGCTCCTTGCCGTGCGGACCATGGCCGTGCCAACAGAGGATCGCGGGGCGTCGCGTCCCCGGCGTCAGATCGCGCGGGATCGCCAGCAACAGCACCGCCGACAGGCCGTCCTGCACGTCAATGAGCCAACGCTGCTTGAGCAGCCCGTCGTGCTCCCACTCCGCCAGGAACATCGGGTTTAGGTCGCAGCGCTCCGGCCAATCGCCCAGGCAGGCGAGCACCTTCGGCAGCGCTGCCGCCCGCCAGGCTTCCCACCCCGAGCGCTCCGTCGCGGTGAAGGTGAACGCCGGCGTGCGGTCGTCGGCCAGCTTCTGGAACATCTTTTGCGGACTGAGGTTACGGAAAGACATCAGCAGGATCCTCCAGATTGCCGCATCAGACCACACTGCAGCGGAAGAGCAGCGTGTGCAGGTACATCTCGCCGGGCCTGAGGATGGAGTTCGGGAAGGCGGGCTGGTTCGGCGAATCGGGGAACTTCTGCGGTTCGAGACAGAATCCAGCCTGAGCCTGGTAGCAGACGCCACCCCGGCCGCACAGCGTGCCGTCCAGGAAGTTCCCCGTGTAGAACTGGATGCCCGGATCGGTGGTGAAGACCTCCAGCACGCGCCCGCTCTCGGGCTCCTCCACCCGCGCCGCACAGGCCAGTTCCCCGTCGGCCTTGCGGTCGAGGACGAAGTTGTGGTCGTAGCCCCCCGGCACGGCGGCGAAACGCTCCCCGACCGCGTGCGGCGTGGTGAAGTCCAGGGGGGTACCCGCCACCTTGGCCAGTTTGCCGGTCGGGATCAGGGCCGCGTTGACCGGCGTGTAGCGCGAGGCCGCAATCTGCACCTGGTGGCCGAGGATATCGCCGCTGCCCCGCAGGTTGAAGTAGGCGTGGTTGGTCAGGTTGACCGGGGTGGCGCGGTCGGTCATGGCCTCATAGTCGAGGCGCAGTTCGTCCATGTCGGTCAGCGTGTAGGTCGCCGTCACCTGCAGGTTGCCCGGATAGCCCTCCTCGCCGTCCGGGCTGATGCGGGAGAAGCAGACCCCGGCGGTGCCATCCTCCTCGAACACGTCCGCTTCCCAGAGCACGTGGTCGAAACCGACCACCCCGCCGTGGAGGTGGTTCTCGCCGTTGTTGGCGGCCAGGCGGTACTCCTGGTCGTCGAGGCTGAAGCGGGCGGCGCCGATACGGTTGGCATAGCGCCCGACCGTGGCGCCGAAGTACGGATGCTTGCCGAGGTACCCCGCCAAGGCCTCGAAACCGAGGGTGATCTCGCCGACAGTGCCCTCCCGGTCCGCGGCCTGCAGGCTGACCAGCAGGGCGCCGTAGTCGGTCACCGCCGCGCTCATGCCGTTGGCGTTGGTGAGCGTGAACAGATGCACGGATGAGCCGTCGGGAAGCGTGCCGTAGAGTCGTTTGGAGACAGGCATGTTACAGACCCTTTTCAGCCATCGTCTGTGGGCGCGGGTACCGCTGCGGCCGAACGCCGCCGCGACTCGGCTCGTAACCTATGCCGCCCGTCGTGATTGTCGAACCGCGGCCGGCGAGGCAGCCAGCCGGAATGGTCAGGCACTCGGGGCGAGCAGGGGAACGCTCAGGTGGACAGCGGCGGTCTGCATCCGGCGATCCGCCGTGGCGACGGCCCGGCACTTGAGGAGCATGGCGGTCGCCAGGTGCAGGCCGTCGAGCGTGCGCAGCGGAATCGGCTTCTGCGCGTGGTAACACCTGACGGCGATGTCCGCTGCCAGCGCCATGACATCGGTGCCGACCGGACACAGGGTGAAGCGTCCTGCCTGCAGGTCGCGTCTGAGGATGCGCAGGAGCGCTTGTGCCCCGCCCGGCCGCACGTCGCCGCGGAGTTCCTTCTGCTCCAGGGCATAGGCCATCTCGGTTTCCATGAGCGCACTGGCGGCAAACCCGTCTCGTGCCCCGAGCGCGTGCTTCTGCCAAGCGAGGGAGTCGCTCTCGGCGGTGTACAGCTTCAACACGCAGGACGTGTCCCAGTAGATCACGCCCGGTCTCCCCGCAGGTCGTCCAAGATCGCAGCGCCCGTATCATGGACCCCGGCCGAGTAGGTCTCTCTGGCCTCGCGGAGGCCGGTTTCCCAGTCAGCCGGCTGGCGCTGGTCAGCGGGTGCCACCGGAGCCAGCGCACACAGCCGCGCCCGCGGCCTGCCGCGGACGGTGATCACGACCTCCTCGCCGCCGGCTGCGATCGCGACCAAGGCGCTGAGTTTGGCCTTGCTTTCCCTGAGAGTAAGAATCATGAGACCAATGTAGTCACATCAGCGTTCATCCGCAAGCGAAGCCGTCCAGGTGGGTGGGCATGCTGCCGCACCTTGACGCCAGAGTCTCGACACACCATGCTAGCCGGGTCGCGGTGCCGTGGCGCCTGGCGCTGCAGGACGACGGCTGGTTCCTGCGCAGCGACGTCATCTGGCACAAGCCCAACGCCATGCCCGAGAGCGCACTAGGACCGCCCCACCCGTTGCCATGAGTACGTCTTCCTCTTCTCGAAGAACGAGAGCTACTACTACAACCGGGAAGCCGTCCAGGAGAATGCCGAGGGCGGCGCCGGGAAACGGAACCGCCGTACGGTGTGGAGTATCAACACCGAGGCCTGCAAGGAGGCGCACTTCGCCACCTTCCCGCCGAGGCTTGTCGAGCCCTGCGTCCTGGCTGGCAGCGAGCCCGGCGACTACGTGCTGGACCCGTTCTTCGGTTCGGGAACCGTGGGCGCCGTCTGTCAGCAACTGCAGCGGCGTTTTGTGGGTATCGAACTGCACCCGGAGTATGTGAAGATCGCGCAACAGCGACTCGACAACCTCTTCACGAGAGTCAAGGTCGATGGTCATCAAGCTGCCTGATCCCGACGTACAGGTGCTCTTCGCAGAACACCTCGCGGAAGCGCGCAACCGCCTCCAGCCCGCCCTCCTCCGAGCGGTGAGCGAGGTGGGAGCGGACGCCATCGACAGGTAAGTCGGGCGGCTGGTGCCGGGCGAGTGCAGGACCCTTCTTGCCGGGCACGGCCTCAGAGCTGAGCTTGTGTTTGCAGTCCCCGTGCTGCTCGAGCACGCGCCGCAGTTGCTTGGGTACTGCCGCCTCCTGCTCGGCTTCAGCCAGAAGGCGTTCTATACGACGAAGACCGGCCTGGCGCCGTTTGCGGCCATGGAGCAACGGAAATGCGGCCAACCGCCGCGTCGTCATCGCCTTCGCTTCAGACCCCGACATCGTCATCCGGGAGCGCCTCTCCACCGGCGCAGACCGCAACGTGATCGCCATCGAGATCAAGGGCGGCCACGATGTCTCCAACATCCACAACCGTGTCGGCGATGCCGAGAAGAGCCACCAGAAGGCGCGCGAAGCTGGCTTCGTCGAGTGCTGGACGATCATCAACGTCGACCGTTTCGATGAGGTCAAACTGAGGCGGGAGTCCCCGGCGACAGACCGCTTCTTCCGGCTGTCGGCCATTGCCGCCCAGGCGGGGCCTGAACTCGACGACTTCCGCTCGCGCCTGCGCTCTTTGACCGGCGTTCGGGAATGACAGCGGGTGGGCGGTAGAACCCGCGCTGTAGGGATCATCAGGAGGCGAAGCTCCACGGGGGCGGACGCCCATGGGCGCTAACTTGTTTGTCTATTAAGTACTACACATCTCGTTGTTCTGCAACTACATAAAGTAGAACCACTAGGCTCGCAGCCGGCTCCTCTGGAGCCAAAGCGGCGTCCAGCCGCCGCAGTCCAAAGCGCGGC
>CAILUI010000310.1 GCA_903837355.1 uncultured Victivallales bacterium
CACTGCCCACGAGGCCGTGGGCGGTCCATAGGAGGTGGAGCGGCCGCGGCTCGCGGCCACTGCCCACGAGGCCGTGGGCGGTCCATAGGAGGTGGAGCGGCCGCGGCTCGCGGCCACTGCCCACGAGGCCGTGGGCGGTCCAGGGAGCTGGAGTTGCCTGCGGTTTCCTCAAACAGCCCCGCCCGCTCACGGGGCCGTGTAACGTTTCCCCGGAATTGCTTCTGAGGGGGGGTGTACGGACACATCGAGGCAACCTGGCAGCGGGCCCCGAACCGGGGCCACCGCCGCAACGGACAAGAGACCGACAATGGTAGCAGAACCGGCAATGGCCGCATTATGGCTCAAGATCGGGATCGTGGGCCTGGTGCTCGCGCTGCCCGTGGTGGTGGCCGTGCTGGCCCTGGTACTGATCTACCTTGTCCGCAGAAACCGTCCCAAGGCGGCGCCCGCGGGGCGCACGGACGACGCCACGCCAGCCCCGATCACGCCAGCCGCGCGGGAATGCCCCCATTGCGGTGCGGGGCTGCCGCCGGGCGTGCTGGACGGCCTCTGTCCGGCTTGTCTGCTGCAGCAGGGCGCCAGCCCGGACTCGGGGACACAACCCAGGACGGCGCCGTTCGAGCCGCCCGCGGTGGCCGAGATGGCGCGGCTGTTCCCGCAACTCGAGATCCTCGAACTGCTCGGCAGGGGCGGCATGGGCGCGGTCTACAAGGCGCGCCAGCCGGCCCTCGACCGCCTGGTAGCGCTGAAGATCCTGCCGGCCCAGGCGGCGGGCGGTACCGGCGGCGCGGACTTCGCCGAGCGCTTCAACCGCGAGGCGCGGACCCTGGCCAAGCTGAACCACCCGAACATCGTCGCCGTGCATGAGTTCGGGCAGGTGGAGGCGCTGCACTACTTCATCATGGAGTACGTCGACGGCGCAAACCTGCGCCAGTTGGAGCGCAATGGGCGCCTGTCACCGCGCCAGGCGCTGCAGATCATCCCCGAGATCTGCGCCGCCCTGCAGTACGCCCACGACGAGGGCGTGGTCCACCGCGACATCAAACCGGAGAATGTGCTGATCGACCGCAAGGGCCGCGTTAAGATTGCCGACTTCGGCCTGGCCAAGATCCTGGGCCAGGAAGCACAGAGCTTCCGGCTGACGGTGGTGGGCCAGGTGATGGGCACCCCGCACTACATGTCCCCGGAGCAGGTCGAGCACCCTCTCGATGTCGACCACCGCGCCGATATCTACTCCCTCGGCGTGGTCTTCTACGAAATGCTCACCGGCGAACTGCCGCTCGGCCGCTTCGCGCCGCCCTCACGGAAGGTGGAGCTCGACGTGCGCCTGGACGACGTGGTCCTGCGCGCCCTGGAGAAGGAACCCGAACGCCGCTACCAGCACGCCAGCGAGGTGCGCACGGCGGTGGACACGATCGCGCAGGGGCCCGCCCCGGCGGCAGGCAACCCGCCAGCGGCCGACCTTTGGTCCTGGTCGCCGCGCCAGCCGCCGCTGGTGCGGGAGATCTGTACTCACATGACCGGTACCGAGAGGCGGGAGGTCATGAAGCTCGGGATCCTGTTCGGCGTCTGGAATGCCGCGACGTTCTTCGTCCCTTTCCTCGTGATCTTCGGCGTTCCCGGGCCGGTGGGCTGGATCCTCGGCCTCGGCGCTTTCCTGACCGGCCTGTCGTTCCACCCCATGCTGCTCAGGATGCAGCGTGAGCACCTCTGCGCCACGGCCTGGGCGCGGCAGCAGGGCATCACGCCGGCGCAGATCAGGGACGCGGTACGCAACCGCAGGCGCCTGACGCTGGTGGGGGTCCGCAACGGTCGCCGGGTCATCCGCTGGCCGCAGGTACTGCGCTTCGCCACGTTACTCGCCGTCCTGGGGGTCGTCGCTCTGTGGGCGCTGTCGGCGTGCCTGCAGGGGTACGCGGGGGTGGAACTCGCCCCGGCGTGGATGGCGCTGGCGGTGGTGCTGGCGGCGATTCTGCCACTCCTTACTATCCTGCCCCGCATGCTCCACCACGCATGGGCGCAGCCCCTGGAGCGGCTGCCGCGGCTGGATGCCACAACGCCAAGCGGCGACAACGGCGGGAATGCAGTGGTCGCCCCCACCGTCGTGCTGCTCCTGGGCAGCGGGGTGTTGCTGCTGGTGGGGATCGGCAGCCTTCTCCATGCCTACACCCGGCTGTACCGCTCCCCGGCCCCGTTACCGCCGCTCGCACCAGCGCTGGCCCCGCCCGCCCTGGCGCCCCCGAGCGCGCCAGCGCGGAACGCGATCACGGCCTGGCGGTTTGGCCCGGTCGTCGAGAAGGTTATCGGCACTGAGAACGCCGATGACCAGGGCCTGGTCTTCTTCGATATGGAGAACGGCCAGTCACGCAGACCGCCCTTCGCGCTGAAGCTGTTTCCGAGCCGGGCGCCCGCCTTCGTGGACATCACGCCCGAATTGCAGCAATGGATCCGGGCCCAGGACGTGGATCTCCTGCTGCTTCTGGGCGAGAAGACGTGGTCCATGATGGCCTTGGAGATGCAGGAGGACTTCGCCGGACAACTCAGCGAGTGGGCGACCGCCTCGGCGGCGAAGGTCGTGGCGGGGTTCGCGGCCAAGGACGCGAAGGGGCAGGTGCGGGACACGGTGCCGGCGTCCAGCTCGGGACGGAGCTACAGCGACGGCTTCGGCTCGTTCAATGCCTTCCGCACCCGCAGCAACACCATGGGCGTCTACCAGTTCGAGGGCCTGGCCAACAGCACCCGCCGTGGCGTGAGCCTGCGCTACAAGCTGGCGCGGATACCCGCCGTGGCCCCGGCGGGCGGAGAGCAGACGAGGGACAGGTAGACACGGCCAGGCACGCCAAGACATGGCTCTGCCATGCGGTATCATACTGCACCCCAGCAACGTGGGGTGCTTTGGACTGCGGTGGGCCGCAGGCCGAGGAACGCAGAGACGAGCTCGACACCGCTTTGTGGTTGTGCAGCGGGCGGGCAGCGTGACGCGGCCAGACGAAAGCGGCGTCGAGTCTCTGCGCTGCGCTCAGAACCCTGGCGGGCCGCCGCAGTCCGAAGCGTCCGCGCCCGCCCGCGGGCGGGACGCAACGAAAGGAGAAGAGATGACGTGAGTACCTCCCCTCCAACTCCGTCCGACCGCGCTCCCCGCGACCTCTTCGCCACGACACACTGGACGATGGTGCTCGCGGCCGGTGGCCGGCCCACGCCGCAGGCGGAGCAGGCGCTGGCGGACTTGTGCCGGACCTACTGGTACCCGCTCTATGCCTACGCCCGCCGCCGGGGATACAGCAAGCCGGACGCCGAGGATCTCACCCAGGGCTTCTTCGCCCGTTTCCTGGAGCGGAACTACCTGGACGGCCTGAGCAGCGACAAGGGCCGCTTCCGTGCCTTCCTGCTGGCGGCGATGAAGCACTTTCTGGCCAATGAGTGGGACCGTGCCGGTCGCCTGAAGCGGGGCGGGGGCGAGGCGCCGCTGTCGCTGGACTGGCAGAACGCCGACACGCGCTACCAGATCCACCCGGCCGACGAACTCAGCCCCGACAGGCTGTATGACCGTGCCTGGGCGGTGACCTTGCTCGAACAGGTCATCCTGCGCCTGCAGGATGAGAGCGCCGCCGTGGGTCAGGCTGCACTCTTCGCCGAGCTGAAGCCTTTCCTCATGGTCGGCAAGAAGGCGATCCCCTATGCCCAGGCCGCGGCGGCCCTCGGCCTGACCGAGGGCACGCTGCGGGTGATGGTGCACCGCCTGCGGCGGCGCTACCGGGAAATGCTCCGTACGGAGATCGCACAGACGCTCTCGGACCCCGCCCAGGTCGATGAGGAGATGCGGGCGCTGCTTGGAGCCTTTGCTGGCTAGGCGCGACGCAGGAAGCACGACGTACGCAACGGGCACGTTCGAGGAACCCGGTCGCTCTGCGTCCAGCGAAAGCGGTGTCGAGCCACCGCAGTCCAAAGCACCCCACGTTATTGGGGTGCAGTACGATACCGCCAGGCGTGGCGTAGCCAGTCAGGCTTTGGAGTGTCGGCGGCTGGACGCCGCTTTCCCACTCTTATTATATGCATGCCTTCATTGCATTTGCTGATGCACGGCTTACTTTTATTGATATGCATAGCCGTTTCAATGAGCAATGCCCCAGTTGTGGTGAACGTCTGGTGATCCGCAATCTGACCTGCTCGGTATGCAGTCTGAAGGTTGATGGGGAGATGCCGTTGCCCACCCTGGCGCGTTTGCGCCCCGAGCACCGCGAGTTCACCGAGGTGTTCATGGTTTGCGGCGGGTCGCTGAAGGACGTCGGGAGAGTTCTCGGCATCTCCTACCCGACGGTGCGGTCCCGTCTGGACCAGGTGATCGCGGCACTGAAGGCGCTGCGGGGATCAACGGACGAGAGTGGGCTGGCGGTGCTGGAGCGTCTCGAGCGCGGCGAGATCAGCGCCAAAGACGCGGCGATGGAACTGCGGTTGCTCAAGCGCTGAGGAGGGACTGCTGATGGCTATCTCATTGCTGGTCGTTCTCGGTGTCTTTGCGTTGCTGATGCTCACCTTGCTGGCCGGATTGATCGCCTTACTGGTGGCACTGACCCGGCGCAGTCGCAGCGTGGAGGAGCAGCACAGTGCACGCATCACCCGCGAACTCGAGAAGATCGCTGCCTTGCAGGCCTCAGGCCGCATCTCGGCCGCGGAGGGCGCCGAACTGCGCCAGGCCCTGGAGGACCAAAGCCTCGGCGGCGAGCCTCCCGGGGGCCGCTCGCGCTTGCGCAAGACCGCGCCGGCGGTGCTGGCCGGGGTCTGTGGTGGCTTGGCGGAGTGGATGAACTGGGACCCGACTCTGGTGCGGGTGGGCTACGTGCTCGCCACGCTGCTCATCGCCGGCTTCCCTGGCATCATCATCTACATCGTCCTCGCGGTGGTCATGCCGCAGGCCGTGGACGCAGCGCCGGCCAGGCCCGGCCGGACCCTGCTGATCCTCATGCTCCTGCTGGCGGCGCCGTTCCTACTGGCCGCCGCCACAGTCGGGTACCTGCTCCTGGCGCGCGCCGCCTGAGACACACTCCTCATACCTCAGCGAGGCCCGCGGCAAGCGGCTTTGCGCACGACCCACTCCAACCACCACTCCCTGGCCCCATCGCCCCGTTTCGTCGGCGCTGGCTCCATCCGCTCCCGCCTTGACATTCCCCTCTATACATATATATAGTAGCTGGTTAGTAGACCCGTGGACGTTTCGGCGTGATGGGAGTCCCAGTGCGCAATCGGCCAGGAGGAACCCGACGATGAGCGGCATGACGCTGACACCCGAGATCGCGGCCTTACTCAACCGTTACCTGCAGATCCAGGACGAGACAAAGCGCCTGGACGAGGAGAAGGCGCGGCTGAAAGAGCGCCTGGTCGGCCACCTGACCGGCTTCAGCGACCCCATCTGGTCCCCCGTGGTCGCCGGACAGGCGCTGCGCATCCACGTCCACCACGTCGTCGACGTCACCTACAACGAGGAACTGCTGCGCCAGCGTCTGGGCGAACGCTACCTGCAGATCCTGAAACCGGACCCAACCAAGGTGCGCCGCCACCTGGCCGCAGTGGAGGACCTGCTGCGGCCGGCCCTGGATTTGGTGGGATCGCCGCAGCGTGACCAGGTCCGTACCGCGGTAGAGCGCGGGGCCGTCCCGAAGGACGCCTTCGCAGGGGCCTTCGAGAAGGTGAGTCGAACCATGGTCACCGTCGCGCGACAACGGGATGGTGCGCCTGCGGCACCCCGCGGGCGCTCGTTGCACAGGGCGCGGTGCAGCCCGGCGGCTGTGGAGCCGCGGCCGCGGGCGCTACGGTAAGACGAACGCCTCAGCCCGGTTCCGCCGAGCCATCGTCCTCGGTATCGAGGCCGAAGAGCGAGGGTTGCTGCAGCGTGGCCGCCGGCGACCAGGCAGCCAGCAGCGGCTCAATTCCGGCGCGCAGGAGTTCGCCGCGCCAGCCGCTGAGGAGGGGATGGGCGTCGAGGCTGCCGCGGGCGCTTGACAGGATCAGGCTGTTGATCCGTTTGCGGGAGCCGGCGACCGTGGGGTCGATACCACGGGTTTCGGCGCATGCCCGCACCAGTGCCAGCACGGCGTCGCTGCGCTCCTTGAGCACTGCCGCAGGCAGGTGACACTTCTGCGGCTTCGCCCACTGCTCGCGCGGCAAGCGGCGTGCGGCCTCGACGCAGGCCAGGATACATGCGTCGTACCGCTGCAGTTCGCGGACATGACGGCGGCGTCCCAGGCGCAGATCGTCGGCGACGGCGGGCGGGTGAAGCGCCAGGTCGATCAGCACCTCGTCCTGGAGGATGCGACCCCGCGGGCGGTCGACGGTCCGCGCCTCCCGTTCGCGCCAGGCTGCCAGTTCGCGCAGGAGGGTCAGTTGCTCGGCGCCCAAACGCCCCATGCCTTTGACATTCCGGTAGGCCTTCTCGGGCGGCTCGGAGACGTAGGCGGCGGGGCTCTCGTAGACACGCATCTCCTCGCGCGCCCACTCCTGGGTGCCATGCTCGCAGAGGCGGGCGAGCAGGCAACGGTACATCTCGGGCATGTGCCGTACGTCGTCCACCGCGTACTCGATCTGTGCGGCGGACAGGGGTCGCGCCAGCCAGTCCGTCAACGACTCCGTCTTCGCTAACTCAATGCCGAGCAGGGCCTGCAACAGCCGGCCCAGTGACAAGGTCGCCGTGAGGCCGCAGAAACCGGCGGCGAGACGGAGGTCAAAGATATTGCAGGGCAGTGCACCGCAGAAGCGGTTAAGGATCGTCAGGTCGCTGGAGGCGTCGTGCAGGATCTTGACCACATCGGGAGCGCTAAGCAACTCGGCAAGGGCGGTCTTATCCTCCACCGCCGGCGCATCGACCAAGTAGGCTTCGCCCTCGGCGAGGGCAATCTGGATAATGCCAAGCCCTGGGTAGAAGGTCCGCGTCCAGACGAACTCGGTGTCGATGGCGGCGATGCCGCACTGGCGAGCGCGGGCGGTGATCGCGGCCAGCGCGGCCGGGGAGGACACAAGGGTTGACATGCTCGACTATCGTCAGCTTTCCGTTGGGGACAGCCTGCCTGGCAACGGTACACACGCCCCGCCAGGACACGCGGCCCGACGCCTGCACTGTACCACGCCGTCGGTGTGGCCACAAGGCACGGTCAAGCGGCGCCGAGGGCGCGCTTGGCGGCGGCCAAGGCGCTGAGGTCCTGCAGGCGAGCTCCAAGGCGTGGCGAGTCGATAGTGCAATGGGCCGCCGCCTCAGCGAGGGCGAGTCGGGCGCACTCTTGCCGCACGGCCGCCACCCACGGCGCCCCGAGGTACAGCGACAAGCTGCCCAGGACAATGAGATCGGGGTGCAGGAAGTCGGCGATCAGCGCGCAGACGCGCCCGGTCATGCGGGCATTGAGCGCGATGATGGCGACGGCATCCGCATCGCCCCCCGCCGCCAGGGCCTGGATCTGGCGCGGTTCCGGCGGCTCCGACCAGCGCGCGGGGTAGCGCCAGGTCGCGATCCGGCCCAACGACCGAGCCGAACAGAAGGCTTCGGCGCACCCCTGTATGCCAAAGGCCTCGGGACCCTCGGAGTCGAGCAGCACGTGGCCGATCTCCGGCGAGCGGCCAAAGGCTCCGTAATAGGGTTTGCCATCGAAGACCATGCCGGCGCCAAAACCGGTAGCGCAGGTGAGGTAGACGAGGCGACGGGGCTGACGCTCACGGCCCCACTCGAACTCCGCCAGGGCGCAGGCGGCGGCATCATGCTCAACGGCGACGGGCACGCCGAAGCGCTCCAGCAGCAGGCGTTTGAGTTCGACCCCTTCCCAGCCGGGCAGGTTGGGCGGGCTGTGGACAACGCCAAGGTCGGCATCCAGTGGGCCGCCGATGGAGACGCCAATGGCGCAAACGGGCGGATGGGCCCCAGCCAGTCGTGCCGCCTGGGCGCAGATCTCGTCAAGCATGGGGCCGGGGCCCCGCTCCGCCTGCGAGGGCCATTCGACGCGGTCCTGGACGCTGCCGTCGGCCCTGCCGGCCAGCACGCAGCACTTCGTGCCGCCGATGTCCAGGCCGAGGAGCGTGCCCCCGGCAGGGGCGGCCGCAGCGGACGTCGTCATCTGTCGCGACATGGGGTCAGACTCCTGGATGCAGGTTCACGAAATGCTCACGACGCTCATCCCAGGCCAACCTGGCCGGGCGCCGCAGGAAGGGCGCCGGGTCCAGGCCGAGCAGGCGCAGGGGATTGCACACACCGAGGTCGATCAGGTCGGAGGGCGCCAGTTGCCGAAGCCCGGCGAGGTGATTCATGCACTGCAGCATGGTACTCGAAGAGCCATACAGCAGTTTCTCGTCGTCGGCTGGACAGAGGCGCCCGTCCGCACGCAGTCGAATGCGGCCCCCCTCGCGCTCGTAGACCCCTGGCGGCATGCCGGCGTACATGACCACGTCGCTGGTTGCCGCCAGCCGGCGGGTGGGAACTGAGTTCAACAGCATCCGGAGGAAAGGTTCCGGCAGGTGCTGGCCGTCGGGGATAAAACACAGGTTCAGCTCGGAGCAAGCCAGTATCCGGAAGAGGATGTTGTCATGCCGGTTGATCTCAGGGTGGCAGCCGTTGCCGAAGTGGGTGACGGCTCGCAGTCCAGCGGCGACGGCCCGCCGCAGGGTCGGATAGTCCGGATTGGCGTGGCCGAGCGACACGAGGGTGCCCGCCGCGATCGCCCCGATGAAGTCGAGGGCGCCCGGCAGTTCGGGAGCGAGGGTGACCATACGGATGGCCCCGCGGGCGATCTGCTGCAAGCTCCGAAACCAATCCAGGTCCGGGGCGATGATGTAGGGGAGCTGGTGTGCGCCACGATAGCCGTACTCCGGGGAGATGAAGGGGCCCTCGAGGTGGATGCCAAGGATGTTGCCATCCGGCCCTTGCCGATCCATCGCCTCGCGGGCGTGGGCGATGTTGATCTCGATGGCATCGCGCCGATGCGTGGTCACCGTAAGCAGAAACCCCGCCGTACCCCCCTGGCGAAGCCGGTCCGCAGCCCGCAGCAGGTCGGCGACCGGTGTAGCCGGATCGAGGAAGTCGATGCCGGCATAGCCGTTCACCTGCAGATCGACAAATCCCGGCAGACTGAGCATAAGCGGCGCTGGCCTTTCTCATCTCGGTCGACCCCCGCCAGGAACCGCGGCCGGGACGGGGGCAAGACCGGGGAACAACGTAATGATCTGCCCTGTCCTTGTCCACGACAGTACGCCGTTGTGGGTGACCTTCCGTCAACGCGGGCATACATTAGCAGCAGCGCGCGGCGGGGCTGAAGGCTGTCGGGGCCCGTAACGCACAGACGCCGCCGGTCAGCAGGAGTCACCAGCATGTCCACGCTGAAGGTTGAATCGGTACGCTGTGTCTTCAGGAACGAGGAGCACAATGCCTTCACGGATCTGTGTATCTTCAAGGGTTGGGTCTACCTGACCTTCAGAAGTTGCCCGGATGGCCATGGGATCAGTCGCACGGCGCGCCTCCGGGTCTTGCGGAGCCGGGATGGCAGAGAGTGGGCGCCGGTCGCGGAGTTTGGGGTACGGGACCGCGACACGCGGGACCCGCACTTTCTGGCGTTTCGAGGTCGGCTGTTCGTCTACACGGGGACCTGGCTGTGCCCGGAAGGGTGGACGGCGTATGACATTAACGACCACCTGGGCTACGGCGCCTGGACGGACGACGGGGTTACGTGGAACGGGCCGCGCGCGCTCGAAGGGACCTACGGACACTATGTCTGGCGGGCCGCGGCACACGGCGACCGGGCTTACCTCTGCGCCCGCCGCAAGCGCGACTTTGCGCACAACGAGCCCGGTTGCGAGGGCGGCGCGGGCACTGCGGCGGCCATGCTCGAGAGTGAGGACGGCCTCATCTGGCGGTATCGTGCAGCCTTCACGGAGTCATGGGGCGATGAGACCGCCTTCGTCTTCGATCCGGAGGGCAAGGTGACCGCGCTGGCGCGGCGACTGGGGGACCTCCCGTCAGTGGTCTGTCGTTCCAGCCCTCCCTACGCGGCCTGGGAGCGCCACGAACTGGACCGGCACGTGGGGGGACCGTTGCTGGCGACGTGGAATGGCCGTCTGCTGGTCGGCGGGCGCAAGAGCTGTGGCGCAGCCGTGACCGCGCTGTACTGGCTCGACGGCAAGCACCTGGTCGATATCTGCGAACTGCCCAGCGGCGGGGATACCTCGTACCCGGGATTCGTGCCGCTGGACGAGCACCACGGCCTGCTCTCCTACTACTCCAGCCATGAAACTGGCGGTACGATACAGCAGGCCGCGATCTACATCGCCCGCCTCAACCTGGGGCCCTGAGCCACCGCGGCGTGGCACACCGTCTCGAGGGCTTCGGGCTGGCGCTCAGAGGGGCTTGATGCTGCGGGTCTCTTTGCCGTCCATCTCGACCTTGAGGTCCAGCGAGTAACGCCGGCCAGCGGTGTCGCCAGTGCCCTTGAACACCCAACTCCAACGCCAGGTGTTGGCGTCCTTACCTTCCAGCGCGCAGGTGGCCCGGTAGTCCCATTGCCCAGTGAAGTTCTTGCCGTCGGCACTGACGGCGGCATTCGGCATCACAATGGCCAGGTTCAGCATCTTGGCATCGCCGCTCAAGGCCAGTCGTGGCGAATTCACCGGTAGCACCCGCGCGGGAGCGCCATCGTTCAAGGTGATCGCGGTCGTGGGCAGGAGAAGCGAACGCTCGACTTTCGCATCGTCGCTCGGACAGTGCAGGGCTGAACCGTTGGCAAAGGGCACCGCCCGGGTTGCGGGAAACGACACCAACGGCTTCGCCGGCACCGGCACCGGCGCCGTCTCCACTTTCTTCTCATCGCCCTTCTTGGCGGCACGCCTCTTGGCGTCGCTGATCAGCCGCCGCTCCCGCACATAGAGCATCGCCGGGTCGAAACTGTACACCGAGCCACGGAACAGCATGTCCGTCTTGGTGCCCTTGAAGGCGGGAGCCACGAGGTCACGGATCTGACGGCTGACCTTGATGGCCGACTCGGGAGCCCGGTTCGAGCTGATCTCGGTCGTCAGGGCCTTCACTTCAGGGGTGTCCAGGCGCTTGTCCGCCACCGCCTGCAACTCGTAGATCCCGTACTCGCCCTTCCCTTTCAGATTGACCAACGTGGTCCCACCGGGGCGCAGCGGCACACTGACCCTGAGCACCGCTGCCGTGCCCGGCTCCTTCGGCGCAATCGTCAGCGTCTGGGACTCGGGCATCCCCACTTCCAATTCGAAATTGACGATGCTCTGCTTAAAGAGGTCCTCCTTCGCGCGCCGCCAACCGAAGGTGGCAACGTACTCGATGTCCTCATGGCTCTGAACGATGACGTAGGTGTGCAGACCCCGGTAGTTACTGATGATCGGCCCGACACCGAATTTGTACCCGCAGATGATGGCGAAGGCGAGCAGCGTGCACTGAATGCCGTAGTACAGGCGCCCGCGGCGCCTTCTCTGGGCGGGTGCCGCAGACGCTGCCTGCGGCGCCTCCGCCGCGGGCAGCACGCCCGCGGCGCTGGGCATGGCGGGCGCCGCGGGGGGCTTCTTCTCGGCGTCTGCCTCATGGCGTCTGCTCAACTGGAAGCGTTTCCGCTTGGTCTCGCTCATCCGCTCCGCCTGCACCTCGCTCATGTCCACTTTCTGAACAGCGTCGATGGGCAGCAGCGCGGCCTGAATCTCGCCTTCGTCGGCCGACGGCTCGACACGGGATTTCACGCGCAGGCCGCCGCCTTCGCGGATCTCGCCGAACGTCTGCGCCAGCGGTTTCCAGGTGCTACTGTCCCAGATCAGGTCGGTCTCGGCAAGCTCCCCGGAAAGCAGTTTCAGGCGGATGTCGTCCAGGGTCATCGGCAGGCCTTCCTCGGCCTCCCCTGCCCTATAGATCAGGCCGCAGGCCGGATCGGAAGCGTGCGGTATGGGCACCTGCTGGCCACAGTGGCGACACGGGATCGTGCCGCCGGCATACTGAGGCTCGGCGCGGTGAGCCGTACCGCAGGCCGGACAACGGAAAAGGATCATGTCACCACTCTCCTCGATGGTGTACAGCACTCACCCCGCGGCCTGTCCTTAGCACGCAAGCACCGCACAGCCTACCTCCTCATTATACGGCCACCGAGCACAGTTTGCCAGCAAACCTCAGGTCGCGCGTATCCAGACCTGGCTGCACGCTACATCCTTGGCTGCAGCCCGTCAATCCCAGATGCCCGCAACCCGGCAGCCGCAGTCGGGGCAGCGGCCGTCCGCGCCCAGGCGGCAGCGCCGGACCATGAAGCCGCGCCGCGCCACCAGCGTCGCCCCACAACCAGGACAGTAGGTGTCCTCACCGCTGCCGGGGGTGCGACGGTTACCCGCGTACACATAGCGCAGTCCAGACTGGCGCCCGCAGGCGCAGGCTCGTTCCAGGGTGGCGGCTGGCGTCCCCGGAGGCCCATCGGACATCCGGTAGTCGGGGTGGTAGGCGGAGACGTGCCAGGGCAGGTCCGGGCTCACCCCAGCCAGGAAGGTGGCTATCTGCAGCAACTCCTCGTCCGCATCGTTGAGGCCGGGCACCACCAGCGTCGTAACCTCGACCCAGACGCCGGACTGCCACAACGACTGGATCGCGTCCAGAACCGGTTGCAGGCTCCCCCCAAGCCCACGATAGCCCTTTTCCGTGAAGCACTTAAGATCGATGTTTGCCGCCTCGAGATGGGGCCGCAGGCAGGCCAGCGTGTCCGGCGTGGCGTAGCCATTTGAGACCATGCAGGTGCGCAGGCCGCGGGCGTGGGCAGCCTGAAACACTGCCGCCACCCATTCCGCGGTGATGAGCGGCTCGTTGTAGGTCGCCGCCAACCAGCGACTCCCCGCCTGCAACGCGGCATCGGCGAGCTGCTCGGGGGTGATCTGGCGCGGCGCCGCCACGGCGCGGTCATCGCGGACGGTCTGCGAGATACTCCAGTTCTGGCAGAACGGGCAATGCAGGTTGCACCCCAGCATGCCGAAACTCAAGACCGTCGCGCCGGGGCACACGTGGTAGAAGGGCTTCTTCTCCAGCGGATCGACGGCGACGCCTGAGGTATACCCCCACGGCGCGCGCAACCCCCCTCCCCGCGCGACGCGCAGGCCGCAGACGCCACGCCGGTGCGGGCGAAGGCGGCAGTGGTGCGGGCACGCTGTGCAGTGGACAACGTCGGGCTCGGCGGACGCCATCTGCAGGACGGCAGGGCGCGTGAGGCTGTCCAGAAGGTCGGTATACGCGGTACTCACCGTGGTGCACTCCGCCTCAACCGCGGGATATGGGCAGCGCTCGCGGGCGACTCAGGGATCGACCGTCACAGCGCCCGACGCGACCGCCGCCTCCTCAGGGGCCCACCTCGAGATCACCCTCCGAACAATCCTCAGGAGCGTCATCGGGATCGTCATCCGGGTCGTCATCCGGATCGTCATCCAGGCCATCCTCGGGGGCGGGGCCAGGCCCCCGTTCAGCCGTCCCCGCACGGCTGAACTTCGGGTGACAGCCAGCGATGACGACGACTGCCTCGCCTTTGACACGCACTCCGGCGAACTCCTCGGCCAGGGCCGTCAGCCAGCCGCGATGGACGCGCTCAAACTGCTTGGTCAGTTCAAGGCAAACGGCAGCCCGACGGTCACCCAGGACCGCCAGGGCTTCGGCGAGCAGTCGTCCGATCCGGAAGGGCGACTCGTAGAGCACCAGGGTATGCGGCAGGTCGCGTTCCTGCGCCAGCGCGGCGCAACGGCGCCCGCTCTTGCGCGGCAGGAAACCCTTGAAGGTATAGCTGGACGTCGGCAGGCCCGAGACCAGGAGTGCCAACGGGATGGCACTTGCGCCCGGGATCGCCTCGATGCGGTGGCCCGCGCCCAGCGCCAGCGTCACGGCGCTGTAGCCGGGATCGCTGAGGCCAGGATAGCCCGCGTTGCTGCAGACGGCGACGTCCCGGCCGGCGTCCAGATGGGCCAGGATCTGCGCCGCGGCTCGGGACTCGTTGTGCTCATGGTGGCTGAAACAGATGCCCGGGCGGCGGATGGAGTGCCGTTGCAGCAGGACGCCCGTACGGCGGGTATCCTCGCAGGCAAGAACCGGGACCTCGCCGAGAACCCGCAGGGCCCGCAGCGAGATATCCTCAAGGTTCCCGATCGGCGTCGCGACCACGTACAGAGTCGACATGCTGTCCGTCCCATCGTGAGCCCGCCGGGGATACGCACCGGTGGCACCAAGCAACGTTTTCAGGCAGCCGCTCCGCAGCCCAGGGGCCCGCTACGCTACCCGCCTGCGGCCGTACTTGGACGCGGGAGTAGCCCGCGAGAAAGCCCAACTACGGATGTTCTTGATCTGCTGTTCCATGGTCTCGGCGAGCGGCACGATCTTGCTGATGGCCACCGACAGATCGCGCTGATTGAACAGACGCCCTTCGTAGTAGGCATCCGTGCGCGCACTGATCACCGCCTGTTCGATCTCTGCCCCGTTCCAGCCCTGGGTCATCACCGCCAGCATCTTGAAATCGAAGTCTTCGGGTCTCGCCCCGTTCCGGGCCAGATGAATGCGGAAGATGTCCGTACGCTCCTCATCGACCGGCAGATCGCAGAAGAACACCTGATCGAAGCGGCCCTTGCGGATGATCTCAGCAGGGAGGGCGCTGATGCGGTTGGCAGTGGCGGCGACGAAAATCAGGGGCGGCTTCTCCTGCATCCAGGTCAGAAAGGCAGAGAAGATGTGGGAGTCGATCTTCACGCCGCTGTCCTCCATGCCCAGGGCATTCTCGATCTCGTCAAGCCACATGATGGCAGGCGCGACGGACTCGATGGTGCGCAAGGCCTTGTGGAAGGCCTCCTCGGGCGTGCCGTACATTCCCGAGAAGACCAGGTTCATGTCCAGGCGGAAGAGCGGGACCTGCCACAGCGAACTGATCACCTTCACGGCCAGACTCTTGCCGCAACCGCTGACGCCCATCATCAGCAGGCCCTTCGGGACTGGCACCCCGGCGGTCAGCGCCTCCCGACTGAACAGGTGGCGACGCTTGACCAGCCACTCCTTCAGGTTATCGAGTCCGCCGAGACTGCCCAGGTCATGGCGCGGCGGCGAGAACTCCAGGTACCCTGACTTCTTGACGATGCTGCGCTTCTCGGCGAAGATCTCGTCAAGGAGCGAGTCCTTCTCCCGATGCGCCTGCCGTCCGACACGATGCAGAACCTGCCGAATCTCCGCCTCAGTCAGACCCTTCAGCGCCAGTACCACCTCGCCTGCGGCGTCTTCCGGCAGCGCATACTCCGGGCGTTCGGCACGCACCTGCGCTACCTGCGTCGAGATCTCGTCCTCGGTGGGCGGCGCGATCTCGACCAGGTAGACTTCCTTGACCAGACTCTCGGGCAACACCAACTCAGAGGCCAGGATGAACAGGTGGCGGTGCTCGATATCACGACTGCCGTAGTAGGCATCGCGCAAGGAGCGCGTCACTTCGGGACGCGTCATGAACGGCGCCAGATCCTTGAAGACGAAGAAACCAGCGCCCGGCCGCGCCGCCAGCGCTTGCATCGCGCAGACGGGATCCCGCGTACCCACGGCATCCGCTTCGCCCTCCAACCCCTGCACACAGGTCCACGTGATGACCGGCACGTCGTGCTCGGCGGCGACGGCCCGCAGACCGGCCATCACGCGTTCTTCCTCAGGGGAGAGCAGGTACACCAGCGGACTGCGACCCGCGACCGCGCTGCGAAGCTGATCTGTCAGCGAAGACATCGCCTATTCCTCCAGGCCGTCCGACCGGATCCCGCGTCCCACCGCCTCGCGGCGCAGACGCGTTGTCGCGCGGTCCTTTAGTATGGACGAGAGCACGGCCGAAGGCAAACCGCCGCCGCACACTGTCTCGACCACACGGCACCACAAAACGCGCCACGCGCCACCCCTTCAGCCCAGCAACTGCGGGCTGCGCCCATTGCCCCGCGCCAAACCGGCGTTACGTTATGCACCGTGAAGACACAGGAGTGCCGGTGCACGGTCGCTGCCGGGCACACGAAGCCTGCGATCTTTGCTCAGGATCTGGGAAGCGCGGGTTGCGTGCGCTTCCGGGGACATGGTCTAACGAAGTCGGAGGTCGAACCGCCCATGACACTCACAAGACGTTCCGCGCTGGTGTTGTCGGTCCTCACCCTGGCCGTGCTCTTCGAAGGGTGCCTCGCCGTAGGGGTCGGCGCCGCCGCGGTGGCGGTCGGTAGCACCTCGACCGCGGTGTACCGGCGCGGCTGGTTCCGAGCGCCTGTGGCAGCGCCTCACTATATTGTAGATAAAGCCTTACGCAAGACGGCCTTACGTGGTCGCTTGATCGAACGTCAGCGGACCTGTAATGGCTACAAGAGTTACTATGTCTTCCAGGACCTGCGTGACGTCAAGGTCAAGGTCAAGCTCAAGTCCATCTCACCCGACTCGACCAAGGTCCAGATCCGGGTTGGCTTCTGGGGCAACCGCGCGTCGTCCCAAGAGCTTTTTGCCGGCCTGCAGCAGGACATTGACGCCCTCAGCAAGTGACGAGGCCTGACCGGCAGTGCCGGGAGTCACGGCGGCGGCTGACACCGGCGTGAGCATACGTGCGCCGCGCCGCACCGACTTGCGTGTGCGCCCGTGCCTGAGCCTTGCCGGTGTCTCTGGACGCAGTCACTCCAGCGACGGTGGCGCTGGCACCAGCACACCAGCAAACCGGGGCTGCCATTCAGCACCCACCCCGACCTGTGGCAGCAGCGATCGCGCTACCGTTAGTCCGACCGCGGCACCTGGTGCTCAGCCGTCGGACTGCACCCCCAGGTCCACTTGGGGGAAGACGTTAATGCCGGCCTTGCCGAGCACGCCGACGGCGCGGCTGGGGTCGTCAAAGCGGAAGATCAGTGCGGCCTTCTGGGAACGGGGTTCGGCGAAGGCGTACATATACTCGACGTTGACACCGCTGCCGTCGAGTGCCTTGAGGATGCGGTGCAGCCCACCGGGATGGTTCTCGACCTCGACCGCGGTGACCTCGTTGATCATGCACACGATGCTGCTCTTCTTCAGGGCGGCATCCGCGACCGTGGGCCGGTCGACGATCAGACGCAGGATGCCGAAGTCGCTGGTGTCAGCCAGTGATAGGGCCAGGATGTTGACCCCGGCATCGCAGAGCACTCCGGTCACGTGCGCCAGACGCCCGGCTTTGTTCTCGAGGAAGATCGAAAGTTGCTTGATTTTCATCGCCGTCTCCACCCCTTGAGGCTGGCAACAGGTCGCGGTTCAGGGCTTGTTGGTGCGCAGGTCCAGCACGCGTTTGGCCTTACCCATGCTACGCTCGATGGTGCCTGGCTCCACGAGCGTGACCTTGGCCGTCAGGCCATACAGCGACTTCATGCGCTCGTGGAGGACTGCCCGTAGTCTTTCGAGCCCCCGGATCTCGTCGGAGAAGACGGCGGAACTGACCTCTACCTTGACCTCCAGGTCATCGAGCGCCCCCGTACGCGTCACCACGATCAGGTAATGCGGAGTCGTGCCCTCCACATCCAGCAGCAGCGACTCGATCTGCGAGGGAAAGAGGTTCACGCCACGGACGATCAGCATATCGTCGGAGCGATGTGAAACGCGGTTCATGCGGACGATCGTCCGACCGCAGGGGCACTTCCCGTAGCGCAGCGAGGTGATGTCGCGCGTGCGGTAGCGGATCAGGGGCAGCGCCTGCTTGGTGATCATGGTGAACACCAGTTCGCCCTCCGCGCCCTCGGGAAGGACCATCCCGGTCTCGGGATCAATGATCTCCGGGTAGAAGTGGTCCTCGAAGATGTGCAGCCCATCCTTGGCGGAGCACTCGCTGGACACGCCTGGGCCGATCACCTCGCTCAGGCCATAGATGTCAAAGGCCGAGATACCGGTCATCTGCTCGATGCGCTGGCGCATCGCCACCGACCAGGGCTCGGCCCCGAAGACGCCCACCTTGAGCCGGGTTCGGTTCAACGGCAGTCCGTCCTTCTCGGCGGCCTCCGCCAGGTGCAGGAAGTAGGAGGGGGTCGAGCAGATGGCCGTGACCCCGAAGTCCTGCAGCACGAGCAACTGCTTCTCGGTGTTCCCGCCGCTCATGGGGATCACGGTGGCTCCCAGACGCTCGAGTCCGTAGTGGGCCCCGAGGCCCCCCGTGAACAACCCGTAGCCGTAGGCGTTCTGCACGACGTCCTCAGGGCCAATGCCAATGCACTGGAAGGTGCGCACCATGACCTCGGACCAAATACGGATATCCTCGGCGGTGTAGCCCACCACCGTGGGCTTTCCGGTGGTCCCGCTGGAGGCGTGAATGCGGACCACCTCGGAGAGGGGCGTAGCGAAGAGGCCGAAGGGGTAGTGATCGCGGAGGTCCGTCTTCAGCGTGAACGGGAAGCGGCCCAAATCGGCCAGCGTCCGCAGGTCGGCAGGTTTGACCCCGGCCTGGTCGAAGCTCTGGCGGTAGAACGGCACCCGAGCGTAGACCCGCTCCAGAGTATCGCGCAAGCGCTGCAACTGAATCTGCCGCAGGCCGTCACGATCCAGGAAGTCCTTCAGGAAAAGATCCTCGCGCATCGCTACGTCTCCCAGTCCGTGCGGCTCCCCAATCCCAAGTGATATCCGGCCCTGCCTGCCGGGCCAACCCCATGCACTGCTCATCGAGGCGCGCTTTCAGACAGCGGAACGTTGCCACCCAGACTGTAGCTGGCAGCGGAGCGCTGTCAACCTCGTGCCGGAGGCCAGGCGCAAGTCAGCTTATGGTGCGCGCACCATAAGCTCACTTGCGCCCCGGAGGCCCCGCGGGGCGCGGATGGAGGGTGCCCTACTTCCGACCTGGCGCCGTGAGAAGGCGCCGGCGCAATTCCGCGGGATCGGCACCGGCGGCGTAGTCGGCCAGCGCCGTCCGGACGCCTTCGGGGTCACGTTCCTGCAGCCACGTGAGCAGGCGGAAGTCCTCACAGCCCTCGCGTACGGCTTCAGCCTGGCGCGTGGAGATCGGTCCGTGGGGGCCTGGGTAGACGACCAGGTAGTCAGGCAGATCCTCACCCGAGTACCAGTCCTGATCGAGGTCGTTCCACGGGTTGCCGCGCGGCGCGTAGTAGGAGTAGAAACCCCAGCCGTTCCAGCCGCGGCCGAAAGCGTCCCAGGCGAAGCGCCGATAGGTGTGTATCTGCGCGGCGCGTTCGCTCTTCGCGGACTGGCTGCAGACGGTGTAGAAAGCGCGCACCTGGCGGGGGGCCGCAAACAGCGGCGCGCACTGCGGGCGGTCTCTGAGCAGCCACTCAAAGGGCACCGACACGTCGATGCGGTCCGTGTACCAGGCCCCCAGCGCCGCGAACACGGCAGCGTCGTCGGCGACGCCATTGCCTTCCCAGAAGGATGGGTTGCAGCAGATGCGGACCTGTGGATCGGCCCGCCGCACCAGTGCCGCGAGGGCGGCAAAGCCGGCGGCGTTGCGCCGGCCCGGCTCATCCGTGATCTCGATGTACCACTGGTCGTAGGCGAGACCGAGTGCCTGCGCCTTGGCGACGTGCCCGTGGATCAGCGCGGCAATGGCCTCGGCGTCCTGGTCCGTCAACGCGGCCGGGTCAATCTGTCCGTTGTAGACCTTATGCCCATAGTCGCCCACGCCCCAGATGTGGAAGATGGCAGGCCCATTCTGTCGTGCCAGCGCCGCTGCCGTACCCGCTTCAGGGAAGCCGTTCCAGACGGTGGCGCCGAGCGCCTGTTTGAAGCGTACCTCGCGCGCTTCGCGATCACCGTAGACAAAGGGGAACATGGTGGTTGTACCGCTCCACATCTGCAGCCAGATGAACGGCTCCGGAAGCGTCACATCGACCACGGTGACGCGCACGGAAAGGGGCGGCGCTGGCGCGGCACTCAGTTCCGCCTCGTAGACCCCGGGCTCGGCCCCCGTGGTGGTCACCGAGACCCAGAGCACCGCTGATCCGGCGGGCGTAAGCGTGATCTGGGGAAACGCGCCGATGCCATCAGCGTTGGTCAGATAGCGGCGCAGCAGGCTGCGCCCCGGTAGGTTATCCGCCGCCAGGAGTGGACCGAGGTTGACGCCATACTGACGCGAGCCGATGGCGCCAGCCACCCGCAGCAGGCCGCTGACCCGGGGCTCGGGTTCGCCGTTGCCGCCGAGGCGACGGAAGGGCCCCAGCGCCACCACGAGGGTCACCGCTTTCTCCATCGAGGTACTGGTCAGCGCCAGGGCCGCGGCTTCGGTCTCGTTACGCGCCAGGATCAGTTCGGCCTGGGCCAGGACGGCGGCCGGCGGGGGCAGGATGGGCTTGTCGGTGATGGCGTCCCAGGTAGCCACCGCCGACCAGACGGCGGCGCGTTGGGCGGTCTCGCCGAGCCGGCGTTGCCATTCCCAGTACTCAGCGTCGGCAAACGCCGTCTTGGCGATGCCCGGGATCGAAGTGAAGGCGGTGCCCGTCACCACGGCGGTGGGTGTGACCGGTTGGAAGATCTCCGGAACGGCCTCTGAGACCTCGGCATCACCCCAGACCAACACCTCATCGAGCCAAGTGATACTCGCGGCCTGAACGCTGAGACGCAGGTACCGGCCGGACGGGCGGCCACTGAGCGCCAGGCGGTGAAAAGCAACACTCGGACCGTCCGCCAGAGGCCGGTCCACAGCGAGTTGCCACGGACCGTCGGCCGAGTCCCGGGTTTCGATCTTCACGGCCACGGCGAGGCTGCGCGTGCAGAGATCCACCTCACCGAAGCTGCAGCGCCGCTTGAAGTCAAAGACGACCACCAGCGCTTGGCCCGAATCCTGCCCGACGGGAACCCACCAGTTGCCCTCCGGTCGGCCGTCGAGGAGCCGACGGCCGAAGCGCGCCTTATCTTCTCGCCAGATGTCCGGCGGGTTGGTCGGCTTGGACTCGCACTGGTACTCGACGCCGGTCAGGACGCAGTCACCCCAGTACCCATCGTTATCGCTGAGCAGCCGCCCTGGTGGCGGGTTGTCGCTCTCGCGCGTACCATCCCACCACCGGCGTTCCGCGGCGCTGGCCCAGACAGCCAGCGTCAGAGCGACCAACAGCAGATTCAGGCCCCGGCGCGTTTTCGTCGGCATCGTCGTCTCCACTGGCGTTGTCGGTCAGCGTTCAGCGCCCGCAGCTCAAGCTACACGCGACACGGTCGCGGGGCCACGCTGCCGGCTCAAAAGGGGACCTTGACCCGCAGGCCGTCGTAGGCAAGGCGGACGCCTGGCGGCAACTGCGCCTCCGTCGGGCCGTGATCCACATCGTGCGTGAGATGAGTGAGAAACGCTTGCGCGGGTCGCAGGCGGGCCACCACCTCCAGGGCCTGAGCAATGCTGAAATGGGTCTCGTGGGGCTGCGGCCGCAGTCCGTCGATCACCAGGGTGTGGAGGCCTTCAAGCAGAGCCCACGAGGCGTACGGAATCTCACTGCAGTCGGTCAGGTAGGCAAGGCGGCCAATGCGAAAGCCGTAAATCGGTAACCGGCCGTGCAGCAAGGGCACGGGGACGACCTCCACGCCGCCCAGGCTGACCGGACCGCGCAGTTCGCGCAACTCCAGACGCGGGATGCTCCAGCGCAGTAGGCATTCGGGGTCGGCAAAGATATAGGGGTAGCGATCCCGGATCACGCGGATCGTCTCGGCGTTGCCATAGCAGGGCAAGGGCTGGCGCTGCCGCAGCGTGAACGAGCGCAGATCGTCGATGCCGTGGAGATGATCAGCATGCGTATGGGTATAGAGCACGGCGTCGACACGGTCAACGCCATGCCGCAACGCTTGCGTCCGCAGGTCCGTGCTGGTGTCGATCAGCAGCGTCACCGCGTCCACGGTCACGACCGCTGAACTGCGGGTGCGCTGGTTGCGCGGGTCGGCGGAACGACACACCGGACACCTGCAGCCGATCATGGGGACCCCGTAGGAGGTACCTGAACCCAGGCAGAGGAAATCCAGTGTCGACGGCGCAGTCATGTGCCTGCAATATGCCGTCGAGGGTCACCATCTTCCACCAGGGCGAGCGCATTCCCAGCACTGACGAATTAGGGTGTTGGGGTCGTGGAGTAGTGGGTTGGGTGGGTCGGGCAGTCGCTTCGCGAGCGTGATTGGTCGCCGCGAGGCGCTTGGGGGCTTCGCGTTGGTTGGGACGGCTGGGGGTCGGACGGACGGCGGGGCGGAGACGGAACGCGCTGCGGCCTGGGGTCCAGCAGCGCAGCAGGCGGACCCGGATGCGGCGGGCGAGCGCCGTAGGCGTGCTCCATCTCGTATCCGCCGTGGCACTACCCACTCGCCATGTCCCGCTTTGACACCATTGCCCGCCGTGGCTATGGTGCAGATGTTGAGGGGGGCTGGGCTTTCCCTGGGGTTCGCCATCCCCCCCACGGACGGAGCCCTGAAGGCGCAACCCATGGCCAACGCGGCAAATGACTTCAGCACCCGCTGGCTGGGCTCTGGCGCCGCCGAGCGCTCCAACTACCAGCTCTTCCCGTCCGGCATGTGCCGTCTGTTGGTGCTGTTCCGACGCCGCAATGAGCTCATTCGTTCCGCGATGGCAGGCCTTCCGGGTTACACCAAGACGCGCAGCATCGAGCCCTTCCCCTTCCCCGCCGCGACCGAGGCGCAGAAGGCGCGCGTATGGGCCTTGGGCGAGCACATGAATGCGCGAGGACCGGTATGACTGAACGCGAACGCTTCATCCAGACTCTCACCGGCGGCGAGCCCGACCGGCCCAGCTATGGGGACTACTTCGCGTATGCGTCCACCCAGCACCGCTGGGAACAGGAGGGCCTGCCCAGCGGGCTGGACCGGGAGGCGCTGTACCGCCACTTCGGTTTCGATCACGTCGACATCTGGGGGCACGACCGCCTGCCGGTCAACGTGGACGTGCTGCCAACGTTCGCCGAAACGATCCTGGAGGACGCTGCGGACTACACGGTCCGCCGGACGGCCAGCGGCGACGTGGTGAAGGTCCTGCGGCACGAACCGCCGCCGGCCATGCCGCAATTCCTGGCGCATCCCGTGCGCGACCGCTCCACCTGGACGGCGTTCCGCCAGCGACTGGACCCCGATACCCCCGGGCGGCTGCCCACGGACCTCGCTGTGCACGCCCGTGACTCGGTGGGACGAACCACCCCGCTGGGTGCCTGGCTGGGCGGCACGTTCGGATACATCCGCAACTGGATGGGTGTCGAGAATGCCTGCCTGGCATTCTACGACAACCCCGGTCTAGTGGATGAGATGATGGCCCACCTGACGCACCTCCATGCCACCCTGGCTCGCCGCATCTTCGCTGCCGGCGTGAAGCTGGACTGGGTCATGTTCTGGGAGGACATGGCGTACAATCGCGGTTCACTGATCTCGCCGGCGTTGTACCGGCGCCACTGCCTGCCCTTCTATACCACCTTGGTCGACCTAGTCCGGGGCGCCGGCGTACCCGTGGTCGGTATCGACAGCGACGGTCAGATCGGCGAACTCATGCCGCTCTGGCTGGACGCCGGTATCCACCTCATGCACCCCATGGAAGCCGCGGCCGGCATGGACGTGCGCGCCAGCCGCCGCCAGTTCGGCCCACAGGTCACCTTCCTGGGCGGCATCGACAAGCGGGCGCTGGCCCGGGGACCTGCCGCCATCGCTGCCGAGGTCATCCCGAAGATGCGCGAACTGCGCGACCACGGGGGCGGCTTCATCGTGCAGTGCGACCATGGGGTGCCGCCCGATGTGTCCCTGGACAACTACCGCTACTTCCGTGACCAAGTGTCCTCGCTATACGGCGCCTGAGGAGGCGGGGCGAGCGCGCCTGGGGAACTTCGCCCTCCAGAAGTCCAGAGTTCACTGGCATTGCGTCCCAGGCCGGGGTGGGTTTGGCGGGGTGGCTTTCAGCGGCTATCGTAGGTCCGGTGCGGCCGCGGGTCACGCCGCCGATACAGGACTCCATGGAATCATCTTCGCCCGAGCGTTCGTCCGCCATCCGTCGCATCGACCAGGTCGCCACCATGGCAGCGCTGGCCCTGGTGGTTGTCGGCTGCTTCGTCATTCTGCGCCCCTTCATCTCGGCACTGCTGTGGGCCGGCATCGTCTGCTACTCCTCCTGGCCCCTGTACACCTGGCTCACCCGTGTCCTGCGGGGGCGTCGCCAACTGGCGGCAGGTATCATGGTCGCCATCTCGGCCCTGGTCCTGGTCATGCCGTTTGCGGTTGTCGGCGCCCGACTCGCCGGCAACCGCGCGCAGTTCATGCCCATCGTCGCCGAAATCCTGCAGACAGGGCTGCCGCCGGCACCGGCCTGGCTGCAGCAAGTGCCCGTGATCGGCGTTCTCCTTGCCGAGCGCTGGACGGCGCTGGCTGCAGACCCGGAGCGCACCGCAGCCTACCTCAAGGAGGTCCTCACCGGCTATCACAGTTGGTTCCTGCGACGCGGCCTGGACGTGACCCAGGGCGTACTCCAGCTCAGTCTGAGCGTACTGGTCTCGTTCTTCTTCTACCGCGACGGGGAGACCGTGGTCCGCAAGCTCTCCGAGAGCGCCCGGCGGCTGGCTGGGGACCGGGCCCAACGTCTGATCGCGTTGGTGGGGCGCACCGTGCGCGGGGTGGTCTATGGGGTCTTGGGCACGGCGCTGGGTCAAGGCATCGTCGCCGGCATCGGCTTCGAGATCACCGGCGTACCGTCGCCGCTACTGCTCGGGCTGCTGGTGTTCTTCCTCTCCGTCGTTCCCTTCGGACCGCCGTTGGTGTGGGTGCCGGCGACGCTGTGGCTCTACTTCCACGCCGGCATCGGCTCGACCTTGTTCATGGCGGCCTGGGGCGCGTTGGGCATCAGCGGCATCGACAATCTGCTGCGGCCGTACCTGATCAGTCGCGAAACGCAACAGCCCTTTGTGCTGATGCTTCTGGGTGTCCTGGGCGGCGTGCTCGCCTTCGGCTTCATCGGCTTCTTCATCGGCCCGACCCTGCTCGCCGTGGGTTACAGCCTGATCAGCGACTGGAGCGGCGGATCCAAGGATGAGCACAACGCGCCGGGCAGCGGAGCGCCCTGGATCGGGGCGACCGAAGTGTCCCGCGCGGACGGAATAGCCGGCACAGACGTCGCCTGCAGCCCACCGCCCTCCAAACCCCCTGCCTGAGCCGGGACTAGGAGCCAAAGCCGATGCGGCGCACCGGCATGGCCCGCGGTCGCGCAGACGCCCCGGCGCCCGCCGCGGTCGACCTCAGCGCCGGATGGGCAGGGCCTCATCGCCTACCTGCGCAATCAGCCGACGGACATACGCCACGGCCTCGATATCGCAGTCGGCGATGCAACTCGCCAGGAAAACGAGCCCCTCGACACGCCCCCGCCGCAGCCACTCGATGCCGAGGCGGCACTGGTGCTGCATGGCGTCCATGGGCACGGGGGCGCCGGTACCGAAGTCCCACATGTAGATGCCGAGTAGCTTGCGCTTCATGGGGGCAATGGCTTCAAGGCGGCTGAAATTGGCCTCCAGATCGTGCAACTGCGCCGCCTGCCAGGTCCAGAACGTGATGGCGTCCACCGCCTCCAGATGGGCCTGGATGGGGAAATCCAGGTCCTGCACGTAGGTCACCACGTAGAGATCCAGCGGCCGCGGTCCGGAACGCAATTGCCGGCGGAAGGCGGCAATCTGCTCGACCGTGTAGCGGCCCGGACACTGCGCATCGCGGCGGAAAAAGTCGTCCATGATCGCGCCGGTCAGATTCGGGAACTCGGGCAGCAGCGCCAGAACCGCCGCGATGTCCGGCTGCCGGTCGTTGTCGGTCGAACCCGAGTCCCCGACGATGGACCAGATGAAGTGCTGGAGCGGCAGCAGCGGCAGGGCGTGCTGGCGAAAAGGCGGCTGGGGCTGGTTCCCGAAGCGCACCATCATGACATTCGGGATGCCGAGAGACGAGGCGGCCTCGGCGGGCGTCACCAGCGACGACGCGCCGGGGATGTGCCAGGCGTTGTTGGCGTGACGGTGGTAGCAGCCGGCCTCGTGCCCCCAGAGCCAGAAGCGGTCGCGCAGTGTCTCAGCCATGCGGCTCTCCCTGATCGCAGATGGCGAAGGTCGTGCGCAGGGCGGCCAGGACGTCGCCTTTGGGGTTGAACTCGTGCCCGACGTAGAGCCCGAAGCCGGCGTCGGCGATGCCGCGACAGATGCCGGCATAGTTGAGCTCCTGCAGATCGTCCATATCCCGGCGCCCCGGGTTCCCCGCGGTGTGGAAGTGGCCGATCCAACGGATGTTCTCGCGGATGGTACGAACGAGGTCGCCCTCCATGATCTGCATGTGGTAGATGTCGTAGAGCAGCTTGACCCGCGGGCTGTTGACGCGCTCGCAGACCGCCACGCCCCAGGCCGTATGATCGCACTGATAGCCAGGATGGTCTACCTTCGAGTTCAGTAACTCCATGTTCAGGTTGATGCCCTTGGCCTCGGCATAGGGCGCCACCCGCCGCAGACCTTCCGCCGTGGCGTCGAGCGCATCCTCATTGCTCTGGTACGGCTGGCGATTGCCGCTGAAGCAGATCAGCCCCGGAATCGCGTGCTTGGCCGCCAGATCGATCGACGTCCGCAACTCATCCTCGATGCGAGCGTGGTTGGAGCGCTTGTTGAGGCCGTCGGGCAGCGAGGCGTGCCCACTCATGCTGGCCACCGCCAGGCCGTGCTTGTGGGCCAGGCCGACGACCTCCTCGAAGTCGGCGCCACGTCCCCACAACTCGATGGCCGCATAGCCGATCCCAGCGACCGTCTTGAAGAGCTCGTCGAGGCCCATGTCTTTGGGTCTGAAGCAGGGGTAGCAGAGGGACTGCTTGATGCGCATGTGGTCTCACTCCCGGGTCAACTACGTCTTGCCTTCAGGTCTGCCGCGCGGAGCCTGCGGCTCCGGCGGTCGGTGCGCCCTACCTTAGCGCCGCCCCAAGCCGGTGGCCAACCGTTCACGGACGGCAACGGGCGTACCGGTCGAGTCCTGAACATCCTGCTTCTGATCCACGCTGGCCTGCTGCGCATCCCGGTGCTTTACCTCAGCCGCCACCTCATCCAGTACAAGGCCGAGTACTACCGCATGCTCTGCGGCGTCACCGAGCGTGGCGAATGGGAGCAATGGTTGCTGTTCATCCTCACCGGCGTGGAGGAGACCGCCACCTGGACCACCACCATAACCGCCAACCTGAAGGAGCTCGGGTATGGCGGGTGAGCAGTTCGAGCAGACCACCTTCGGCGACCTCGTTTCCGAAGGCGCGCTCGAGATCGGGGACGGCTACCGTGCCAAGAACAGCGAGCATGGCGGCGATGGGTTGGTCTTCCTACGTGCCGGACACGTCACGGACACGCACGTTGATTTCAGCGGGGTCGAGCGCTTCCACGCGGAGCTTGAGCCGCGCGTCCGAGGGAAACTCGCGAAGCCCGGCGACGCAGTAGTCACGACAAAGGGCAATAGCACGGGACGGCCCACCTTCGTCTCGCCCAGCATGCCCCCGTTCGTCTACTCCCCGCATTTGAGCTACTGGCGCAGCCAGGACCCGACACGCATCGATGGCAGGTTCCTCCACTACTGGCGCAAGGGGCCCGAGTTCAAGCACCAACTCGCGGGGATGAAGGCACCACGGACACGGCACCGTACCTCAGCCTTGTCGACCAGAAACGACTGCGCATCGCGCTTCCCCCACTTCCCGAACAGCGCGCCATCGCGCACATCCTCGGCACGCTGGACGAGAAGATCGAGCTGAACCGGCGGCTGAACGCGACGCTGGAGGCGATGGCGCGGGCCCTGTTCCAGTCCTGGTTCGTGGACTACCACACTGAGCAGATCGAGTCGCTGATCTCCGCGAACATCGGGCTGCTCTCACGGTCTAGTTCCACGGCTGCTCGCGCGGCAATGCCAGGAGCCCCACGTTTGTCAGGTCTCTCCGACGCCGCGACCGCGTCCTGCCCCTCGTGCATGGCAGAACTCGACGTCCGCACGCTCCGGAAAGGCAGCAATCGTTGCCCCGCCTGCGGCGTCGACTTCACCGCCGAGTGACCCCGCACGCTGCCGTTCAGTCACTCAGCAGACTGCACCTCCAGCTAGGTTTGGGCCTCGAATGAGCAGATGCCGGTTGGGCCCGCCCCGCCTCAAAATCCCCCCGTCGATCTCAGCAGACCTCCCCTCCCGTCAGATCGCCCCCGGAGCGGCCAGCGTCAGGCCAGGTCGTACGGCACCACGACAACGCCGTCGCGGAGCTCGCTGACCTCCTCGACCGCTGCCACGATGACGCCCGGGCCATGGCGCAGGCGCGGATATGCGTCCCGGAACGCCAGGATACCGCGAGCATCGCCGGACGTCACCCGAGCGCTGCTCTTCACTTCCACGGGCACGTAGAGCGCGTCGCGCTCCAGCAGCAGGTCCACTTCCGCGCCGCTGTGGGATCTCCAGTGTAGGAGTTGTGGGCGGGCGGCGCACACCTGCAGCAGCTTCAGCACCTCCGTCACCACATGGGTCTCGAAGAGCGCGCCCTGGAGAGGATGGCCGCCCAAAGCCTGCGGGCTCGAGACTCGCTGCAGGTATGCCGCCAGTCCAGTATCGGTCAGATAGCCCTTGGGACGACGGGATATACGTTTGATCGTGCTGCCGTGGTACGGCTGGACCTCCAGCCACTGGAAGGTCGCACCCAGTAGTGCCAGCCAACGGCCGGCGGTCTGCGGCGTAACGCCGAGTTCGCGCCCGAGCTGGCTATGGTTGACCTCCTGGCCGCTCAGTGCCGCACACAGCGCCAGAAAGCGCGAGAACAGATGCTGGTCCCCCACGTTGGCTACCTGGCGCACATCACGCTCGATGTAGGTTCGGACATAGGATCCGAACACGTCGGGCAGCATGCCGTCGGCCAGGTCGAGAATCCCCGGGAAGCCCCCTCGCCAGACCCTGGCGAAGAGCGTCGGCTCAGAGGCCAGTGCCGGCAGTCGGTCACGGGCCCGCAAGCGCGCCGCGGCATCCGCCATGAAAAGGTCGTCGACCCAACTGGTCGCCACCGCGGCGGCGACGTCGCAGCGCTCTGCCAATGAGAGGGCCGGCAGGTCCAGGACCATGACCCGCCCCGCCAGGCTTTCGCTCACGTTCCTCATCAGCGCCAGGTTCTGCGACCCCGTGAGGAAATACTGCCCCGGCTTGGGGTCGCGGTCTACCCAGCGTTTGATCACAGGCAACAACTCCGGCGCGTACTGGACTTCGTCCAGGACCACAGGTGGGGGGTGCTGCGCGAGAAAGAACTCCGGGTCCTGCCGAGCATTGCCGACATCGACCACAGGATCGAATACTACATGGGGCACCGTTGGCCCAAGCACTTCCCGCAGGAGGGTGCTCTTACCCACCTGCCGGGCGCCAGTGACCAGGAGCACCGGGAATACCTCCCGGTACTGCCTCACCTTCCGCTCAAGATGCCTGTGTCGGTACAGCATGCCTGAAATATGATGACGCAATCATCAGATATCAAGCCAGAACCTCGGCGCGTGCCAGGCTCAGGCCTCAGTCGCTCTCCCAGTTCACCTCCGGCAGCGCTGCGGCCACCTTCGCTGCCGCCGCCGCACTGGAGGGCGAAGCTCCTGCTGAGCCGCCGCGGCCGCCGGGAGCAGGTTCCCCTATGCCCTGGCCAGTGGAACCTGGCATGGAACCAACCACCCGCGTGACCGCCACCTGGACCACCAGCCGCATTCTCGCCATCCGTGACCTGTTCGACCAGACGCTCGACCGGCCGCTTTCGTGGTGTCTCCTGCGGAGCTTACCCACTATGAATACGTATGCCACGCATGCGGCCAAGGTAACGCTGACGACAAAGACGACTGTCAGTAAGGCTGCCGGGCTTGTCTGCAATGTGTCCATTTGTGCTCCTGCCCCCCCGAAGGCCCTTGCCTGCTGGCAGCAGCAAGGTGCGCGCAGCCCAAGTTGCAGAGACCGCCTTGCCTCCCAGGCCCCCGCTTCCCACCAGCTACGTCCCGGCCCTCATGCGCCCTTGCTGATGCGGCACACCAGGAGGGACTTCCGAGCGCGGGTTGCCGCCACGTAGAGCAGGGACCGGTTCTCGGGCTCGGCATCGAACACCAATTCGTCGTTCTCGGGAAGGTTCTGTTCGCTCGGCATGGTCAGTGGCCCCCCGACCCTATGCACGTCCCGGCTGCTCCCCTCGCCTCCTGGGCGCCTGACGAGGCCATGGCGGGCGATTTCGGCGGTGCCGCGGGAAGGTCGAAGCAACCAGCAAGATACCAGTGACCTGGCCTGGACAATGGTCGCAACCTGCCTGTCCCCGTGGCCAGGTCGCAAGCGGGCTCAAAACGGGCGGTCTGAGTGGCCCCACCGCGAGGCTGGTAGGGGTTGCCGGAGTTCTTCTTCGTCCGGTTCCGGGGGCGTCTTGATGCGGCTTCCCTGATTGGTGAGCTGTTCTTGGCGTGTTCTTCGCCTCTTCTTCCCCTGTGTATTCGGCGTGCGGCGTGTGCAGATTGCCAGGTATCCAAGCGGAGGATGCCTGTGAGAGCCAGTCTGCCGAAGCGCCCCTGCCG
>CAILUI010000311.1 GCA_903837355.1 uncultured Victivallales bacterium
GGCGACTCGACCGAGGTTGTCGGTGATGGTGAGGCGGGCGACGTAGTCACCTTCGACGGCGGGATAGGTGTGGCTGACGCCGGTGACCCCGGTAGCCGTGCCGCCATCGCCGAACTGCCAGGCGGCGGTCCAGCTCGTGGCCCCACCGCCGACGGTCGAGGCGGAGGCGTCGAAGTCGACCGTGGCGCCGAGGCCGCCGAAGAAGGGGTTCGGCGAGATCACCGCTAGCGGGTAGCCGAGCGGCGCGGGCCCCGGTGGGGCCGCGATGCCGAGGACGTTCGCCGCCGTGTTGGAGGTGCTGATCTTGGCGGCTGTCTGGAAGGTGCCGTCGCCATTGCCGCGGGCATAGTACAGGCTGCGGCCGCCGTAGTCACCCATCACCAGGTCCTGGTTGCCGTCGCCATCAGCGTCGAGGTTGTCGAAGCAGGTGTGGCGGTTGACGTCCGGCCCGCTCACGGCTACCCCCGGCGCGAAGGCGCCAGTGCCGTTGCCGGCATAGAAGAAGGTGTCGCCGGAACCGCCCTCATTGGCCACGAGGTCGAGGGTGCCGTCGTTGTTGAAGTCCGCCAAGGCGACGCCGTAGGGATCGGTGCCCGGGTCGGCAATCACACCCGCATTGGTGAAGCCGCCGGCGCCATTGCCACGGAAGAGCGTGACCTGCCCGGAACTGTAGGCGGCGCGGACGAGGTCGAGGTGTCCGTCCTGGTTAATGTCGCCGATGTCGACGTGGCGACCGCTGGCGATGCCCGTGTCGATGGACGTGAAGGAGAAGGTGCCGTCGCCACGGCCCAGCCCCACCGCGATCCAGCTTGAGGTGCCGCCGCTGGCGACCACGTCCATGTAGCCATCATGGTCGAGGTCCCCGGCGGTCATGCCATAGGCGGCCCCGGCACTCGCGGCGCTGCCGACCGCGCCCCGGTTGACGAAGTGGTTGGTGCCGTCGTTGGCCAGCAGGTGGAACACCATGGTCGTGCCCGAAGCGACGGCCCCCAGGATGTCGGCGTACCCATCGCTGGTGAAGTCGGCCACCGCGATACCCCAGTCGAGGGCGCCGATGGTGGATTCCAGGCGGTAGTTGGACCAGGTGCCGTCGCCGTTGCTCTCGATGCCGTAGATGTTGCCCTCGTCGTCTGCCGCCGCGACGAACGGTTTGGGCACGGAGACGGTCAGGGTGTAGCTCTGGGTGCCGGTGAGGCCCTGGCTGTCGGTGACGGTGAGGGTGACGGGGTTACTGCGCGGCGAGGCGGGACCCGGCAGCCAGGCCAACCGCCCGCTCAGCGGGTTGATGCTCATCCCCGCCGGACTCTGGGTGAGGGCGAAGGTCAGGGTATCGCCGAAGGGCAACTCAGGGTCGGCCACGGTCGGCGCGTAGCTGTAGAGGATGTTATCGGCACCGGTGGTGACGGCCACGGAGGTGAAGACGGGCGGGTTGTTGGCGGGGCCGACGGCAACCGTGAAGACGTCGGTGTCGCGGTTGCCGTCGTTGTCGGTGACGGTGAGGGAGCCCTGGAAGGTGCCGTTGCGGGCATAGGTGTAGGTCGCGGTCGGCCCGCTGGCAGTGGCGCCGTCGCCGAAGTCCCAGAAGTAGTCGACGAGGGTACCATCGTCGGTGGAGCCCAGGCCGTTGACGGTCAGCTCTGTCTCGAGCGCCCGCGCGGCGTAATCGAAGCCGGCGTTGGCACGCGGTAGTCCGGCGGCCGTGAGGCGGACGTCATCAATGAGGGCTGCGGAGTCGGCGCGGCCATCGCCGGTATCGCCGATGCGGAACTCGAGGGTGAAGAGGTCGGGACTGCCGGCGAGGGGCGTGAGGTCGGCGACCAGGCTCCGCCAGCCACTCATCTCGGTATAACCGGTCCACGGTGCCGGGTAGGCGTGTCCGAAGGTGTCGATGACGTGGATGACGGTTTCGGCGAAGGTGGTCTGGTTGCGCAGGATGACCGACAGCCCGTCGTCGGTCCGACTGTGCGTCGGTTCGTCGGTGAGGAAGGCGGCCTGGAAGCGCAGTTGCGCGGTGCCCGTGGGGATGGCCACGCCAGGGAAGACGACGTTGGCGACCGTCGCATCGCCGGGCTCCGTGCCGGCGTCGGGGGTGGTGGTGAGCAAGGCCGCCTCGGCGCCTTGCGGCGCGGCCAGGATACCGAGGCGGCTGACGACGCCGGCGTCGCCGCTGGTGGTCATCCCCGCAAAGCCATTCTCGAAGCCGCCATCGGCGCCGCCCAGCGGTGCCGCCGACAAGGGCACCAGGGCCGCGGCCAGCAGCCACAGCGCCACGATAGATCCCAGCGCACCCCGGCAGCGCGGCGCACCCGGCGACCGTAGGGGGGGGTGGGTTGCGGCGGTACCCATGGTCACAACTCCCGATTCGTCTATGCGTCTATGGTTACGCGATGACATCATGTCGGTCCAAGGCCCTTGCGGCACAGGCCATCAGTCGCCGGTGAACATCGGCCAGGCATAGGAGATTCCGAAGGTGGCACGGACCTTCGAACTGACGGAGCCGAAGGCAGACACGAGCTGGACGCTAGGCGACTCGTAGGGGGGCCCCAGGAGCCCCCCCATCTCGCCGCCTCTGGCATTGGGAGGGATGTTCAGGCTGTACGACGTGCCGATGTCAAACCCCACGGACGCCCCCACGCCGGAGACGGACATGCCGACCGAGCCGCCGATGTTCAGCCCTGCCAACGAGGTGGAGCTATAGGACAAGTGGGCCGCTGACAGGCCGATCGACGTACCGACCGAGTAGTTCTGGGTGACGAACTCGCCGGCCTTCGCGAGATCCGCGAAGCAGCCCTCCGCGAACCGGGTGAACGCCTGTATGGCCTCTGGCCCGCCCACATTTCCCGCCATGGCGCCGCAGACGGCCAAGGCGCCGATGGCCTCCGTGCCGTCCCGGATGGCCCCGAGCGTGTCGCCGATGTCGCCGCCCAGGAGGTTGAGCCCGAAGCCCAGTTCGAAGTGCGTCGCACCCACGTTGATCCCGGAGGCACGCGACACGAGGAGTTTCGGGCTGAGGCCCAGAGCGCCGACGCCGATGTCAACCGACGAGTAGCACCGGAGCCACTCGCCGCTGAATCCGGCCTCGCCCTGGCTGCCGTCGGGAAGGGTCACGTCATGGGTCTTGACGCGTCCCTTGCCGATGAGGAAGGGGTGCATTCCCGCTCCAATCAGGATCCCGTTGCCGATGGAGGCAACGGTGACGATCAGGGCCGAGGTCATCACGACAGACGCCAGGCTGAAATTCTCCGACTTCCCGCTCGGGTCGGTGGAGTTCACGGGATTGTTGCGCACGTAGAGGTAGGGGTTCTGGGTCGCCGGATCGCTGTCCATTCCCTCCAGGGGATCGGGGGTGGTGAAGCGTCCGCTCTCCGGGTCGTACAGCCGAGCGCGCAAGTCGTAGAGGGCCAGGTTCCCGTCCAGGGTTTCGCCGGCGAAGCGGTGCGGGTTGACGGCGGTTCCGGTGCTGGTCAAGAGGCGTCCGAAGGCGTCGTAGGTGTAGGTGGCGATGGCCTGACCGCTGGCGTTAGTCAGCAGGCCCACGGAACCGGCGGCGCCATCGTGGTGGTAGTAGAGAGTGGCGCCGTCGGCGGTCCGGCTCAGGAGGTCCTCTCCGAAGACGGTGAAGGCGAGCACACTGCCGCCGGGGCTGAGTTCGGCGACCCGCTCCGTGACGCCGATGGTCGGGTCAGGGATCATGCGGCTCGTCTCCACGCCGTTGACGAGGGTAGCGATACGGTCGTGGCGGTGGTACACCAGGTCGATGGTGGTGAGGGTGCCGTGGTCATCTCGGACCGCCTGTACGAGCTGATTGCGGCCGTTGTAGGCATAGGTCCAGGACGTTCCCGCGGCGCTGCCGGAGACCAGGCGTCCGGCGGCATCGTAGGCGTAGGTGGTGGTGCCATCGCTGAGCAGGCGGTTGTTGGCGTCGTAGGTGTAGGTGGACACCGTGCCGGCGTCGTTGCGGGTGAGGCGGTTGCCGGTCGCGTCGTAGGTGTAGGCGATGGTGCGGATAGCGCCGCCGCCGGCGGGCGAGATGATCTCGGCGGTGAGGCGGTTCTGGGTATCGTAGGTGTAGTCGACTTGGCGGCCGTCATTTTCCACGACGCGGGTGCGGTTGCTGGCGGCGTCGTAGGTGTAGTCGTAGGACTGTAGGATGGCATGGTCGGGCGCCTGGTGTTCGACGCGGGTCACGCGGGCGCGGGCGTCGTAGGTGGTCACGGTCTGCGTGCCGTTGGGGTAGTGCACGGCCTCGACCTGCCCCGCGGCGTTACGGTCGTAGGTATACGTCCGGTTCTGCGGGTCGGTCAGCGAGGTCAGGAGTTCGTTCCCATCGAAAACGTAGTGTGTCGCGCCGGCGGGCGTGGTCATGGTGGCCAGGCGTCCGGCGGCGTCGTACGTATAGGCGATCACCTGGCCGTGCGGGTCGGTCCGGCGAGTGATGCGGCCGGCCGCGTCATACTCGTACGACGAGGTGCCGCCGCTGTCGGTGTAGGCGGCCAGGTTGCCCGCGGCGGTGTAACTGTAGAGTTCCTCGCTGCCGTCGGCATAGAGGACGGAGGTCCGGCGCCCGCCGCGGTTGTAGTCGTAGGTAGAGGTGGTGACGGCGCCGTTGAGGTCGCGGTGGCTGACGAGGTTCCCGGCGCCGTCATAGGTCCAGGTCTCGAACATCCCCAACGGCAGTTGCCGCCGCGTGCGTCTGCCGCTGCCGTTGTACTCGTAGCGCGTGGTGTTGCCGAGGGCGTCGGTGACCGCTACGCGGTGGCCCATCTCGTCGTAGGAATACGAGGTCTCCGCGCCCAGCGGTTCGGTGACCTTCGCAATCCGTCCCAAGGCGTCGTAGGCATACTGCATCACGGCCCCGCGCTCGTTGGTGACTGCCGTACGCCGCCCAGCATCATCGTAGGCATAGCCCACGGCGGCGCCGCCCGGGAAGGAAACCCCCGTGGTCCTGCCGGCCGCATCGTAGGAGACCCCGACGTGGCGCCCGAGCGGGTCGGTACTGCCGGTCAGCAGCGAGTTGGCATTGTAGGACAGCGTCGTGGCGTTGCCGAGGGCGTCCACCTGCTGCGTTACCCGCGAGTTGCCGTCGAGGACGACCGTGGAGGTGTTCCCCAGGGCGTCGGCCTGCCCCAGCAGACGGCCCGCGGCATCATACTGATAGGAAAGGCTGGAGCCGTCCGGGAGCGTCTTCTGGGTCAGGTTGCCGGCATCGTCGAACGCCTGCCTGGTAACCGTTCCGTCGCGGTTGGTCGTCGCGGTCAGCAGTCCGCGGGGGTCGAAGGCGAACTGCTGGTCGGTGCCGTCGGGGTAGATCGCCTTTTCGGGAAAGCCCCGCGCGTTGTACTCCGAGCGGTGGACCAGGCCCCCCGGCAGAGTGCTGCGGCTAAGATGGCGGGTTGTGGTGTAGTCCATCTCCGTACGCCGCCCCTCGGGATCAACCTGGGCGGTGAGGCGGTTCAGGCCATCGTACTCAAAGCGCGTCTGTTCGGTCACGGTGGTACCGTCGCCCAAAGTGCGCTGCCGCGCCGTGGTCAAGCGGTTGCCGTTGGCATCGTAGGTGAAGGTCGTCTGCTTGCCGAGCGGATCGGTGATGGTGGTCAGGTCGCCAAAGGCGTTGTAGGCGAAGGCATAGGATTCCCCAAGCGCATCCCTCGAGCCGGTCATTCGTCCCAAACTGTCATAGCTATAGGTGGCCCGGACCTTCCCCAAGGCGTTGGTGACCGTCAGCAGGTTGCCGTGGGCGTCGTAGGTCATGCGGGTGACCGCTCCGGCGGGATTGCGCACGGTGGTGACGTTGTTGCTGGCGTCGAAGGTGGCGCCGGACAGGCTCCCGTCCGGCGCGGTCACGGTCAGCAGGTTACCGCTGGCATCGTAGGTGTAGGTGATCGTGTTACCCAGCGCGTCGCTGGCCGTGAGTTGGTGGCCGTCGGCATCGTAGGTAAACGTTGAGGTGTGCCCCAGCGGGTCCGTGGTGGAGGTCACGTAGCCGTTGTTGTCATAGCGCGCGGTGTGGGGTTTGCCGGCCGCATCGGCGACGGTCTCAGTGTGTCCGTTCAGGTCGTGCGTGAAGGTGATGCGACTGCCGTCGGCGGTGGTGCTTGCGGTCAGGCGTCCGGCCGGATCGTACTGGTTGCGGATGCCGCGGACGCCATCGGCGGTGATCATATCGACGAGGTTGTGTTCGCCGTCGTAGATGAAACGGGTAATTGCCCCGAGCTGGTCCGTGACGGCCACGAGGTCGCCGTAGGGATCATAGGCGTAGGTGACGGTGTTTCCGGCCGGGTCGGTGGTGCGGGTGATGCGGTTCTCGCCGTCGCGCTGGATCTGTAGGCCACGGCCGCTGGAGTGGGTGATGCCGGCGGCTGAGAAGGTGGTAACGTTGCCGTTGGCGTCGGTAATGCTCTCGACGCCACCGTTGGCCTGCAGCACCAGTTGCCCGCCCTCGCGGGTGGTGAGTCGAAAGCGTGCGGGTTCGTAGGGCTGATACTGGTCCGTGTCATAGAGGATCACCGGGCCCGGCTGGTTGTCGACGAGGGTGACCACGTTGGTTGCCAGTGCGGTCAGGCTTGAGTAGGTGCTGGCGTAGGGGACGAAGGACACATCGACGTCCAGGCCCGCGAAGCTCTCGAGGTACGACGACGTCGGGTTGAGGCGCATCGCGAAGGCTTCCCAGGTGCCATCCGGGTAGTCGACCATGGCATAGTGCGGTCCGGTTTCGATGAGCTGATAGAGTTGGAGGAAGCCGGTACGGGTCTGGTACCACTCTTCGGACAGGGGGCCGCTGAGGGTCAGCTTGACGCTGGTGACATCGAGGCGCCAGCCGTAGCCGAAGTCGCCCTTGCCCTTGTCGCGGCTGTCGTACATGCGATTGAGCGCGATCGGGATGCCGGAGACGGGCACCTTCATGTCCTTGAACAGCAGCGAGACGGCGCCGACCTTGAGTTGCGCGGTGACTTGGATGACGGACTGCACGGTGGCGGTGTTCCCGGAGCGGTCTTCGGCGCTTAGGCGCAGGTCGTAGATGCCGTTCTGCATCGCAGTGGTGTCCAGTTGTCCGAGCACGCCGGCGACCACCGGGGTGCCGCCGGCGGCGAACTGCCGGTACTCGTTGCGGTTCTTGACGGAGTATTCGAGCGTGTAGCGCAGGAGGTTGGCGTCGGCAGCCGTCCCTTCGATGTCGATGGCCGCCGGGACCTCGTCGCCGTTGGCCGGGGTGGTGATGGCCACGGTCGGGAGCGTGGTATCGCCGGGGCTCTGGAAGCGCAGTTCCACGGATGTTTCGCCGCGGTTGCCGCCGGCGTCGAGGGCGCTGCCCACGGCGGTGAAGATGCCGGGCGTCGGTGACGAGAAGCTGCCGTGCCCGGCCCCGTCCAGGGTAACGGCCAGTCCGTCGACCTTGAGTTCGCGCAGCAGGATGCCCGACGCATCGCTGACGGCGAGGGTGAGCTGGATCGTGCCACCGGCGTTCGTGGTGTCGGGGGTGGCTGCGAGCGTCACCACCGGGCGCAGGAAGTCGGTACTCACTTGGGTCACCACCAGCTGCACCGCCGTCGCGTCCTGCAGGCCGATGGGGTCGGTGGCGGTGAAGGTGAGGGTTTCGGCGGCCGCGGTGCCGGCGGCGTAGGTGATGGTGGCGACGCGGGCGGCACTGATGCTGACGCTCAGGGCGGTGTTGCCACGGACGGTCCAGGTGATCTCGGCATCGGTGTGGTCGGGATCGGTCACGTAGTCATCGAGGGGAATGGTGGTGAAGGGCAGGGGTGCCTGGGCGACTTGCGGGGGGATGGCAGTGACCACCGGCGGCTGGTTGACCACGGTCACCTGCCGCGTGTCGGTGCCGGTGTCGGCGCCGTCGTGGATGGCGACGGTGACGGTGAAGGCCCCGAAGGTGGTGTAGACGTGGTTGAGTTGGAAGGTCTTGTCCGGGGCCAGCGCCAGGGCCTGTACGCCGCTGCCATCGCCGTAGTTCACGGTTGCCGTCCAGGTGTCTGCGCCGGGGTCGGTGAACGAGCCGCTGCCGGTGAAGGCCTGACCCTTGCGGGCGCTGGCGTCGGGGCCGGCATGGACGACTGGCGCGAGGTTGGTGACGGCGCTGAAGGTGGTCTGGCGGGTGTTGCTGTGGGTCAGCGTGTCGGTGGCGGTGGCGACGACGGTGAAGGTGCCCGGAGCGGCCGGGATGTAGGTGCCGTTGCCGGCGGTCAGGGGCAGGTTGCTGCCGTTGACGGTTACCGCGAGCGTGGCGATGCCGTCCTCGTCAAAGGCCTCCACGTGGATGGCCACGGTCTGGCCGACTTCGACCAGGCTTGGCTGCGCGCTGAGGCGTAGGCGCGGGACGGTGATCTGGTTGATTAGCAGGCGCGTCTGCAGTGTGGGTCGCGCCAGGGCCAGATCCAGGTCGAAGTCGCCGTCGAGGTCGGCGGCCACGAGGCCGAAGGTGCGCCCGGTGTCCGCCGGGATGGCGGTCGCGGTGGCATCGGTCAGGACGCCTGCACCGCTGTTCAGCAGGACAAGATCCTGGCCGGCGCAGGCCACCACGACGTCCGGGAGCCCGTCCTCGTTAAGGTCGCCCACGGCAACCATCGTCGCGTGATGCGCTGGCAGGGGCGCCGCGGTGGGTGCTACGGCGAGGAAGTGGCCGGAGCCGTCATTGCGCAGCAGCCCGAGGCCCGAGCTGCCGCCAGCGACCACCAGGTCGAGGTCGCCGTCGCCATCCATGTCTGCTGCGCTCACGCCGAGTGCCCCCGGCAGCTCTGCCGGCAGGTTCGCTGCGGAAGACTCTGCAAAGGCGCCATTACCGTCGTTGACCAGGAGGCGGAGAGGGCCATCTTGACGGGTGAACACGAGGTCCGGCCGCCCATCGCCGTTGAGGTCCGCGGCGGCGACTCCAGAGGTCGCGCCGACATCCCCAGGCAGGCGTTCTGCGGGGGCTTCGGTGAAGACGCCGGTACCGTCATTCAACAGCAGCCGGTCGGCGCTCCGGCGATAGGCCACCACGAGATCGAGGTCGCCGTCATCGTCAACGTCCACGAGCACGGCGTCCACGAGGGCGGCGTCAGCGGCACTGTCGGCGGCCATCGGCAGGCGGGTGGTGGACTGGTCGGCGAAGGTGCCGCTGCCGGTGTTGAGCAGCAGCCGGCCGTTGCCATCCGCGTCGGCCGCGAAGAGGTCCAGATCGCCGTCATGATCGATGTCACCCGCCACGGCGCTGAGGAAGGCGCCCGTGAGGGCGGGCAAGCGCGCGGCACTGACATCCGTGAACACGCCAGCGCCGTTGTTCAGCAACAGCCGCAGGCCCACCCGCGTGGCTAGTACCAGGTCGAGATCGCGGTCGCCGTCCACGTCCGCGGCAAGCGCGGTGTAAAGGCCACCGGCGTCAACGGGTAGGCGCGCCGCGGTCTGGTCCTCGAAGGCGCGCAGCATCCCGGCGCTCGCCAGCAGCAGCCCCAGGGCCAGGCTGGCCAAGCGGACGCGCAGGGGCGTCAGCCCAAGGGCGCGGGACCGGAAAGCGGTGTCACGCCACCGGCAGTCCAAAGCTTGGCCTGGCAGCCGGCGCGGTGGGGTCCTGAGTCCCGGCGACGGCGGGACTCCTTGGACTGCGGCGGCTGGACGCCGTAGTCCGGCATGATACGGACGTTCAGGGCGGCGACGGGACTCGGCACCAGCGGAGGATGCCCGACGACTCCCACCGGAAGTCAATCCCAGACCAGCGACCTCATGTCCTTGCGTGCGCATA
>CAILUI010000312.1 GCA_903837355.1 uncultured Victivallales bacterium
CACTGCTGCCGGCACGGCCTCGGGCACAGCGGGGGCCGCCGGCGGCGCCGCGACCGCGGGCCCGGCGTCCGGCACCGCGGGAACCGGCACCGCGTCGGGCACGGCGGGAACCGGCGCCGGCGCCGCTGACGCCGGGGCAAAGGCGATGCCCCGTACCGCTCGCAGCGGCACGCTGGAGGTCAGCGCCGGGACCAGGTGCACCACCGTCTGCTCTGCCGGTATCTGGAACAGCATCCCGACCTCGCCGGGCGTAGCCACCTTCCAGCGCCGGGCGTCAAACGGATTCCCCCCCGCGCCCAGCCCCAGACACGCGTAGGCCTTCCCGCCCGCATCGAGTCGGTAATCGTACTTGCTCAGGCTGCGCTCGCCCGTCACCTCAAGCACCGCGACCGCGAAGCACTGCCCGGCACCGGGCTCACGCGACACCACCGCCTCGGCGCCGCCCGTACCGGCATCGAGATTGCCGGCGGCCAGCACCCGCTCCGTATCCACCCACGGCAGAGCCCCGGTCACCCGCTCCACCCGCAGCAGCTTGCCGCTATGCACGACCACCGGCAACACCGCCGGCGCCGCCGGTACCGGGGGCGCGGCTGGAACAAGTGCCGCCGGCGCACCGGGCGGCGCCGGCGCGGCAGGCACAGCGCTCTCCTCTGCCGACGCCGTCCAGATGCCCGCCCACAGTAGCACCACGCCCCAGGCGGCGCCGCGGCTCCAGTTCATAGCTCTCATGGCCGTCACCCTCGTCAGCGCGGCGCGCCGCGCACCGCCTCGCCCTGCAGTCGGAACAACTCCTGCAGACCACCCTCGGCCAGCGCCAGCATCGCGTTCATCTGCTCGCGGCTGAAAGGATCATGCTCGGCAGTGCCCTGCACCTCGACGAACTGACCGTTGGAAGTCATCACGACGTTCATGTCCACGGCCGCCGTGCTGTCCTCGGCATAGCAGAGGTCCAGGAGCGCCTCGCCACCGACCATGCCGACACTCACCGCGGCCACACGGCGCACCATGGGCCAGTCCCGTAGCGCCCCCTTCTCGAGCAACGACAACAAGGCCACCTCGAGAGCCACACAGGCACCCGTGACCGCGGCGCAACGAGTGCCGCCGTCCGCATCGAGCACGTCGCAGTCCACGTACAATGTCCGCCCTGGGATCCGGGCCAGATCCAGCGTCGCCCGCAGGCTGCGCCCGATCAACCGCTGAATCTCGGAACTGCGCCCGGAGACGTGCCCGCGCCCGACCTCGCGAGGCGCCCGCTCCGCGGTCGCCCCAGGCAGCATCTGGTACTCTGCCGTCAGCCAGCCCCGACCCTCCCCAGGCGCCATCCAGCGCGGTACGCCATCCGCGACCGAGACCGAACAGATGACGCGGGTGTTACCGAACGCAACCAGTACCGAGCCTGCCGGGTGTTTCTGGAAACCCGTCTGGAAGGATACGCTGCGCAACTGCTCGGGCCGGCGTTGGTCGACACGCTCCGCCATGGTTGGGAAACTCCCCCGTCCGTGCTATGTTTTTCGCTGCGCCGACGGGCCGGGTCGCCGCCGACATTCATTACCCAAACTTTGGCCGGTCAAAAAGGCATTGCCAGTTGAAGGGGTGCATTTTCTTGCTGCCGGCAGTGTGGCTGGCGTTGGCCGGTTGCGGCAGACAGGCCCCCCCAGCCATCGAGACCCTGCATTCGCAGTTGCTGCGCGACGCCTGCGATGCGTTTCTGGCCGGCGACATGGCGCGTTCACGGCGCGCCCTGGAGCGGCTCGGCGAGGCGCGTCCGGGGGACGCCTTTGCGGCTGCGGCCAGGGGGCGCGTCGAACACCACGCCGCCTTGCTGCAGGTCAACGACGCCATCCGCCAGGGACGCATCGAGGACGCCCGGCGCAGCGTTCGGGAAGCCACCGGTGCCGCCTTCAGCGCCGCGGCACAGACCGGACCCCCTGTCGAAGCCCTCGTCGCCTTCAAGCAGTACCTCGGCGGCCGCCCTTTCGCCAGCGTCGAGGCTGCCGAAGCCGCTCTGCGCTTGCTCAATCCGCATCGACCGCTGCTGGATCTGTCCCCCGCCTTCCTCGCCTTCATCCAGGGAGAGACCGCGGCGCTGACCGGGCTCCGGACGCGCGAGGAGGACGTCGTCGTCGAGTGCCTGGTCGGTGAACTCGATGCGGCCGCCGTCAGCGGCGCACCCCTGGTTGCGGAGCGACTGGCGCACCTCGCGGCCCTCCGGCCGCAACACCCGCTGGTGCAGACCTGGGCCGCCGCCTGGGTGTCGGACATGCGCGCCCTGAACCAGCTCAGCGCACTGACCGGCAAGGACCCCGTCTCGCGGCGAGCGTTTGAAGCCGGTGTCTGCCTGGCCTGGCCACAGTTGAGTGCTGCCGCCTGGCGCGCGGTCTCGGACCCCTTGGCGCTGGGCCAGCCCGCTGGCCTCTCCGGACAGCTCCTGCAGGCTGCCGCTGCGGCCAGCGCCGGCCAGTACGATGCGGCCGTGCGCAACCTGCACGCCCTGGCGGCGCAGACCACGATTGAACCGCAACACGTGGCGCGGCTGCTGAGTCTGTTCGTCGTCTCGCCTCGCCAGGCTGAGGCCTGGTGCTGGCGCACACCCTGCCCCGGCGTCGCTGACGTGCTCGGCTGTATCGTTCAGCTCCGTACTTCGCAACCGCGCCCGTAACGCCAGGTCTACCACGCATGCAATCCTCTGTCGCCGCCGCCCTCGTCCTGCTGCTGCTTAGCCTCGCCCCGGCAGCCCGCGCCCAAACCGATGGACTGACCGCCGCAGACCTGCTGGACTTCATCCCCCCGGTCGTGGCGGACTACGGTAACGGCGAGCAACTCAGCGCCACCGACGTCGTCCCACTGCTGGCACCCCAGGTGCAGGCCATGCTGGCGAACGGCCTCAAACCCACCCCGGAACAGGTGCGCACCTGGGCCGTGAGCCTCGTCGATAGCCTGATCAACCAACGACTGGTCCTGCGCGAAGCCCTGCTGGCCGGTGCCACACTCGATCTCGAGGCCGGACAACGCCTCGTCGATGAGCAGCGTAAACTGCTTGGCCGAAAGGGCTTTGAGAGGTCGATACGACTCCAGGGAGTCACCGCCGAGCAACTCGCCCGGCACCTCGCCGAGAACGTCGCCGTCGACCGCTGGCTCGCCGACAGTACCGCCGCCGAAGAAGGCGTAACGGACCCGGCCGCCCAGGCGTTCTACGACACGCACCCCGACGCCTTCCGCCACCCCGCCGTCTACCACGTTTCGCACCTGCTCTGTGCCCTGCGCGAAGACGCCCCCGACGACGAGGTCGCGAAGGCCCGCGACCAGGTCGCCGGCTGGCGTGCCGAGATCGCCCAAGGCGTCGCTTTCGCCAGCCTGGCGGCCCGCTACAGCGACTGCCCCAGCAAGACCAACGGCGGCGACCTGGGGCCGCTCCCGCAGGGACGCCTGCCACCCTCCTTCGAGAGCCTGGCGCTCAGCCTGGAAGGTGGCCAGATCAGCGACCCGGTACGCACTCCGAGCGGCTGGCATCTGCTCCGCGGCGGCAGCGTCGTCCCCGGCAACCTGCTGCCCTTTGCCAACGTCCGCGAAGCCATCCTGACGGAACTGCGGGACACTCGCCGCGAGGCGCGGCGCGGCGAACTCATCCGGCGGCTCCGCGAGGAAGCCCACGTCAGCATCTACGTGACCGCGCCCTGAGAGCCGGCGGACTGAACCTACTGGACTTACTGGACGGGCGCCGACGGTTCGGGTGACGCCGGCGGCTTCTCCAGGAAACGCTGCAACAGCAGAGCCGAGCCGCGGTAGGCCGTTTCCATCCCGTCAGACCGCAGGCTCGCGGCCGGCCCCGCCCGGCCGCCGGGGCCAGAGAGCGGGTTGCCGGGGGTCGGCTGGCGCTGGCCTGGAACCGGACGCCGGTCCGGCCCCGGGAACAAGGGCTCGTCCAACCAGGCGTCCAGTTCACGTAGGGAAAACGCCTCCGGGCGGGAGTCTGGCCCGACTCTGCCAGGCGCGGGCGGCGGCGCAAAGGCTTGATCAGGGAAGGCTTGCCGCCCGGGCTGGCCACCCGGTCCCATGCCGGGTTCCATGCCCTGCCCGCCCATGCCCGGTCCCATGCCCGGTCCGCCCATGCCCGGTCCCATACCGGGCTCCATGCCCTGCCCGCCCACGCCCGGTCCCATGCCCGGTCCCATGCCCGGTCCCATGCCCGGTCCCATACCCGGTCCCACGCCCTGCCCCATCCCCGCTCGCTGTCCACCCGGCCGCGGGCCCATCCCGCCTTGGAATGGCAGCCCTTGCGGCCCCCCCACCTCCAGCAGCGAGAACACCTGGTCGTACTGCTCCCAGACGGGGAGCACGACGCGCAGGTTGTTGGCGATCCGGGCGCCCGTGAACCAGGCGGTCCACCACTCCAGACCATGGCGGGCGACGATCAGCGTGCCGGTGGGGTTCTTGATCTGCGTGGCAATCTTCGCCAGGTCGGCCCGCGCCTCGCGACTGAGCGTCCCCGGGGGGCCGATCCGCCCTTGGCGCCAACCCCCGACAAGAGCCAGCGCGGCGATGGCGCCTCCGGCCAAGGCACAGCCCCAGACCCGCGGCCAGTGCGCCAGGGCGAAGATGATACAGACGACGCCCGGCAGCACGGCCATCAGCGCCAGGCGCGAGCCCAGATCGGGATTCAGCCAGGGACAGGCCAACGCCAGCGCCGCCAGACTGCAGGCCAGCACCGTCTGGCGCTGCGCGCGGTCCACCTCCAGGAGCAGCAGCCACATCCAGAGCCCCATGGCACCCAACAGCAAGCCGGGAAGAACGTCGGACCGCGACAGCAAGCCGGGCCCCATCGGGCCAAGCCCGGGACCACCCTGACCACCCAGACCACCGGGGCCACCGCCGGGGCGCCCCTGGCCCAGCAGACGCGCCGGCGAGGTCAGGTATCCCAGCAAGCGCTCGATGCGCGTCGGATCAAAGAACAGGAAGATCAACAGCGCCATCACGCCTGCGACCGCGGCCGCCACGGGCAAGGCCACCAGCAAGCGCCGACGGTGGCGGCTATCCCACACCGCCGTCGCCCCGAGCAGGACCGCCAGGAGGAGCGTCAGACCAAACACCCCAAGGTGAGTGAGACCCGTCAGGCCCAGCGCCACCAGCGCCCCGAGCGCGGCCGCCGGCCGCTGGGTCCGCAGGTAACGGTCCGCGTACACGACGAACAGCAGCGCCAGGCCCAGCGCGGCACTGTTCTTCTGCATGTCGCCCGCCATGCGCAGCGTCATGGGGTTGGCGACCGCGACCAGTCCCGCCACCAGCACCACGATCGGCAGGTTGGCTCGTCGCGATGACGGCACCCAGGCCCGCGCCAGCAGGAAGGCCGGCACCACCACCAGACAGGGAAGCACGGTGTCGGCCACCTGCGTTGCCAGCAGGATGGCACGACCCTGGTCCGGGCAGAAGGGCCTCAGAAGCAGGGCCAGGAGGGTCTGGACGTAAAACAGAAGCGGGAAATCCGGCAGCGCCAACGTGCCCGAGCGCAGGATGGCGCGGACCTGCACCGGATAGTAGCCGCCGTTGATCCCACGGGGCAGATCGCCCGCGAAGACCACCACGCCGCGCAACACCAAGCCCGTCAGCAGCGCCAGCGCCAGCGCCACCCACGCCCAGCGCTCCCACTGCCTCGGGTCCTGCCGTTCGGACGGGGTCGCGAGAGGGCCTTGCCTGGGGTCCGCTGTCGGTTGCTGCATCGCCCAGCACCTCCCGTTTGCGCACACAACTACGTCGGCGACTCGTCCGCCCCGGCCGCGGCATCCGTCGCCGGCGCGCCGCCGGCGGACTTGAGCAGTTCGTCGAGCTTGTCGAACGGCGAGAAAATGGACGGCGCCGGCTCGTTATCCTCAGGCACCGCCCCAAGGTGGTACGCCACGGTCTTGTACTTCTCGTGCTCGTGGTCGTGGCAGAACAGGCAGAGCAGCTCCCAGTTACTGCCGTCGGGCGGGTTGTTCTTGAAGTTATGGTCCTTGTGATGCACCGTCAGTTCACGCAGCCGCCGGCCCTCGAACTCGCGCTTGCAGCTCGCGCAGATGTGCGGCAGCAGCTTGAGCGCCCGATCCCGGTAGCCCGCCTGGCGAACGGTGGCGTCGCGCCGCAGGTCGCGGATGATCTGCTCCTGCCGCTCGGCATCGGGTAACTTCTGGTTGCCTGCCATGGCGTACACTCCTGCCCACGCGGGGCGCGGCTCACACCCGGCCACGCCGCGGCCGCGCCGTAAGATGGTGCCGCGCCTGCCGCGAGGCCACTCCGCGCCCCGCTTTTCCATGCCCACCGGCGAGGAGTCCGCTTGGACGCATAGCCCCACTGCGGCCATGTGCGCCAAACGAACGCCCCTTGAGCACGCGGCGCCCGCTCGAAAGCGGCGTCCAGCCGCCGCAGTCCAAAGAGCCCGGGCGACGCCCGAGCTCCGTCCCAGACCGCGCTGGCCCACAGGCCAAGCCTTGGACTGCTCCGGTCGGAACCGTACCGCCGCGTGCCCTCACGCGGCCGCGGGTGAGGGCACCCGCGCGTACTGACCTCCGGCGCTGGCGGCCCACCGCATCTCCGCTGGTCGGAACCGTACCGCCGCGTGCCCTCACGCGGCCGCGGGTGAGGGCACCCGCGCGTACTGACCTCCTGCGCTGGCGGCCCACCGCGTCTCCACCGGTCGGCACCGTACCGCCGCGTGCCCCCACGCGGCCGCGGGTGAGGGCACCCGCGCGTACTGACCTCCAGCGGTGGCGGCCCACCGCATCTCCACGGGCTCTTGTTTTCCCC
>CAILUI010000313.1 GCA_903837355.1 uncultured Victivallales bacterium
CCTCGGCGGCCGGATGCGGCTGACCTCTGCATTGACGCCCTGACGAACAAGGGCTTCGTGGGGGTGAAGATGTACCCTGCGCTTGGCTACCACCCGTCACCGAGGGCCGCCTGGCAGAGGAATGTCCCCGGCCACGTGGTCGACAACCTGAAGAAGCTGTACTCCCACTGCGCCGATGGCCGCGTTCCGATCACCGCTCATGCGTCCGTGGGCGGTGCCTACTCGGTGGGCGCCGACGACAAAGAGACCGGTGTGTGGCCGCTGACCGAAGTCTCCAACTGGCTTGACCCCCTTCGCGAGTACCGTCTGAAGATCAACTTCGCCCACCTCGGGGGGAACTACCTGCATGAAGACGGGGCAAAGAGGCTGCAGTCCGCCACCTGGCGGCGGGAAATACTGAACTGGATCGCCCGGTCAGGTACCGATCCGGACTTCGGCTCCGTGTATGGCGACCTGTCCTACCACGACATGGCTCTCTGTCGAGACACCGCTGCTGGGTACTTCGGGCACCTGCGGGAGGTCATGGAGAACGCCGATACTGCCCGTGGCGTTCTGTTCGGTACTGACGCCAGCATGATCAGCCATACGTGGACTGAAGCGGAGTATGCGAGGCCATTCCGGGACACCAAGAAACTAGACGATTCCGCCAAGGAACTGATCTTCAGTGATAACCCAACCCGGTTCCTGTTCGGGGACGGACGCATCCCCGAAAGCTATGTGAGTTTCGTGAGGGGGTCGGCGGGGGCCGGACTGCCTCTGCCAGAATGGATCGAGACGGACGGTGCCGGCTGCCGCATCGTAACCTCGGTCCCCTAACCATGGCGCAGGTTGAGCAGCGCGAGAAGGACCGTCCAAGATGCCAGCAAACATCGCACATATGATCATTGCCCACAAGGCGGCCGACACCCTCAGGGCGAAGGGAGTGCCGGCGTACACCGAGTTCGCCGACATGGTGGAGAACGAGATGGAGAACTGCCGCCCGTACTACAACCTGGGAAGCATGGGACCAGACCTGTTCTATTACCGGAACCTCCTGAAGGCTGGCGGCGACATGCTTGTGGACGGCTTCGTGCAGGCGGCTGCCCCTGAGCCGTGGGCGTACCAGATGCACTCCCTCGCGCCGAACTATCTGCCACTCAGCCTCGCAGAGGTGGTCTTCAGGGATGTGGCGCGAACTGACGCCGGCGCGAATCCGGGTGTGATCGACCGCCAGTTGATCGCTTTTGCGGCCGGATACCTGACGCACGTGGCCGCTGACCAGATCGTCCACCCGTACGTGAACCGCATTGCCGGGGCATACTACCGCAGCGGAGACAACCGCCGGAAGCACCGGGAGTGCGAGGTGTTCCAGGACTACTTCCTGTACTCCGAGGTCTACCGATTAGAGGAGAAGTCAGGCACAGACTACGACTTCCTCAGCCAGGACTTCCATCTCTGGGCAGACTGCATCCGGGCGCTGAAACCACGCAATACGGAAGACTGGTTCCGCTTCGCGCTCCAGCGGGCCTTCGTCGAGACGTACGGGCATTTCCCGACAGAGGACGAGATCGAGGACTCGGTCGATAACATCCTGCTTACGCTCAGAAGCTGCACCACCATCGGGCCATACCGTAAAGCGCGCGACGAGTACAACTCCAAAGAGACGTCCAGCCTGTTCGCCGAATACGTCACGGGAATCGACTACATCCGCAGGTACCGCGAGGCGGTGGAACTGGCCGTCGTCTATCTGGCGGCCCTGCAGGAGGTATATAGCCGGCTGATCGCCGGTGCCGAAATGACAGCCCGGCATCGGACAAGGTTCCTCTCGATAGTGCAGGGAGCCGACCTCTCCTGCCCGCTCGAGGGCGAGCTGCTGCGCAAGGCGACCGTAGCCCTGGCGAATCCGCGGTCCATGGATGCGTTCCTGAACCGGACGGTGAAAGACGCAGTGGCCGGGATCGTGCCGACGCTTCTGAGTGTCAGCGCCATCCGGGATGAGGCGACGGACCTCAGTGAACTGGTGTGAGTCTGAACACGGCGTGCTCTCAATGGTGCCAAGCGACACTTCCAGGCCGGGAAGGACGCTCATGAATGCGTGCCCTGTATGGCCGCTGGCTGCGGCGTGCATGCTGATCGCTGCGGCCGGAACGGCTCAGGAAGCGAACGTGACTAAGTCGACAGGTTCCGTCCCTGCCGAGGGCCAGGCCTGGAGCGTGCCGGACCTTGGCATGGAGGTGGTCTTTGTGCATCCAGGCACCTTTCAGATGGGCTCGACCGACAATGATGATGACGAGAAGCCGGTACACATGGTGCTGATCTCCCGCGGGTTCTGGATGGGAAAGTACGAGGTGACCCAGACGGAGTACGAGGCGGTGGTGGGGGTGAACCCGAGTTCCTTCAAGGGTGCGCGTAATCCGGTTGAGTTGGTGTCATGGACCGAGGCGGTGGCGTTCTGCGCCAAGCTCAGTGAGCGGGAGCGTGCCGCGGGGCGGTTGCCAGCGGGGTACGAGTACCGCCTGCCCACAGAGGCGGAGTGGGAATACGCGGCACGCGGCGGAGCGCAGTCTGGTGGGTACACCTACAGTGGTTCGAGCATCGCCGACGAGGTGGCGTGGTACGGCGACAACAGCGATGCCTCGACACATCCGGTGGGCCAGAAGAAGGCGAACGAACTGGGGCTGTACGATATGGGCGGCAACGTGTGGGAGTCGTGTTTAGACGGGTATGATGAGAAATACTACGGTTGCTCGCCAAGCGTCGATCCTGCAAATACGCGAGCGACCCCCTTCCGCGTGTGGCGCGGCGGCAGTTGGCTCGGCGCCTCCGGAGGCGTGCGGTTGGCCAACCGGCTCGGAAGCTGGCCAGACAACTCGTACAACATCCTGGGAGTCCGCGCCTGCCTGGCTCCCGTCATCGCGTTGCCGTCCAAGTGACCCGCATGACCACGGCAGGGAGACCGCGCTCCGGGTCCGTCCAGTGTAAGGCTGCTTGCAGAATGCGATGGACAGCCAGCAGCAGGTCTCGGGGCCATAGACCCGTGGGCCGGTCTGCGCCCCCAACCTGTCCTTGTCGATGGTGAGTGCGTCAAGCCGGGCAGCGTCGTCGCCGTCAAGGCGCTCCAAATCCTGAACGAACGTGTTGAAACGGAGCCAGCGGTCGCAGACCGTAACGTCCTCGTAACTTCGCTTGCGGCGTATTGCAGACAGGTCCGGCGACAGTACTTTCTGATACGGTTCTTGGGTGGAAGAGGGACCGTTGCTGCCTGCATGGAGTCGGGCTGAGTATCCGCTGGCTAAGTGGTTGAGGTGCCTATGACCAACAAGTTCACTCGCACTGGGGACGCTGCTGAACTGCGCCAAGCGGCGGACGTGGGCGTAATGAGAGTCGCCGGGCAATTGCACGCCATCCTCCAGACGGCCATGGATGGTTTCTGGCAGACAACCGCGCAGGGGCGTCTGCTGGCCGTCAACGACGCCTACTGCCGGATGAGCGGCTACAGCGAGGCGGAACTGCTGGCCATGAGCGTCCCTGACCTGGTAGTCACCGAGTCGGCTGAGGGCGTAGCCTCTCGCATCCGGAAGATCACGGCGCAGGGTCAGGATCGCTTCGAGTCCCGGCATCGCCGTAAGGACGGGACCCTGTTCGATGTGGAAGCCAGCGTCC
>CAILUI010000314.1 GCA_903837355.1 uncultured Victivallales bacterium
CGTTGCTGATACCGGCCCTGCAGCAGGAGCTGGACGTCGCCGAGCGCTGGATCGGGGCGTATGCCGAGGCCAGTCTCGACCTCGACTTCCTGGCCGTGCTTGCCGCGCCGCGCGCCGCGGCCCAGCGGCTGTCGGCGTTCGTGCCGGGACTGGACCCGGAGCGCGCCGCGGCGGCCGTTGTGCCGCTGGCCGCCGCCGGCCTCAGCGGGTAAGCCGGCCTCAGGGGCCGTGCGCCTGGTCGACGACCAGCATGACGCCGCGGCGGATCATCATCACGCCGATGGAGGCCAGGAGCAGGGCAGCCATCTTCGAGAGGATCTTGGCGCCGGCATCGCCCAGGGCGCGGCCGATCGGCCGGGCGAACCAGAAGACCACGCCGGCGATGAGGATGTTGGCGACGGTGGCGGCCAGGGTCGGCACCATGCCGTGTTGATCGGCAAGCAGCATGCAGGTGGTGAGTACCGCCGGGCCGGTGATCAGCGGCACGCCGATCGGAACCGCTCCCAGCGTGTCCAGATCCACCCGGCTTTTCTCTTTCTCGACGCTCAGCAGGTCGCGCAGCGAGAGGGCAAACAGCAGCAGGCCACCGGCCATCATGAAGTCGCTGACCGAGATCCCGAGGGCACGCAACCCCGGCCTGCCGACCAGCGTGAAGGCCAGGGCCACCGTCCCCGCGGTCAGCACCGACTGCAGGACGATGCGCCGCCGGCGCTCCGCCGTCAACTCCGCCGTCAATGACATGAACAGCGGCAGCACGCCGAAGGCATCGACGGCCACAAAGAGCGGCACGAAGCACCACAGGAAGTTTCTGATCATGGGCGGGTCGCCAGTCCCCTTTGACGCGCCGGGGCGGGTAAACGGCCACCGCGGAACCTGGTGCTTGCCGGCTATGAGGCCTGAACGGCCGCCATCCCTTAGCCCAGGCCACCGGCCTGGGTGAAGGTGGCGCACTCGGCGCGGCCTGAAGGGTCGCGTTAGCCCCCGTGCACCTAGTTCGCCCCTACAGGGCTACGGACCCAAGGGGGCCTCAACCCAGCCCGCTGGGCTGGGCTAAGGGATCGCCGCACCGTTGGCGCTGATTCCCCGTGAGCCGCTCCTGAGGTTCTGCAGGAACCTCGCTAGTATAACCCCGCGGTTCGGGTACGGCGAGCCCGCCAGCGGTCCTGCACCCGTAGCCCTTGTCGCTCTTGACGCGGCGCCGCGGGCAGGTTATCCTCTCTGTTGACGGCGGCTCCGCAACTCACTGCTGCACGGAGGTGTACGATGGCGCGCCATCTGCTTGCTCTGACCTTGGTATGCGTGGGACTGAGCCTCGGAACCGGGACGCTGCGGGGGCAGGCGGAGGGCGCTGTCAGTACCAGCTACGTCCCGCTCTTCCCGCTGCTCTACCATCGGTCCTACAGCACCGGCGAGAGCAGGACCTCGGCGCTGCTGTTGATCTACCACCAGCGTGGCGCCGACGGCAGCCAGGGAACCATGGTGTTCCCCGCCTACTGGAGCGCGCGCACCGCCGGCCTCATCCCCTTGTTCATGCAGTGGGACAACAACTTCGTGGTCCTGCCCGTGGGCGGCAAGGTCGGCGACAAAGCGGCGGTTGGACCGGTCTGGTGGGGGCCCGACTACCTTAACATCATCCCCCTGTACTGGCAGTGGGACGACAACTTCGTGATCCTGCCGCTCGGCGGCAAAGTCGGCGACAAGGCGGCGGTCGGACCGGTCTGGTGGGGACCGGACTACTTCAACATCATCCCCCTGTACTGGCAGTGGGACGACAACTTCGTGATCCTGCCGCTCGGCGGCAAAGTCGGCGACAGCGGCGCGGTCGGACCGGTCTGGTGGGGACCGGACTACCTCAACATCATCCCCCTGTACTGGCAGTGGGACGATAACGTCGTGGTCCTGCCCCTGGGCGGAAAAGTCGGCGAAACGACGGTTGCCGGCCCGCTCTGGTGGAGCCCCAGTTCTTTCGGCGTGATCCCGCTGTACTGGCAGTGGGACGATAATTTCGTGCTCCTGCCCTTGGGTGGAAAAGTCGGCGACAGCGGCGCGGTCGGGCCCGTCTGGTGGGGTGAGAACTACCTCAACGTCGTCCCCTTATACTGGCAGTGGGATGACAACTTCGTGCTCCTGCCCTTGGCCGGCAAAGTCGGCGAGACCACCGCGGTCGGGCCCGTCTGGTGGGGTGAGAACTACCTCAACGTGTTTCCGCTATACTGGCAGTGGGACGACAACTTCGTGCTCCTGCCGCTCGGCGGCAAGGTCGGTGAGGCCGCGGCCGTCGGGCCCGTCTGGTGGGGGCCTGACTACCTCAACGTCATCCCCTTGTACTGGCAGTGGGACGACAACTTCGTGCTCCTGCCCTTGGCCGGCAAGGTCGGCGAGACCACCGCGGTCGGGCCCGTCTGGTGGGGTGAGAACTACCTCAGCGTCTTCCCCCTGTACTGGCAGTGGGACGATAACTTCGTGCTCTTGCCCTTGGGTGGCAAAGTCGGCGAAGCCGCGGCCGTCGGACCCGTCTGGTGGGGGCCGGACTACTTCAACGTCATCCCGCTGTACTGGCAGTGGGACGATAACTTCGTGCTCCTGCCACTGGGCGGTAAGGTCGGCGATTCCGCGGCGGTCGGGCCCGTCTGGTGGGGGCCCGACTACTTCAACGTCATCCCGCTGTACTGGCAGTGGAACGACAACTTCGTGCTCTTGCCTTTGGGCGGCAAGGTCGGCGAGACGGCCGCCATCGGCCCCGTGTGGTGGGGAGAGGACTACTTCACTCTCTTCCCACTGCTCTGGCACTGGGACAACAACACTCTCCTCTTCCCGCTGGCGTTCTACTCTTCCGCCCCGGAGGAGACCAAGTTCAGCATCTTCTGGAGGCTGTTCTGGCATGTCCGGAGAGGTACGTCAACCGTCACCGAATGCCAGCCCTTTTTCAGCAGCGAGTCCGATGTGGATCGCCGCCAGTTCTCCATCCTCTGGCGCCTGTTCGAGTATCACCGCGACCCGAACGAGTCGTACTGGCGGCTGCTCTTCTCCCCGAAGATCCCTATCCGCTGACGAGGTGCCTAGCGGGCTGAGGGCAACGGCTCCAGCAGGTCGTGCAGGGCGAGCTGGGTCACCAGACGCACATCGAGGGCGTGGCCAGCCTTGTACGAAACCACCGTCCCTGCCAGGCGACCCGTTTCGATCAGCGAGAGCGCGGCCACGAGGTCGAGCACGGCGCGGTGCCAGACCGCCTCCAGCGACTTCCCGTTCTCGACCAGACGCGGTGTGTTGAGGTAACCGTGACGCCCGGCGATGAGGATGTTCTCCCGGGTGTACCCCAGGCCGCGCACGTCGGCGAACAACTTGCCGACGGTCTTCGCGAAGATCATCTCGGCGATGGAGCAATTGGTACGGGCCTGGGCACCGAGACGGAAGGCGGCGCCGCAGAGATCGAACTGGATCCGCTGCCGGCCAATCGCCGTCGGGAAGTCGACGGCCACGTCGAGCCGCAGCCCCTGCTGGCCGGGTTCAGCCGGCGCGAGATGGAGGAAGCCCCCGCTGGGGTTCACCACCGTGACCGGTTCCTTCACCGTCCAGTAGACCAACGGCTGCCGCGGACTCTGGACCACGATCCCGGCCTGCTCGACGCCGTCGACCAGCGGCATGCTGCCCACGTCGAACAGCGGCGGGTCGCCGGTACCGATGTGAATCAGCACGTTGTCCAGCCCGAGGCCGAGCTTCAGCGCGATGATATGCTCGACCATACGCAGGTAGTTGTGTGGGTTACCGCTGCGCAGGACAATGTTGCGGGCGGTCGTCCAGACATTGCGGGCACTGACCTGAATCGGAAGCTGTTCCGGCAGGTCGGCGCGGTCGATCCACCAACCCGGTCGCGCCGAAGGCGCGAAACGCATCGTGCTGTGCGTGCGCCGTGAGTAGGTCGCCGGACCGGTCACCTGAAACTCGCGGCCGAGGGTCGTCTGTGCGGCGTCGGGCCGCCAGCCCGGCGGTGCGCGCAGCACCTGGTCCACCGGCAGCGCTGCCCAGCGTTCCAGACTGGGCGCCAAGGCGCGCTCATCGCCGAGGAGAAGTCGACCGCTCTGCAGTTCGTTCATGGGGGTTCTCAGGGCTGGTCCCGCAACGCCTTAATCTGGCGATAGTAGGCCAGCGCGGGCGCCGCTTCCGGGTCGGCGGCGACGGCTTGCTCCTGCAGGGCGATGGCTTCGTCCAGGCGACCACAGACGTAGGCATAGCGGGCCTGCAACGCCAGGGTGGCGGGGACCGCCGGTGCGGCCTCACGCACGCGCGCCACGAAGCGCGCCGCCACGTCGATGAAACGGAAGGCGAGGTCGGCATCGCCCAGCAGCGCGTAAGCCAGGGCCTCTGCCGTCGCCGGCGTGATCGTGGCTGCCGCCGCCCGTTCGTACGCGGCCCTGGCCCCCGCGGGATCGCGCTTCTGGTGCGCGATGGCGACGCGGATGCGGAGCGCTTCGCCGTGCGCGGGTTCCTCCGCCAGGAGCGCCTCTGCGGCCGTCGTCACCAGGTCGAGGTTACGACTCTGCAAGGCCCCCGCGAAGGCGTTCTCCAGGGGCTGAACGCGCTGGGCCCGCTCCACATCGAAGCGGCCCTCGATGGCCTGCTGCAGCACCGCATCCACCGCGGCCGGGTGACCGACCCAGGCGACCTGCTTCTGCGGACTGACGAGGAAGGCGCAGGGAATGCCGCTACGGCCCTGCATGTAGCGCTCGCGGGTGTCCTTGGGCACCAGACCTACGCTGTAACCCATGGCCTCGCCCTGGGCTTGAACGAACGGACGCACCGTGGCCTCATCCTCATCCGACAGGCCCACCACGGCCAGCTTCGCGCCGTGCTGTTTGAGCAACTCCGTCAGGTGCGGAATGGTGCGCTTACAGGGGGCGCACCACGTCGCCCAGAACTCGACGAGAGTCCATTGGGCGGCAAAATCCGGAGCCTGGCCCTTGACATAGGTCACCCCATCAAGCGCCGGTGCGGCGTCCCCCGGTCCGAGGGCCAAGAGTCCTGACGCCAACAGCGCCACGCTCGCCAACAGCAGACGTCGCCAGGCCATGCGCCACCTCCTAAGGATGAAACGGCCCCATGGGCGTCCAACAGGACGCCAAGGCCATTAGGTACTCAGGCTGTAGACGGTTAGGTCGTACCTCGGGGCATTCCGCGTTTCCGGACTCGGGTCCGATGCTGCCGCCTAACCGCCTAACCGCCTAACCGCCTTCCCGCCTTCCCGCCTTCCCGCCTTCCCGCCTTCCCGCCTTCCCGCCTTCCCGCCTTCCCGCCTTCCCGCCTTCCCGCCTTCCCGCCTTCCCGCCTAACCGCCGCCGCCGACGGCCATCAC
>CAILUI010000315.1 GCA_903837355.1 uncultured Victivallales bacterium
GTGCGGCCGCCCGAACCGCCGCCGCTGGCGCTGCGGGAACGGCAGCGCGCCGGGTCGGCTGATGCCGCCCCTGTGCTCGCCCTCCAGTGCGTGGGTCGATGCCGATGTCTGAACCGCCGCCGCTGGGGCTGCGGGAACGGCAGGGCGCCGGCAGGATGCGGCTCAGCGGCGCTGACGCGCCTGGGGAGCTTCGCCCTCCAGTGCGTGAGGCGATGCCGATGCCCGAACCGCCGCCGCTGGCCCCGCCCTACGGCAGGTAGCTGAAGCAGCCGGCGCCGATGCGGGGCGGGGTCGGGGTCTGCAGCCGGGTCATGACCACGGGACAGCGTTCCGGCGTGATCCCGGAGCGGGTCCGGCGCAGGACGAGGTTGGCCAGCCCGTTGTCGTTGTCGGGTGTGGGGTAGTCGAGCCGCCAGAAGCAGCCGCGCGTCTCCTGGCGCAGTTCCGTTGCGGTCACGATCAGTTGGGCGACGCGGAACAGGTGCAGGCTTTCCACGGCCTGGCGCAGTTCGGGCAGGCTGGTCGCGACGGGCCCCAGGCGCCGTCCCAGCTCCCCGAGCGCCAGCGCGGCCTGGCGCAGCGTCGGCGCCGTCTTCATGGTGCCGCAGTATCGCCACATGATGTCGGCCAACTCCGCCGTGAACGAGCACGCCGGCGGCTCGCCGTCGCTGCAGAGGGTGTCCAGCACTCGGCTCTCGTCCTCCAGTCGGCGGGCGCTGATGGCGGGCGGCCGCCGCCGTTGGGCGGCGTAGGCGGCGGCTTCGCGTCCGGCGATGGCGCCGAAGACGAGCATCTCGGCCATCGCCGTGCCGCCCAGGCGCGCCGCGCCGAACAGCCCGCCGGTGGCCTCCCCGGCCGCGAACAGCCCCGGCAGCGTGGTCTGGGCCCGTTCGTCGATGCGGATGCCGCCGAGGAAGTAGTGTGCGGCGCCCACCCCAAGGAAGCCCGCGTCGGGGGCTGCGCGCACCGCGAACAGCTCCCCGAGGCGCGCCTCGGGGAAGAAGAAGCTGATGCACTCCATATCGATCACGTCGGCCCCGGCATTGTAGGCTGCGGCGATCCCGTCGGCGGTCGTTCCGGCGGGGTTGTCGGTGCGGCCGTACAGGCAGGCCCCGCCCCCCGTGGCTACGATCACCGCCTTGGCGCTGAGGCCGACCAGCACCCCGTCCTTGAGATGCACGGCGAGCGCCCCGCTCACCCGCCCGCCCCGCTTCACCAGCGAAGTGACCAGCAGGTGGTCCAGGAACTCGACGCCCAATGCGGCGGCCGCCGCCCGCAACGGCCGGGTCAGGGCGAGACCGGTGGTACGGCCCTGGCCGGGGATTTTGACCAGGCCGAGGCGGCCGGCCCGGTCGGCGCCGTCCAGCACCTCCAGGGGCACGCCCAGTTCCGCCAATTCGCGGATGCGTTCCGGGGTGTCGCGCACGAAGGCTTCCACGAGGCGCTGGTTGTTGAGGAAGCCACCGGTCTCGACCACCTGGCGGAAGAGTTCGTCGCGCTGGTCCTCCGGGCAGTAGGTCAGGCCGCCCCAGGCCGCCACGGTGCAGGTTGGCTCGTCGCTACCGAGCTTCGAGACCACGGTGACCTTCGCCCCGCCGCGGGCCGCCTCCAGGGCGGCACGCAGACCCGCCCCGCCGGCGCCCAGGACCAGGACGTCCGTACTCATCTGTAGGCTGGATGGGCTCAGAAACATGGCCATGGATGCCCCGCTCAGGCTACGCCAGCGGGCCGGTGCCGGCGCTGGCTGGTTTCGACCGACTCGTACCCGCAGTCCAGATCGCGACGGCGCCTTGCCCCCGCGGGTTAGCGCGCGGACTGCTTGCCCGCGATGCTCTCGATGGTCACGCGCAGCGCCCCGGTTCGGGCTACGGCCGCATCTGGAAAGGCATAGGTGCCGTCCGGCGCGTAGTGGGCCATCACGGCCGCCAGCGCCTGCCGCTTGCCCGCGGCGTCCGCGACGATCTCGGCCGTGCCGGTACCCATCACACTCTGGTAGCGGACCCCCCAGTGGCAGGCCTCGGCGGCCTCGATGAGGGTCTCCATGATGTCGAGCTCGAAGCACACCCGCGGTTGGCGCCGGATGAGGTCCAGCTTGCGGCCCTGCGGCGCGCAGTGGAAGTAGAGTGTCTGCCCGTCGTAGCCGAAGCTCAACGGCACGATATAGGGCAGATCGCCATCAAGCAGGCCCAGGCGACAGACCTGTGCCCGCCGGATGATGTCGTCGATGAGGGCGCGGTCGGTGATCTCGCGTTCGCTGCGTCGCATGTTCTGACCATCCCACGTTGAGGGTCTGCCGCTGAGGTCAAACCCGCAACATACCCAGTGGACGGGTAGCCGTCCACGCCGCCGCCGCGTTGGACCTTTCGGCCGGTAGGATGTATTCTCTGCGGTCCATGCAGTGGGCTGGCGATCGAGAACAGGTTCACCTGACCAGCACCTGAACCGGAGGGGCTCCGATGGTGAAGCAGACCCGAACGGGAGGGGTTGTCAGGCTACTGCTGGCGTATGACCACTGCCGGCTGCTCCTGCCGTGGTTCCGTTTCGCGCGTTCGCCGCGCCCGATGGACCGTATGCACCGTCTGTCGCTGGCCTGGGAGAGGGCTGCCGTCAGAGGCTGGACCGGGACCGTAAAGCTCCTGGTCGAGGTCGTTGCGTGGCCGGCGCTCTCTCTGCTGCAGACGGCCATCGCGGTGCGCCGCTGGGGGGCCTGCGTGAGCCGTCGCTTCAAGGTGCCCATCTGGAGGCAGGTCATCGACCAGATCCTGCTCGCCAACCTCAGCAACATCTCCCCCGCGTCCTACTACATGTACGAACTCTTCCGGCGTGAGGAGCGGCCGAAGGCCCTGTCCTACGTGCAGCATCACGAAATCACTATCCTTCTGCCCGGACTCAACCGCGATCTGGATACAGGCAGCCTGGATGACAAACGCCGGTTCTTCGAGAACTGCCGGGCCCGGGGCCTGGCGACGGCTCCGAGTCTGGCGGATGTTCCCCCCTGCCTGGGGCGCATGATATAGTCTAACTCATTGATAAGGTGATTCTTAGTACATGATTCACGTGTCTTTAGTGTGGTCACTATATAGTTTCATAAGACTGGTATTGATTGCACATAATAACCGCA